>NZ_JARKVQ010000006.1:0-165823 GCF_029946565.1 Iodidimonas sp. MBR-22
CAAACTGCGCATAGCCCACCGGAAAACACGAACCAAATGGTGCTGCAATGGCAGTGAATTTAAACCGGACAGCAGTGAGGGCTGACCACAGTGGCGGGTCGGCGTGCATTGCTGGCGAGGGTTCGCCGCCTTGAGCGGGTGCGCGAGTCGCCCGTGTTCATGTACCTCGCTTCGCCAGAGTTTGAGGCGGAGATGCGCGCGGGTGTTGAGGCGGGGCGCTACGACGCCAAGGACATGGCCATCGTGCTTGCCTCAGTGCAGAAATGGGCGCGCGACCGCGTCTGGGAACTGTGGTCATAGCGATGGAGGAACCGGCTTGGCTCAGTGCGTGGAGGGCACGCGGCCCGCGCGCCCGAAGGGTAACTCGTACGGGTTCGTTGAACCGGAGTCTTGGCCCTATGACGGTGGCAAGCGGCGCGAGTCGGTGCTGGACTTGGAATACTTCCCGCCGCGTGTCGTGCGTAAGGTGGGCTGGCGGAACTGCATGTGCTGCGGCAAGCCGTTCTGGTCGGAGGACACGACCCGCCTTCGCCTGTGTGACGGTGATACCGGATGCCGGGACCAGACGCCGGTGAGGTACAGGAAAGCTGCTACGGACTAAGGAGATGCGACCCTGTAGCAGCGCGCGGCTTAGTCACCCGCGACGGGGCATAGCGTTCAGTTCCCCGCTAAATCCAACGGACGCAGGCAGGGCGCGGTTTCTCCTTACCCGCGTGACCTGTCCAGCACCCTCGCCATGCGGCGGGGGTGCTTTCACGAGCGGGGGCTACAAATGCGCTACAAGTGCCCTGTGCGGAAGCAGCTTTGCCGCCGCGTTTTTCACCCTTGTAGCAGCCCTGTAGCGGGGGCGCGGGAAGCGGAACTGACGCTAGATAAGTGCTTGAAAAACTTGGCGGAAGGGGTGGGATTCGAACCCACGGATGCTTGCACATCGGCGGTTTTCAAGACCGCTGCAATCGACCACTCTGCCACCCTTCCGTAATAAGTTTTCAAGACCGGTGCATTCAACCGCTCTGCCACCCGTCCGCGATATGGCGCCCTTGTATCCGAAGTTTTTGCTGTCGCCAAGTGCCTAAGCACATCATCGGCGATTGCCGATTCCCCAAAAATATCAATTGGCATCAAAAGCAACGACAAGGCTTGCGATCAGAGCGCCACTTGTGGAAACTAAGGCCATGGCCGCCTAAAATGTGCCGCACATCTCTGCCAAGGCTATGAAGCCTCAAGGCTTTGAGGGGATATGGGCGGGTATTTTATGGCGTTTCATCTGATTGTGCGATCATAAGGAAAGTTTTTTCATGGGTTTTGTATCCTTCCGCCATTTCAATCGCACGCTTTTGCCTTGGCTTTTTATGCGCGCCTTTATGGTGATCATCTTTATGAGCGTGGCTTTTTTGCCCTTTGCACCATCCGCCCTGAAGGCCCAAGAAACCGCCCAAGAAACCGCCCAAGAAACCGCCCAAGAAACCGCTGAGGACACTGACGCTACGGAGCCTTCGCTGCCGCCTTTTGATCAATGGCTTGATGAATTGCGCGCCGAAGCCCGCAGCAAAGGAATTTCTGAGGCAACGATTGATGCCGCTTTGGGCGCGGTGGTTCCCAATGAACGGGTGGTGGAACTGGATCGCAAACAGCCTGAATTCACCCAGACTTTCGAGGCGTATCTGGCTGCCCGCGTCTCCCCGGTGCGGATCAAACGCGGACGGGAGATGATGGTTGAATATCGCGAGCCTTTGCGCGCCGTGGCCGATCATTATGGTGTGCAGCCTCGGTTTATCGCCGCCATTTGGGGGCTGGAAACCAATTATGGTTCCTTCACCGGGGGCATGAATGTCATTCAATCCCTTGCCACCCTGGCTTATGATCGGCGGCGATCCGATTTTTTCCGCCGGCAGCTTTTTTCCGCCCTGCAAATCATCGATGAAGGGCATATCACCGCATCCGAGATGAAAGGATCATGGGCCGGGGCCATGGGCCAAAGCCAGTTCATGCCCGGCAGTTTCATTGCCTATGCCGAAGATTTCGATAAGGATGGCCGCCGGGATATCTGGAATACCCCTGTGGATGTTTTTGCATCGATTGCCAATTATCTGAAAGCCCATGGCTGGGATGATCGCTATACATGGGGCAGGTCGGTGCGCGTGTCTCCTGATCTTTTGCCCACGAAGGGCGATCTGGCCCAGGAAACGCCCCCAGCAAGCTGTAGCCGCGCCCTTCGAAATCACAGCCGGATGCTCAGCCTGGTGGAATGGGATCGCCGAGGCGTGAAGCGCCTGAATGGCGAGGCTTTACCGATGGTTGAGATCAAGGCATCCCTTGTGAAGCCGGGGACGATTGCCGATCAGGCTTTTCTCACCTATGGGAATTATCGGGCTATTTTGAGCTATAATTGTTCCGATCTTTATGCTCTGGCTGTGGGGCATTTGGCTGATGCCCTTTTATCGGCGCAATGATGGGGGGATATGATCCTGAAGACCATGACAGTGAAACAGCTCTTACCCGTGCTATGCCTTTTAATCCTGGCTGCCTGCAGCAGCGGCTCGGGATCTTATAGCCCGTCGCAAAGCCCGACGCCTGCTACGGGGCAAAAGGTGGGCCGACCCTATCAGATCGGCGGTATCTGGTATTATCCGGCCATCGATCATGATTATGATCGGGTTGGGGTGGCATCCTGGTATGGGCCGAATTTTCATGGCAAACCGACCGCCAATGGTGAAGTTTTTGATATGAATAAGGTGAGCGCCGCGCATCCCACTTTGCCTTTGCCAAGCATGGCACGGGTGACCAATCTGGAAAATGGGCGGGCGATTACGGTGCGGATCAATGATCGCGGCCCCTTTGCACGCGAGCGGATCATCGATATGTCGCGCCGGGCGGCGCAGCTTTTGGGCTTTCAGGATCAGGGAACGACCCGTGTGCGGGTACAGGTTGTGCGACCCGATGGCAGCCTGGCCGATGGCGGGAAACGATCTGCAACACCCCGGCAGCTGGCCGCTGATACCGTGGTGCCGGGGCCATTTTTCATCCAGATCGGTTCTTTTGCGGATCGGGGTAATGCGGATCGGGTTTATCACAGTTTGAATGATCTGAAATCGGTGATCATTCAGGCCGCCGATACGGATGAGGGGCAGGTTTTCCGCGTTCGTATCGGGCCTTTTGGGAATGAGCGCGATGCCCGGCGTATTCTGGATCGTGTTTTTGATCGCGGCTATCATGATGCCCGCATTTTCACCGATCGGCTGGGCTGATATGATCCCGGCTTAAAAACCGCCGGAACCCGCTGGTTTATTTAAGCGCTCACCCTTGATGTTCACTTTGAAGAAGCACCTGAAAATGATTGTAGTAAAAAGATTATTCAAAATCTGTTGTCTCATGGCCCCCCTGTTGGTGGTGGCGCCCTTGGCAGCGGTGGCGCAGGGGCTTGAAACATCGGCCCGCCATGCCTTGCTTTTGGAGATGGAAACCGGCGATGTGCTGTTTTCCAAAGACCCGGAAACCCCGTTCCCTCCGGCATCGATGTCAAAGATGATGACTGTGTATCTGGCATTCGATCAGATCCGCGCGGGCAGCCTTTCCCTTGAGGATACCACAAGGGTGAGCGATGAAGCCTGGCGGCGCTGGGCGGGAACCGAAGCCTCCTTGATGTTTTTAGGCGCCGGTGAAGAGGTAAGCGTAAAGCAATTACTCCACGGAATCATTGTCTCGTCCGGGAATGATGCCTGCACGGTTCTGGCCGAGATGATGTCGGGAACGGAAGATGCCTTTGCCCTTTGGATGAATGAAAAAGCCGCTGAAATCGGCATGACCAACAGCCAGTTCAAAAATGCATCCGGCTGGCCTGCAGATGGGCAATATACCACCGCCCATGATCTGGCGACTCTGGCCGAGAAAACGATCAGGGATTTTCCCGAGCTTTATGAAATTTATGCCGAAAAAAGCTATACCTATGGCAAGGATTTTCGGACAGGCGAGGCGATCACCCAATCCAATCGCAATCCTTTGATTTATCGCATGGATGGCGCTGATGGCCTTAAAACCGGCCATACCGAAGCGTCTGGCTATGGGCTGACGGGATCGGCGATCCGCAATGGCCGTCGTCTGATCGTGGTGGTTTCGGGGTTGGATAGCGTATCGGCCCGGGCCCGGGAAAGCCAATCTTTGCTGGAATATGGCTTTCGCGCCTTTGATACCTACAGCGTTTTTGATGCTGGCGAGCAGATCGGCGAGGCCGATGTGTGGCTGGGCAAAAGCGGTAAACTCCCCCTGATCGTTCAGGATCCGCTGAAGCTTACCTTGTCGCGGCGGGATCGCATGGCACTCAAAATGGTGCTGCGCTATGATAATCCCATCCCCAGCCCTATTAAAAAAGGCCAGCCTGTGGCCACCGTCACCTTAAGCGCGCCCGATCTGGGGGAAAGGCAAATTCCGGTTTTGGCGGGCGAAAGCATCGAACCCGTGAGCGGCTTTGGACGGATTGGCGCGGCGCTTGATTATCTGCTCTTTGGTTCTGCCGGGAAATGAGTGCGCGGCCATCCAAAGATCAGCACAGGACTGGAATGTTTATCACATTCGAGGGCGGCGAGGGGGTCGGGAAATCGACACAGGCCCGGCTTCTGGCTGATCATCTGCGCGCCCAGGGCCAGGATGTGGTGCTGACACGGGAACCCGGTGGTGCACCGGGGGCCGAGCAGATCCGCGATCTGCTGGTCAGGGGCGATCCCGCACGCTGGGAACCGATGAGTGAAGCGCTTTTGCATATCGCCGCCCGGGTGGATCATGTGGCCAAAACCATCCAGCCTGCGCTTGATCGCGGGGCTTGGGTGATCAGCGATCGTTTCAGGGATAGTACGCTTGTTTATCAAGGGCTTGCTCAGGGCGTGGGGCGAGAGCGGATCGAATCCCTCCATGCCCTGGCCTTGGGAAGCCCGGATCATCCCGATGGTTTATTGCCCGATCTCACCTTCATTCTGGATATGCCCCCTGCTGAGGGATTATTGCGGGCGCATTCGCGGCAATCGCAGATCAATGATCAGCAGACGACAAAGGCTTCAAATCTTGCTGAGGATCGTTATGAACGCATGGGGGATGCTTTTCATCACGCCCTTTCTGCGGCTTTTCAAAAGCTTGCGATCTTCTACCCCGAGCGCTGCCATTTGATCGATGCATCGGGGGATGAACAGCAGGTGGCGCAGATCATTTTGAAGCATATTGCATCCCTTGAAAACAGACCTGCGATGGATGTGGGGCAGGGCTGATGGCAAGACCTGCGGCAGGACAAAAATCGGCTGAACCGGGGCCGGATGCCCATGATCCGCGCCATAACCCAAAGCTTTATGGCCATGAACGGGCCGAGCGGATTATTCTCGATGCCATCGCATCGCACAAGATGCATCATGCCTGGCTGATCACCGGGCCAAGGGGGGTGGGAAAAGCCACCTTGGCCTATCGCATGGCCCGGTTCATTTTGAAATCCAATGAGCAGAAAAGCCGCGATGATCCCCCCTCGCTTTTTGGCGCTGGCCCCAATGATAATGGCCCCAGCCCGGTGATTGCGCCCTTAACAAGCCTTGAGCTTCCGGTGGATGATCCGGTGTTTCAGCGCATTGCCCAAGGATCGCATGGCAATCTTTTAGTGATCGAACGAGGCTGGGATGATCGACGCAAGGTCATGCGCGGCGATATTCTCGTGGATGATGTACGCAAGATGCAGGCCTTTTTCAACCGCACGGCGGCCCAGAAAGGTTGGCGGCTGTGCATCATCGATGCGGCGGATGAATTGAACCGCAATGCCGCCAATGCCATTCTCAAAATTCTTGAAGAGCCACCTGCCGATTGTCTTCTCTTATTGATTTCTCATGCGCCCGGGCGGCTTTTGCCCACCATCCGCTCGCGGTGCCGCAGCCTGGCGCTGGCCCCTGTGCCGCAGCAAAAGGTGATTGATGCGCTTGCCTTGAGCCATCCCGATCTGGCGGCGAATGAGGCCCGGGCTTTGGCCATTTTATCGGATGGAGCCCCGGGGTGGGCCATGAGTTTGGCCGAAGGCGATGGCCTGTCTCTTTATACCGATCTGCTGGCGCTGATCCGAACCATGCCGGGCATCGATTTGGTGAAAGCCCATCAGTTTGCCGGTCGGTTCTCCCTCAAATCAGCCGAGCCCGCCTATCAGCTTATGATCAGCCTGCTTTTATGGTGGGTTGAAACCAGCGTGCGATGGGCGGCAATGGGGGATTCAAAGCCATCTGCTGATGGCAGCCGCGATGTGATCGAAGGGGAGGGCGCACTGCGCCAGCATTTTGTGGCTTCACTGGCGCTTGATCGCTGGGTAGAGCTGTGGGAAAAGATGACCGGCCTGATTTCGCGGACTGATGCAGTGTATCTTGATCGTAAACAGGTTTTGCTGTCTTTGCTTTTGATGCTGGATGAAGCCGCCGCCGGCCGCATGCCATCACACCACTGATCAGGTTTACAGATAGGATAAGGGTCCGCCATGCCGGAACGGAAAACATATTACATCACCACGCCTATTTATTATGTGAATGATGTGCCCCATATCGGCCATGCCTATACCACCCTGGCCTGCGATGTGCTGGCACGTTTCAAGCGGCTGGATGGTTTTGATGTCATGTTCCTGACCGGAACCGATGAGCATGGCCAGAAGGTGGAAAAATCCGCCGCCGCTGCCGGTGTCGATCCCCAAAGCTTTTGTGATCGCGTGTCGGGCCGCTTTCGCGATCTGGTGGATAGCATGGATTTTTCCATCGACCAGTTCATTCGCACCACCGAAGATCGCCATATCCGCTCGGTTCAGGCTTTATGGCAGCGGATCGAAGCGGCGGGCCATATCTATAAAGGGGCCTATAGCGGCTGGTATTCCGTGCGCGATGAAGCCTTTTATGCCGAATCTGAATTGATCGACGGGCCGGACGGCCAGAAATGCGCCCCCAGCGGTGCCCCCGTGGAATGGCTGGAAGAGCCGAGCTATTTTTTCAAGCTTTCGGAATGGCAGGATAAGCTGCTGGATTTTTACCAGAAAAACCCGCATTTCGTGCTACCCAAAAGCCGCATGAATGAAGTGATGAGCTTTGTAAAAGGCGGATTGCGGGATTTATCGATTTCGCGCACCAGCTTTAATTGGGGGGTTCCGGTGCCGGGTGATCCTGATCATATCATGTATGTGTGGATCGATGCCCTGACCAATTATATCACCGCCCTCGGTTATCCCGAACGCAACGAAAACGGGGATTATCAGCGGTTCTGGCCCGCCGATGTGCATATGGTGGGCAAGGATATTCTGCGCTTTCATGCGGTTTACTGGCCCGCCTTTTTGATGGCGGCAGGCCTGGAGCCGCCACAGCGGGTGTTTGCCCATGGCTGGTGGACGAATGAAGGCCAGAAAATTTCAAAATCTGTTGGCAATGTGATTGATCCCTTTGCTTTGGTTGAAGAATTCGGCCTTGATCCGGTGCGCTATTTCCTGATGCGCGAAGTACCTTTCGGCAATGATGGCGATTTTTCCCGCGAAGGATTTCTGGCGCGCTGCAATGCCGATCTGGCCAATGATTTCGGCAATCTGGCTCAACGCAGCCTGTCGATGATCGCTAAAAACTGTGATGGTCTGATCCCCCAACCGGGCCTTTTATCGGATGCGGATGCGGTTTTGCTCAGCGATCTTGATAAAACCTTGAATGAAGTGCGGGTTCATCTTGATGATCAGGCCATTCATCAGGCGATTGAGGTGATCTGGCGGCAGATTTCTCGCGCCAATGGCTATATTGCAACCGAACAGCCCTGGGCCCTGAAGAAAACCGATCCCGAACGGATGGGAACGGTGCTTTATGTGGCCGCCGAAGCGGTGCGCAATCTGGCCATTCTGGCCCAGCCTTTGATGCCCAAAAGCATGGCGCAATTGCTTGATCAACTGGCTGTGCCGGATGAAAATCGGGGCTTTGCCGATTTGGGCGAAGCGGGGCGATTGCAGGCGGGGCTGGCCCTGCCGGCGCCAAGCGGTATTTTTCCGAGGCTTACGGAAAAGGATGCATCCTGATGTTGGTTGATAGCCATTGTCATTTAAATTACGAGGGCTTGGCTCATGATGTTGATGCAGTAATTGAACGTGGACGGGCGGCGGGCATCACCACTTTTCTCAGCATCAACACCAAATTGCGCGAATATGACGAGATCATCGCTCTTGTCGATCAGTATCATGATGTGTTTGGCACGGTGGGCATTCATCCCCATGAGGCGCAAGCCGAAATCGGGATGGGGGCTGCTGATCTTATTGCCAGAACGGCGCATCCCCGGATCATAGGTTTAGGGGAAACCGGGCTTGATTATTTCTATGAAAATGCCCCGCGCGATCATCAGATCAAAAGCTTCAAAGAGCATATCGCGGCGGCCCGGGAAACGGGATTGCCCCTGATTATCCATAGCCGTGATGCCGAAGCCGATAGCTTTGATATACTAAGCGCGCAATTGAAAAAAGGGCCGTTCAAGGCGGTGATCCACTGTTTTACCGGCAGCCGGAATTTCATGAAACAGATGGTGGATCTGGGGTTTTTTATCTCGATTTCAGGGATCGTTACCTTCAAAAAAGCCACCGACCTGCAGGAAACCGCCAAAGCCATTCCCGATGATCGCCTGCTTGTGGAAACCGATGCGCCCTTTTTGGCGCCTGTGCCCTATCGTGGCAAAATTTGCGAACCGGCCTATGTTGCTGATACCGCGCGGTTTTTGGCGAATCTCCGAGGGGTTGAGCTTGAGGATTTGGCGCGCCAGACAACCACCAATTTTTTCCGGCTGTTTTCGAAAGCCACCCCACCAGGCGCATTGGCTGCCCAATGATAAAGGGTGGGTGCGTTAAAGGGTGGTTTTAATGGGGCAGGGCATGGATAGCATGCAGATCACTATTTTGGGCTGTGGCACATCCACAGGGGTGCCGCGCCTGCCCAATGATTGGGGGCGCTGTGATCCGGCGCAGCCTAAAAATCGCCGCACCCGGGCATCCATTCTGATCCAAAAGGGCGATATCAATCTTCTGGTCGATTGCGGGCCCGATATGCGCGCGCAATTGCTGGCCACCGGGATCGATCATATCGATGCCGTTTTGATCACCCACGATCATGCCGATCATACCCATGGGATCGATGATCTGCGGGGATTTCATATGGAACAGGGGGCCGAAATCCCCCTTTTTGCGCCAAAGGAAACACTGGATCGTCTTTATCAGCGCTTTGATTATATTTTTTCATCCCGCCATGGCTATCCGGCGATCTGCAAAGGCCATGAAATTGCCGGACCGATCCGGATCGGAGATTTATGTGCCCAGCCATTCTGGCAGGAACATGGGCCCATCTGGTCTTTGGGATTTCGTTTCGGGGATTTTGCCTATTCCACGGATGTGAATGGCTTCCCCAAAGAAAGCCTTGATCTGCTCCGGGGGATCAGGCTTTGGGTGGTGGATGCCCTGCGCCATCGCCCCCATCGCACCCATGCTCATCTGGATAAAACCCTGGGCTGGATCGATGAGGTAAAGCCCGAACGCGCCATTCTCACCCATTTGAGCAATGATATGGATTATGACAGCCTAAGGCGTTCTTTGCCGCCGCATATCGAACCGGCTTATGATGGCATGGTGCTGACTCTGGAGGCGAAAGCCGCCAGATAAAAGCGCTTTGATCTTTCAATATTACGCGGCTACACCTAAATTAGAGTGATGCCAGCAGACCCATGGAGACCAAAAAGCCCCGTGCCGCCATCGCGTCGCCCTGTACAAAAGAGGGGCGGAGGCCTTCGCCCTGTTTTTAAAAAACTGCTCTGGTGGTTTGGCTTTTTGCTGGTTTTATATCTGGTGCTCGGCTGGCTTTTTCCCGGCACGCGCATCAATCATGTTGGCGGCATCCTCACTTTAGTCACCTTGATGACCATTGGCAGCCTGATCGTCATTTCTTTACGCATGCATTTTCGGGAATTTTTCCGCAATATTGCCATCTGGTCCGGCATTGTGCTTGTTTTGGCCATTGCCTATGCCTTTCGCCATGAAATAGGCGGGGTAGCGGATCGGGTGGTGGGCAATGTGGCGACAGAACGGGGCTATCGCAGTGGCGACGCCATGGTTTTTGAGCGTGATCCCAGCGGCCATTTCAAGGTGCGGGCCCATGTTTCCGGCCAGCCGGTCACCTTTCTGGTGGATACCGGGGCCAGCCATGTCATCCTTTCAAAAAGGGATGCTATGGCATTGGGGATCAATCCCCGGCCGGAACAGTTTTTCGAGCGCTATTACACCGCCAATGGGGTGGTGATGGGGGCCCCGATCTTTCTTGAAAGCATCGAGATCGGCGGGCATTTGACCATCGAAAATGTGCGGGCCAGTGTCACCGATGGCAATCTCAACACATCCTTGCTGGGCATGTCATTCCTCAACCGGCTCGAAGGCTTTGAGATCACGGGCGAGCGGATGACCCTGCGCCCCTGATAGGCGCTAAAATCAGCGGCTGAGATGCAGATTGGCGAGATCATTGCCGATGGTGCGGAATGCAGACCGCAGATCTTCATTGCTGGGGGCCAGAAAGGCATTCGCCGGGCGCGATGCACAGGCCTGATAAAGGGCGCGAAGATTGATGGCTCTGGGGCTGTTTTCAGTCGCGAAGCTGCCAAAAATAACGGTGTAGATCTGCACCCGATCCTGACCATTTACCCCGCCCATCTTCATCGCCGCACAGGCCTTGATCATTCTGAGATTGATGGCATCGGCGGCAGCAGTGACATTCGTCGTCCCCAAGCGGCCATCATCAAGCCGTCCATAAGCGGTATAATCGGATTCCGGCCGATCTGAAGCTTTGTTATTGGGTTCGGAGCGACGGCCGTTAGAAGCGGTTTTGGCATATTGATCATGGGGCAAGCGGAAGATCTCATTCACCCCATCGGTCATCATCACAAGGGCCTTCACCGTTGCCGGATCATTATAAGGAACCGTATTGGGGAAGGGTGGTTCGGGATCAAGCATCCGCCAGCCCCACATCAAGCCTTCACTGCCAATGGTGCCCCCGCGCGACCAGGCGATGGTATTATCTTTAATATAATCAATAACCTGATCATAGTTATTGTTGAATGTCATCACCTCGGCAGGGCAGCCGATATTGGGGCCGGTATAGGCATTGCCCAAGGATGGATTGGTGTTTGGATTGCTCCAGACCTCGCCATAGGGGCCTTTGCCCTGGCGATAAGCCATGGCATCGAAAACACCATCGAGATTGCTGCCGGCATTTTTACCGGGGTCGCGGGGGTCTACATCATCCTGAAAAGGAAAGCTGTGATATTTATTATCATACCAATGGGGATACATATAGGGCCGCCATTTCCCGCCAATGGCGGGGGGCGCCAAGCTGATATCCCACGCCCCGACATCAAGCACATTGGGGTTGGAACTGAGCGAGGTGAGCGTTTCCCGCGCCAGCACGCAGCCTTTCCATTTTCTGTCATCATTGGGTTTATAGAAAAATTCCGGTGGAATGCCACTGAAATCAAGGAAAGAACTACCCAGATCGCCCACATTCACGGCGGCCGAATAGGGCACGATGGCAATACTCAGGCGATCATGGGGCTGGTTTTTCTTATTGCCAAACAAGATATCAACCAGATCGATACTGGCGTCTCGTAGGGCATTGATCTTTGATCCCGCCATCGAACCGGTATGATCCAGCACCAGAACGGCCTGCAGCCCCAGATTTTCACGGGTGACCTCAGAACTTGTGCCTACGCTCATCTCTTCGATGCCCACGAGTTTCATGAACAGGGTCGGCATTTCAACGGATGCCGATACCCGAAGACGTTCAGGCTCGCCAGGAATTTCCAGCGGTTCGATTTCAAGCTTACCAAGGGTGGCCCCCATGAATCCGGCGGGAAAATTGGCCGCAAAATAATTGCGCACATCATCATCGCGGCTGGGTAAATTAAAGGCCCGTCCGCCCGCCAAAGCCGCAGCATCCAAAGCCGTATTGAGTTGCGAGCGCATGACAAAACCACGGGCAATATCGGTGGCCATGCCAACGGAAACCACCAGCGGGATCAGCGAAACCGCGACCCAAACCAGCATCGAACCCTTTTTTTCCCGCCACAAACGATGCGGCCATCCTCGATGGAGAAAGGAAGGGAGCCCAGCGCGTGTTTTCATAAGGGCAGAAAGCCCTATTCGCCATACTGACAGCATTTTCATGCTCCCCTCTGAAGGGTTGGATTCATAGAGGCATGAGACTGACAGAGAGGGTTGAACAGCCCGTTAAAGAATAAAGATTATTTTCACGAATATTTAAATATCAGGGAACACATTATTAGGAACCATCGATTAACATTCAATACTTTATGAATGTATGAGAATGCACGGATGCCTGATCATCAGATTTTTTGCAATAAGGCGCGCGATTTCTACCGACGCAGGTCGGGATCAGCGATCGTGGAATTTGCGATTGCGTTTCCCATCATCATCGGGCTGACCATGGGAATCGTTGAAATTGGCCATATCAGCTTTGCCAATGCGACACTTGAAGGCGCCGTGCGCGAAGCATCCAGACGCGGCGTCACCGGATTCGTGCCCGTTGATGGCTCGCGAGAAAGCTATGTTCGCAGCCGAGTTCTCGACATGATGGAAAATTTCACCCTTATCGGGCCGGTTGTGATCGAGACGAAAGTTTATGAGAGTTTTGCCGACATCGGAAAGCCAGAGCCTTTCAGTGATGACAATGCCAATGGTGTTTATGATAGCGGAGAATGTTTCACCGATATCAATCAAAATGGGCAATGGGATGCAGATATGGGGGCAGTGGGGTTGGGCGGTTCCGGGGCCATCGTCGTTTATGATGCGCGGGTGCAATTAAAGCTGATCACCCCGGCTTTTGCGTTCATGACCGGCTCCGATAAGGGCGCGATCGGGCTTCAGGCTTCCACCGCCGTGCGAAATGAACCCTATAATCTGCTGGAAGAAGATAGTTCCACCGGGGGGGCCATTTTATGCAGCTGATATCGCAGCTGAAGCCAATATTTTCAGTGCATCGCAATCAAAAAGGTTCGATCCTGATTGAAACGGCGCTGGTCCTCCCTGTGCTGTTGCTATTACTGGCGGGCGCCGTGGAAATGGGCCGTTTCATGCTGGCCAACCAGAAATTGTCGTCTTTGGCATCCTCTATGGCGGATATGGTGTCGCAGGCAGAAGATGGCATTACGGAAAACGAGATCACCCAAATTTTCGCTGCGATGAACCATGTTTCAAAGCCCTTCGATATGAACCAGCAAGGCCGGGTGATTTTGAGCGGGGCCATCGGCACGGATAATCAGGGTAACAGGATCAACTGGCAGCGATGCGAAGGGGCGCTTATCGGCTTGATGAGTGAAATCGGCAATGAGGGAGAGACACAGGTTGCTCTGCCGGGAAGCCTTATTCTGGGTGAAGGCGATATGGCGATCATTGCGGAAGCTTATTTCCACTATGAGCCTTTGATTTTTTCGGGCTTTTTCGATGCGGTTGATCTTCGATCCAGTGCCAGCTTCAGACCACGTTTCGGCGCCATGGATCAGATCACCCCGGATGGCCTCCCTCAAAGCTGTTAAATTTTACATAATATAAATTATGCGCATTATTGATGCCGTAAAACAAAATGGCCCCCGCTTGTTTTTTCCTCTGAAATTTACCTAAGCAATTGGCATCGCATAAAAA
The DNA here is from genome assembly GCF_029946565.1 of Iodidimonas sp. MBR-22. Taxonomy (NCBI): domain Bacteria; kingdom Pseudomonadati; phylum Pseudomonadota; class Alphaproteobacteria; order Iodidimonadales; family Iodidimonadaceae; genus Iodidimonas; species Iodidimonas sp. MBR-22. Next base: position 13,706 of record NZ_JARKVQ010000006.1, read on the forward strand.
ACGGCGCTGCAAATTGCAACGCCGCTCACTAGATTTTTATGATATCGCATTGACCGGAAAATGGAGCCCTATTGATCCTGGCTATCATGAACCGATTGAATAAGATCGATCATCCGCCGCCGGACCCGATCATCGCGAATCCCAATGAGGCATTTCACGACCGACAAGACCTGAGCATGAGACAGAATATGGGGATCGATGGCAGGCTTTTGATTGACAGTTTCCGCGCCATGATCGCGCTCGATTTCTTCAAAGAAATAGGAAATGGGAACATCCAGCGCCTGGGAAAGCTGAACCAGCTTGCTGGCCCCAACACGATTGGTTCCACGCTCATATTTTTGGACCTGCTGAAAGCTCAAGCCCAGCTTCACGGCAAGTTTCTGCTGCGTTAGCCCAACAATTTTACGGCGCTCACGGATCCGCCGCCCCACATAGTTATCAACTGGATCGCCTGGCTCCATTGCTTATCTCCTGTTGTTTTTGAAAGCCTAGATGAAAATGACATTGCCTATTAACGCAGAAACGGCTGTAAATTTCAAGCATTCAGAGAGAGGCAAGGCCAAATTCCCGTGAATATATCTGTCCTTATTGGCGAAAATTTACGGTCTCAGTACGAAATGCGCCCTCACCGGCCTGTCCGGTCTCAGGGTCGTGGCGGCGATGGGTTTAATCTCTTCAGCTTCCTCGATATCGATCTCGAAATTTTTCAGGATCAACGACAGCAGATAGGGCCCTTCCAGCATTGCAAAGCGCGCCCCCAAACAGGCATGACGACCGCCAGCAAAGGGGAAATAGGCATGGCGAGGGCGTTTGGCGCTGTTTTCACTGGTGAAATGATCAGGATAAAAGCGTGTGGGATGCTCCCAATAAAGGGGATTCCGATGGATATTATAGGCGCACAGGATCACCGTTTTCCCGGCCGACAGTTGTGTGTTCCCAAATTCATGCGGCTTTTCCAGTTCCCTTGAAAAGCACCAGCCCGGGGGGTAAAGGCGCATCGATTCCTGATAAACCCGCTTTGCTATTTCCAATTGATTGATATGCGCCGTATTCAATTTTTCATCATTTAAAACAGCATCGGCTTCGGCCCGCATCTGTGCTTCGATTTCCGGATTTTGTTTTAACAGGATCAGTGACCAAAGCATGGATAAGGCACTGGTTTCAAAGGCCGCTATCAAAATCGACAAGAGCTGCGCCCGTGTTGTTTTGCGTCGCGCGTCCGGATTCTCAGCACGATCTGTAGCGGTCAGGCCATTAGCCGCTAGAATGGCATCAAGCAGCAATGCCCCCTGATCATCCCCCTCGCCCGCCAATCTTTGATCGATCTGCTGATCCAGAAAGCGATGAAAATGGCGATTTCGCTCATTAAAATGCTGATTGTCCTTTGTGGGCAGCCATAAGGGCAGCGGTATCGGTGACCAGAGTCTGTCTTCTAAAAAGCGTAGAATGTCTGATAAATCCTGGGCAAGCTGCACACTGTCATCAAAGCGCACCTTCAGGCCAAAAAACACATGAACCGCAATCATCAGGGCAATGGCCGAGAAGAAATTGAGCAAATCGAGATCGGATCGCCCTTCCCCGCCGGGCCCGCCAGCCCCATCGGCCAGATGCGTTTTGATGATCTGTATGGTTTGTTGGCCGGATTGGCCGATCATCGGGGCAAAGGCGCGAAAATGCTCCCCCCCGAAAAAGGGTTGGGCAATATGGCGTTGACGCCGCCATTCTTCGCCTTCAAGAGTGAAGAGTCCGCCGCCCAATAGCGGCGTGATGCGGCGATAATAGCGGCCTTTAACGAAATTGGGATCATTCCCCACAAAAACAGATTTTACATGATCGGCATTATTGAGCAGATAAAGCGTTTCAAGACCGATCCTGATCGGGATCACATCAGCCTTTGATTGTCCCTTCTGCTCCAGAAACAACAGCGGATTTTGCGTCAGCGCACGATATTCACCCAGCATGGTCACTATCCAATGACATTTATAACTGTGCTAGTGTTCAACTATTTGGAGACATAGGTAAAGCCATGAGTCCGTTATTTGTCATCATTGAATCGGTCGGCATTCTTGCTTTTGCCCTTTCCGGCGCTCTTTCTGCGGCGCGCAAGGATATGGATATCTTTGGTTTTGCCGTTTTGGCTCTGATGCCTGCGGTGGGCGGCGGCACCTTGCGGGATCTGATTTTGGATGTTCCGGTTTTCTGGATCGAGGATACCCGCCCGATCTGGATCACCGGCATCGCTGTTCTGGCGGCCTATTTCGGGGAAAAGCATCTGGAAAGCCGACGCACAGTGATCATCTGGTTTGATGCTTTGGGCCTTGCCTTATTTGCTGTGACCGGGGCGCGCAAAGCCTTTCTGGTGACCAATGATCCCCTGATTGCGACGATGATGGGGGTTGTGACCGGGGTTGCCGGGGGGATCATCCGCGATATCATCGCCAATGATGTTCCGATGATCTTGCAGCAGGAAATTTATGCAACGGCGGCATTTATCGGCGCCCTTTTATACGTGCTGCTGGCATGGGCCGGCCTGCCCTTCATCTGGGCGGCGGGGATTGGATTTCTGGCATCCTTTATCATTCGCGCCGGAGCCATCCAATTCGGCTGGAGCCTGCCCAAAAGAAATTAAGCCTTACATTAAGAATGCAGCCTTATTCTTTTTTCTAAAGATGACGGTCTCTGCTAAGATGAAATAAAATGGCTGGGGCTTTTCATATGATACAAATTTATCCATCCGAAGATTACCCTGATTTTTCTTATATGAATGAGCCTCATCCCATTGAGGCACAGAGCCTAGCTTCTGCCCATCCGGTGATGGCTTTCTACCGATATTGGCTGTCCTTGAATGATGGAAAAATTCCCCACCGCGCCATGTTCAATCCTTTTAAAGTGCCATCCGCCCTGCCCTGGATCATTCTTTTTGAGCAGGTATCTGCATCAGATGATCCCGAAGCCGAACCCGATTATCGCGTGCGCCTGCATGGCAGCGGGATCAGTGCGGTGATAAAAGCATCATGGAAAGGGCGGCTTCTCTCCCAACAAATGGATCATGCTGTGTTTTTAAAACGCTGTACGGAATTCAAAAGCACGCTGGATTCCGGGCAGCCACAATTCAGCCGGGGCGATATGATCGTCAATCATGTCAAATGGGTCATCACACGCGGCATCTTTCCCATGCATGTAGAAGGTGGAAGGCCGCAAATCTTTTTTCTAGGGGTTTCGGAAAAGCATATTTGATTGAGGGTTCTGCTCCTATTTTTCGGAAATTGATTTTGTGAGAATTTCATAGACATCGCGCGACAGATCTTTATTGGCTGCCAGATCACGCAAAACAGAGGTCATCATCGCCGATCTTTTAGGGTCGAACCGCTTATGGGTTGATAAAGGCAGGATCAGGCGCGCCGCCGTTTGCGGATTAAACCGATCCACTTCGCCCACGATTTTGCCTAAAAAGCGATAGCCTTCGCCGCTGATATCATGAAAACGGAGCTGATTTCCCGCAGCAAAACTGCCGACCAGAGCCCGCAGGCGATTAGGATTGCGCAAAGAAAAGGCATCATGGCGCAAGAGCGATTTCACCCGATCCAGGCAATCCGGCCGCAAAGATAAAGCCTGCATGGCAAACCATTTATCAATGGCCAGAGGCTCATGCGCCAATCTGTTATAGAAATCGGCAAAAATCCGTTCACGCAGATCATCATCATCGCTATGAGACAGGATCCGCAAGGCCGCCAACCGATCGCTCATATTATCGGCTGTTTGATAATGCTTTAAGGCCGGATCGGAATCGCCGCCAAAGCACAGATATAGAAGGGCCACAGAGCGTAAAGCCCGGCGGGCTTTGTGTTCGGCCGTCAATTCATAAGGCCCTTTATTCGCCAATTGATCATAAAGGTCCCGCCATTGGCTCGCCAAACCCTCGGCCAATGCCTTTTTCAGATATTGGTGCGCTTCGTGGATCGCATCCACCGCCACCGGCGTCATCTTCTGGCCGATATAAGCTTCGCTCGGCATACTCAGGATTTCTGCGGTAAAAGCCGGATCGCGATCTGCATCCTTCAGGAGAGCCGCGCAGCTTTCGATCAGCTGAGAGACATCGGGCATCGGCTTTTGCTGCGAAATCGCCGATACGCCTTTCAAAATGGCATCGATCATCAGATCCTGACAGGCTTCCCAACGGGAAAATTCATCCTGATCATGGCGCACCAGAAAATGCTTTTGCTCATCATCTGCGGGCGAAGAAAGCTGCACCGGAGCACTGAATTGGCGCAAAAGGCTGGGCACCGGCTTTGCTGCCAGATCAGTGAAGCGATACACCGCCTCAGCTTCCTTCACATGCAAAAGTAAGCCCTTGTCCGTTTGGTCCGCATCGCCTTCGATCAATCGGGCCGCCATCTCCCCACCATTGGGGCCAATCAACCCCATTAAAACTGGAATATGCAGTGCAGCCTTTGTGCTTTGGCCCGGCGTTGGATTAATATATTGCTTGAAATAAAGGCTATATGTCTTTGTTTTATCGTCCCAATCTTCGTGCACATCAAGATGCGGCGTGCCGGCTTGGCTATACCATAAAGCAAAATGCGACAGATCTGCCCCATTGGCATCCTCCATGGCAGCGACGAAATCATCGCAGGTTACAGCCTGCCCATCATGGCGCTGCACATAAAGATCCATCCCGCGATGAAAGCCATCCGCCCCTAGAATGCGGTGCATCATGCGGATCAGTTCCGCCCCTTTATTATAGACGGTGACAGTATAGAAGTTATTGATCTCCATATAGCTTTCCGGGCGCACAGGATGCGCCATCGGGCCATCATCTTCCGCGAACTGATGCGCGCGCAGGATCCGCACATCCTGGATGCGCTTGATCGCGCGGCTGCCCTGATCGGATGAATATTCCTGATCACGAAAAACGGTCAGCCCTTCTTTCAAGGAAAGCTGGAACCAATCCCGACAGGTAATGCGGTTGCCAGTCCAATTATGGAAATATTCATGGGCAATCACCCCTTCCACATGATCAAAATCATCATCGGTTGAGATTTCAGGATCGGCCAAAACATATTTTGTATTGAAAATATTGAGGCTTTTATTTTCCATGGCCCCCATATTGAAATCGGAGACTGCGACGATATTGAAGATGGAAAGATCATATTCCAGACCATAAACCTCTTCATCCCAGCGCATGGCGCGCTTCAGGCTCTCCATGGCATGCCGGCATTTGGGCAGATCATGGGTGCGGGCATAGATATTGAGGCTGACATCACGGCCCGATCGGGTGGTGAAATGATCCTTGAGGCAATCCAGATCACCAGCCACCAAGGCAAATAAATAGCTCGGCTTTTGAAAAGGATCATGCCACAGGGCAAAATGGCGGCCATTGGCCAGATCGCCACTGTCCACAAGATTGCCATTGGAAAGCAGCACGGGATAAAGGGCTTTATCGGCTGTGATGCGCACATGGTAAATGCTCATCACATCCGGGCGGTCGAGAAAAAATGTGATATTGCGGAAGCCCTCAGCCTCGCATTGGGTGCAAAATTGCCCGCCTGAGCGATAAAGCCCTTCAAGACGGTCATTTTTTTGCGGTTCGATCTCAACCACTGTTTCAAGGGTGAAATGATCGGGCACCGCTTTGATGCGCAGGGTTTCATCCTGCCGATGCAGGCGATCTGCGGCCACAGGCTGCCCATCGAGGGTGATGGATAACAGCTTCAATCCGGCATCGCCATCCAGCACCAGATCATCCTGATCTGCCGCCAATTTCTGCAAAACCATGCGGCACTTGACCCGGGTGCCCTCTTCTTGCAGATCGAAATCCAGATCAACCTGCTCGATCCTGAAGGCCGGGGGCTGATAATCCTTCAGATAAATCGTTGGGCGGGTTTCGTTTTCGGCAGCAATCTGATCGGATGACATCATGAAATACACTCATAGGCCAAAGGAACCAAGCCCCTGACTTTTAGGCCCATGACCATCGACTGACAAGGCAAGCAGATAAAAAACCCCGCGAAACAGGCCTTTCAGACTCAAGCGCCTTTTTTGTAGGATTCGATGGCTTTTTGCAATGTGGCCGAAAGCTGCTGGCCCATCTCCCCGCCATCGCCTTTGATCCGGCCTTTGATCACCGCCCGCATGGCATCGATATGGGCTTTCACCAATTCCACCATGCGATCATTGATATCATTGCGAATCGTGGTGAAATTATAAAGGGAATCGGCAAAATCGGTGATCAGGGGAAAGCCGAAGGTGCCACCCTGCCCCTTCATATCATGGGCGATCCGGTTGATTTCCTCGAAATGATCGCGGCGATCTTCCGGGGTATCCACGCAGCGACCATGCTGTTCGGCCAATTTGGTGATCAAACCCGATACCCAATCGGGATAATCCTCGGCCATGGATTCAAGGGCTTTTTCAGCCGCTTCCAAAGCCTCAGCGGAAATCCCCCCCTTGCCCCCGGCCAGGCCATGGGTTTTTTCCTTCAACCGATTGCGAAAGCGGTAAAAGCGGACGATTGTGGGGGCTTTTTTTTCATTGGGATCAGCCACGCACTATCTCCACACCGGGGCTTTTATCGGTCAGATGCCGCCGATCTTCAAAGGGAATTTCAACCGTGCGCCGCCGCCTGTCGGGCCCGAAATAGGAGCGCGTATGAACGAATTGCCGCTGCCGTTCGATGATCGAAATCAGCTTATTGCCAATGGCATGGATGGTAAAAGGCTTGGCCAGAAATTCAGTGACCCCCATATCGCGGGCTTCATGCACCCTTTTGGGTTCGGAATAGCCGGTGATCAGGATGAACGGAATGAAGCGATCCGGGCTTTCCTTGTGGCGGCGCGCCCAGCGCAGCAGGATCATGCCATCCACCGGCGACATCTGCCAATTTGAAATCACGATATCCACTTCCTGCGTACCCGCAGCCATGGGGTCTTCTTTCACCTTTTTCAGGAAATGAATGGCCTCGCCGCCGTGATCCACGGCGAAAACCTTCCCCACCCCCAATATTCGCAGTGAATTGATTAAAAGGGACCTGATGAAAAGGCTGTCCTCAACAACAAGGACACATAGTTTTTCAAAATCATAATCAGCCATTGAAGCCTCGACCCACCCGAAGACAGTTCCGCAAAGCCTATGTAAGGCTGAATAACGTAAATTTTTCAATAATATTACACAGAAATGTCCAGGGTTCTGATCCTAAAGCAGAAAGGCCTTCAGCCGCGCAAATTCCTCGCGCATGGCCCTGATCAGAGAAAACTGCTCCTCAAAATCCGCCTGCTCGGCCTTTTCCGCCAGCTTTGCCAGTGGCCAGGCCCCCACGGATCTCGCTGTTCCCTTTAATCTGTGAAGCTGTTCCTTCCTTTGCTCGGATGTCGTATCATCAAGCTGATTAAGATATGCGGGCACATGATCAAGAAAGAGTTTTAAAACATCCGACTGCAAGGTCTTGTCACCGGATGTAAAATTGTCAAGATGGGCAAGATCAATGGGATCATCCCCGGATGGTTGAAGAGAAGACATGGAATGACGTTCCGGAATGCGAAAAGAATTTAAATCATGATGAAGGTCAATTCGGGCATCATGCACCTTCGATGACCCATTGAGCAAGCGTGGCAAAAGACCCATCGGGAAATAACATGAACGCCAAACTGGATTTCCAGCCACCCCCGCCACAAGAGGCGCAATCCGAAGATCTGGCCGAAGATCTGGCCGAAGATCTGGCCATTGATCAAGGCCCTGTGGCGGATGGTGAAAGAACGCCCCCTTTAAGGGATATGACCCCCTCGATTTCACGGGTGCGGCGGCTTTGGTCTTTTCTGCTGGCCTCGGCTTTAAGCCTGATATGGCTGGGTTTGGCAGCGTTCCTTGCCTGGGATAAGGGATATTTTCTGGGTGATGCACCTTTAGATATAGCCGCCATTTCAGCACTTGTGGGGGGGGTGTTTTCGCCCTTGGCCGTGGTGTGGCTGATCACGCTGGTTTTCCAAAGAACCGATCCCCTGCTGGAACATCGCCTGAATATCGCGCGCAATCTTGATCGTGCGCTCGCCCCCATCGAACATGCCGAAAAACGGCTAGATCAGCTTGTTGGCAAAATTCGTCATGATATGGATCATGTGGAAGCCGCTGTTGATCTGGCCGCCAGCCGAATCGATAGCCTTGAAGCGCGTTTTAAAAAAGAAGTTGCGGACTTATTCTCGGTCACCGCCGATGCCGAAGCCAAATCGGCCACCATCCAGAATGCCCTGCAGCGTGAACGCGATGCCCTTCTCGAAATCGAAGAACTGATTGGCCGCAGGCTATCGGGCGCATCGGATCTGGCGGATCGCTTTGCCGAGCGTATTTCCATGGCCACAGCCCATGCCGATGAGGATATCAACGAGGTGTCAAAGCGCCTGGATGCCCGGGCTGAAGATATCATCCGGGCGGCGGATCACAGCGTTGAACAGATCGCCGCATCAGAACAGGGGCTGTCGCGTCGCCTTCAGGCTATCGATGGGCTCTCTTTAAGCCTTGAAACCCGAATGAGCGCGATCAGCGAAGCCATGGATCAGCAGCTCGACCGTTTGCATCAGCGTATGGAGGGCCTGGATAAGCTCGATGGAAGCCTTTCCGAGGCCTTGGAGGAACGCCATGGTCGCCTGGCTTTTCTGGCGCAATCCTCAGAAACCGATGCGCAACGCGTGTCCGAGGCCTTGCAAAAGAACAGCGATCTGCTTTCAGACCGTGCCGAGCAGGCCATCGGTAAAACCGAAGAAGCGGCGCATCTGATTGAAAAGCAGGCGGCTGAGATTGCAGCCGTGATCACCGCCAGCATCGATCAGGCCCGGGATAATTTCAAAGCTTTGTCACAAGATCTCGCCGATCAGGCCCATGAAGCCGATCTTTTAACCCAGAAACAGGCGGAAGATACCCTTTCGCGGGTGAAAACGATGCTCTCCGGCTTTGCCGATGAGCTTAACCAGTTCGATCAAAAGGCCGATCAGGCGGGCAACCGGATCGCCGAAAGACTGGATCATCTTAAATCCAGCTTTGATCAGGAAGCCGGTGCCGTGGAAAATCGTGCCACCCGCAGTGTCGAGGAATTGAGCCGTCTTGCCACCATGCTGGCCGATCAGGCGGAAATGGTCGCCTCGGCGGCGGGCGATGCGGCGCGCAATATGGGTGAAGCCGGGGAGCGTATGGATGAACGCTCCGCTAATCTGGGTCAGGTTCTGGAGGATATGCGGCGGCGGGTGGATGATGTCACCCAAAAGCTGGAGCATGAGCGCGGCGCTTTGGCCGAGGCTTCAAAGGCCAGCAGCAGCACTGTTCTCGATGCCGCAGAACAATTCCGCAAACAGTCCGAAAGCTTGAGCCAGCAAGCTGAAAGCACATCCGCCCGCCTGAAGGAAAGCAGCCAGGGCCTGGGCGATGAAATCGAACAGCTCAAAGATCGCAGCAGCCAGACCGCCAATGCCCTGGAAAGCACTATCCGGCAATTGAAAAATGAGGGTGAAGGGCTGATGGATGTTCTGGAACGGTCATCCCAATCCCTGGGCCAGGCGGCCACGGCTTTTGGTGGCGAGCGCAAGCGGGTGCTGGACGATACCAGCGAAGCCGCCAGCCGCTTACAGGATATTGCCCAGATCGTCACCGATAAAGCCGCCCTCCTTCGCAATGCTGGCGATGAAACCGGCAATCGTCTTGATGAAATCGCCCAGCGCTTTTCCCATGCCGCCGAACAGATCATTGCTCTGGCCGCACGCGCTGAAACCAGCGCCAAAGACTCATCGGAAAGCTTCGAGCGCAATCTTTCGGAAAGCATCACCCGCAGTCTGGAAGATGTGGGAGCCTCGATGGAAAGCCTCAATAGCCTGTTTGGTCAGGGTGTTGCGGATATGGAACACCGGGTATCAAAGTCGATGAATGAAACCGTTATGCATCTGCGGCAGGCCGCCAATGACGCCGGTGAAGAAAGCGAACGCATGGCCAAAAGGCTGGCGGAACAAACCGATAAGCTGATCCATAAAGCCAATAGCTTCCTCAGCAAATCTGAAGAGGTGGAGCGCCGCCTGCTGGCAGCCTCCAGCGATGAATTTGTCAGAACATCGTCGCTTCTGGTGGATAGCCTGCATTCGGCTTCGGTGGATATCGATAAAATTCTTGATGATGATGTGCCCGATGAGGTGTGGCAGCGCTATCTGTCCGGTGATCGCTCAATCTTCTCGCGACGTGCGGTGCGCATGGCGGATCGGAAAACCCGCCAGCGCATCACCCAGATGTTTGAAAATGATCGTGAATTTCGCGATACTGTCTTAAAATTCTTCCGTGATTTTGAAGCCCTGATGGAACAGATTTCAACACGCGATCGCCATAGCGCCATGTCGGTGACCCTGATTTCATCGGATATGGGCAAGCTTTATGTCCTTCTCGCCCAGTCTTTGAAGAAAATACAGTAAGCTCCCAGTAGATATTTCTTTTTCGTCACCCCGGGCTTCTTTGATCTCACGCCAGTTCGCTGCGCTCACGGCTCCGATGGGGCGGCGCATAAGCGCCGGCGCTCAGTCGCGCTGGCTCTTTCTTTTCACGGCTCCCTTTTTTGCTTCACCCCAGCCGCAAACTCTATCGTCACCCCGGGCGGAGACCCGGGGTCCATTCTTTCCCATCCTCAGCAGAACCCCCCATTTGATCAGCTATGTCTTTTCTGATCCATCTCTATAAAATGGACAGAATATCAGCTTAGGAGTCGTTTATGGACCGCATCATCAATCGCCGGGATCTGGCGTTTCAGCTTTATGAAATGCTCGATGTTGAAAAGCTTAGCCACTATCCCCGGTTCAAGGATCATGATCGGGCCACCTATGAAGCGGTGATCGATGCGGCGGAAAAGCTGGCCATCGATAAATTTGCCAATCACGCCCATAAATCCGATGAACAAGAGCCGCAATTCGATGGCGATAAGGTCAGCCTGATCCCCGAGGTGAAAGAGGCGATCAGCGCTTATCTTGAAGGCGGGTTTCATCTGGCACATCGCGATGAAAGTGAAGGCGGGATGCAATTGCCTTTATGCATCAGCCAGGCCGTGGCCGCCATTTTTACAGGGGCCAATGCCGCCACCACGGCCTATCCCTTTCTCACCATCGCGGCGGCCAATCTGCTGACAGCTCATGGCGATGCATGGCAAAAAGAGCGTTTTTTAAAACCCATGCTGGCGGGCCGGTTTTTTGGCACCATGTGCCTTTCAGAGCCGCAGGCAGGATCATCCTTGGGCGATATCCGCACCAAAGCCGTGGCCAATGCGGATGGCAGCTATCAGATCAGCGGCACCAAAATGTGGATATCGGGGGGTGATCATGATCTGAGCGAGAATATCATCCATCTGGTCTTGGCAAAAATTCCCGGTGGCCCCGCCGGGGTGAAGGGCATTTCGCTGTTCATCGTGCCCAAATATCGGCTGGATGAACAGGGCCGAACTCTTGGTTCCAATGATGTGGCTTTGGCCGGGCTCAATCACAAAATGGGCTATCGCGGTACCACCAATTGCCTGCTCAATTTTGGTGAATCCGGCGCTTGTCAGGGCTTTTTGGTGGGGAAACCCCATCATGGGCTTGGCACGATGTTTCATATGATGAATGAAGCCCGCATCGGCGTGGGGCTTGGGGCCACCATGATGGGCTATGCCGGTTATCTTTATTCCCTTGATTATGCGCGCCAAAGGCCTCAGGGGCGCCCGGTTGATGCCAAAGACCCCGAAGCCCCGCAGGTGCCGATCATTGCCCATGCCGATGTGCGGCATATGCTGCTGGCCCAAAAATCCTATGTGGAGGGTGGCCTTTCCCTGTGCCTTTATTGCGCGCATCTTTTGGATCATGCCCAACAGAGCGACGATCCCAAGGAAAAAGCCGATCTGCTGCTTTTGCTCGATTTTCTGACACCGCTGGCCAAGGCCTGGCCTTCGGAATTCTGTCTTGAAGCCAATAAGCTGGGGATGCAGATTTTAGGGGGCTATGGCTATACCCGCGATTATCCGCTGGAACGCCTTTATCGCGATAATCGCCTCAATCCTATTCATGAAGGCACCAATGGCATTCAAAGCCTTGATCTTTTGGGGCGCAAGGTAATGGCCGATCAGGGCCGCGCGTTCCATATGGTGATGGAACGCATGGGAGAGGCCATCGGCGCGGCAATGAAATATCCGGCATTGGAAGAATTTGTTGCGGCCATGCAGGGCGCTGTTGATTTGATGTCGCGTGTCACCATGAAGCTGGTAGGTGCCGCCCGCGAGGGCAAGACCGAAAGCTTTCTGGCCAATTCCCATGATTATCTGCTGATGACCGGCCATATCGTGATGGCCTGGATGTGGCTGCGCCAAGCCACCAGCGCTGCTGCGGCGATCGAGCAGGCATCGGGTGATGAACGGGCCTTTTATGCCGGCAAGCTGATGACAGCGCGTTATTTCTTCCATCATGAATTGCCCAAAACCGGGCCGCAGGCAGCGTTTCTGGCGTCCCTCGATACCACGGTTCTGGATATGCCGGATGCGGGATTTTGAGGATCGTTTGGCTGTTTAAACCAATCGGCTCTGCTTTAAGGCGGCGCCGATGAAGCTGGCAAAAAGGGGATGCGGATCAAAGGGTTTTGATTTCAATTCGGGGTGGAATTGCACGCCGATATACCAGGGATGCCCGGGAATTTCGACAATTTCAGGCAGGCTGTTATCGGGTGAGGTGCCGGAAAACACCAGCCCCGCTTTTTCCAGATCCTGTTGATAGGAAATATTGACTTCATAGCGATGGCGATGGCGTTCGGAGATTCGGTCGGCCCCATAAATTTCATGGACATGCGATCCGGACTTTAACAAGGCGGGATAGGCCCCCAAGCGCATGGTGCCCCCCAGATCGGTATCCTGATCGCGCAGTTCGATGCCCGCTTCGGTCGCCCATTCCGTGAGCAGCCCCACAATGGGGGCCGCGCATTCGCCAAATTCGGTGGAACCGGCGTCTTTGATCCCAGCCATATTGCGGGCGGCTTCGATCACGGCCATCTGCATCCCAAGGCAGATGCCGAAAAAAGGCACATTATGTTCGCGGGCAAAGCGGGCGGCGGCAATCTTGCCTTCTGTGCCGCGATGACCAAAACCGCCCGGCACCAGAATGCCATGCACATCCTCAAGGCGATGGATGGCATCGGGCTGTTCAAAAACTTCCGCCTCGATCCATTCGATCCGCACCCGCACATGATTGGCGATGCCGCCATGGATCAGCGCCTCTCCCAAAGATTTATAAGCATCTTTAAGGCCGGTATATTTCCCGACGATAGCGATGGTCACCTCGCCTTCGGGATGGTTGAGATTGTGCACGATCTCTTTCCAGCCGCTGAGATCGATGGGGGGATCGGTGGGGATGCCAAAAACCTTGAGCACTTCGTCATCAAGACCTTCGGCGTGATACGCAATGGGCACTTCATAGATCGATGACACATCAAGCGCCTGCACGACTGCCGATTTGGCCACATTGCAAAACAAAGCGATCTTGTGGCGATCACTGAGAGGGATGGGATGCTCGGCCCGGCACACAAGCACATCGGGCGAAATCCCGATCCCGCGCAATTCCTTCACTGAATGCTGGGTTGGCTTGGTTTTCAGTTCACCCGCCGCTTTGATGAAGGGCACAAGGGTAAGATGGATGAAGCACGATTGCCCACGGTTTAATTCGGTGCCCAATTGGCGGATGGCTTCCATGAATGGCAGGCTTTCAATATCGCCCACCGTGCCCCCGATTTCACATAAGACAAAATCAATGCCAGCAGTTTCAGCCAACACGAAATTCTTGATCGCATCGGTAACATGGGGGATCACCTGAACCGTGCCGCCCAGATAATCGCCCCGGCGTTCTTTGGTCAGAATATCCTGATACACACGGCCCGAGGTGATATTATCGGTGGAACGCGAAGGCACCCCGGTAAAGCGTTCATAATGCCCCAGATCAAGATCGGTTTCCGCCCCATCATCGGTGACATAAACCTCGCCATGCTGATAGGGGCTCATGGTGCCTGGATCGACATTGAGATAAGGATCAAGCTTGCGCAAGCGAACGGAATAGCCACGCGCCTGCAATAAGGTTCCCAAAGCGGCCGATAAAAGTCCCTTTCCAAGGGAAGAGACAACGCCGCCGGTGATGAAGATGAAACGGGTCATGAACGCGCACTATTGTTAACTATTGGCAAAGCAACAGTTATGGATTTCAGGACAATCATGAAAACATCCCCACCAAAGCAGACTTTATACAAAAAAGCCCACAACAAGCAGGAAATGGCGTGGACCGAAAAACTATATTTATTCAGGAACAGGAACGCTGGGCGTATCCGGTTGCTGTTGTTCGAGCGGGGTATCATCCAGAACTGAACGATTATCTTCACCCTGACCCGCAAGAATTGCCAAAGTCAGGCTGGTGATCAGAAAACCAACCGCCAGAATGGATGTGGTCTTGGTCAGCAGATCAGCCGCACCGCGTGCCGACATCATGCCGCCGGGGCCGCCACCCATGCCCAATCCGCCACCTTCGGATCGCTGCAAAAGAATAACACCAACCAGAGCAATGGCGATGGCCAGATGAACAATAAGAAGAACGACTTGCATCTTATAAGTACCATGCAGATAAAATGTGGAACGCACCATCCCGGGCGAAACCCCGTTGGCGCATTGGCCGCCTGTCTAACGCAGACAAACGGCAATGACCAGCAAGAAGTTTATAGCGCCAGCGATGAACCAAAAGCCGATCCATGCAAAGGCGCCAGGCAAAGCCGCAATTTTCAACGCCTATAAGCATCGAGAATGGCATTGAAATCGCTGCTGTCAAGGCTTGCCCCCCCGACCAAAGCGCCATTGACATGAGCCACCGACATCAATTCACCCGCATTTTTGGGCTTCACCGATCCCCCATATAAAATGCGCATCGATCCGCCATCTTCAAAGCGCTTGGTGAGATAGGATCGGATCGCCTGATGCATCTGGGCGATATCATCTGTTTGTGGCGTGCGCCCGGTGCCAATCGCCCACACCGGTTCATAGGCGATGATGCAATTCGCGGCATTGGCTTTGTCAGGCACCGATCCTTCAAGCTGTTTTATGACAATCTCAAGAGCCGCCCCGGCATCGCGCTGGGCTAGGGTTTCCCCCACACAGATGATCGCCGATAGGCCCGCTTTATGGGCGGCCAGTGCCTTGGCCATTATCAGAGAATCACTCTCGCCGTGATCCGTGCGCCGTTCTGAATGGCCAATAATCACATGGCGAACCCCCAGATCGGCCAGCATCGGGGCGGCAATATCGCCGGTATGAGCCCCTTCATCTGCGCTGTGGCAATCCTGTGCCCCTATGGCGATTGTGCTGCCGGCGGTGATTTTGATGGCGGCATCGATCAGGGTGAAAGGCGGGCAGATGGCACAATCTGCCCTAGATGGGTTTGCGGCCAATAATGTGCGCAAGCGTTCAATCTGAGCAAGCGCGGACCTGAGACCAAACATTTTCCAGTTTCCGGCAACCAATGGCCTGATGGCTGGCTGAGACATAAGGAGGTTCCTTGCGTGATAGGCTGCTATCGGCAGGCTTTTTCGCCATTGATCAGCATGTTTGATGGGAAATCGGCCAAAAGATACAGATTATCCTTGCAGATATATCTATCAGCACCATAAGAAAACGCCAAGAACGGTCGATATTTGCAATTGAAGCTTCAGCCAGTACACTGCGCCTCAAATCAATGCCTCGATCATGCGGCTCCTTTATCATCTAGAGCGAGATAAAATTCATGCTCAGCGCCATTCGCAGCACTTTGGGATCATTTGTGGTTCTTGCCCTTCTGGGTCTATTGATTGCCAGCTTCGCCCTGTGGGGGATTCCCGATCTGTTTTCCAATACCGGTGGCCGCACGATTGCCAGTGTGGGCGATTCTGAAATCGATGTCGTGGACTTTGATCGGGCCTATAATCAGCGCCTGCGTCAGATCGAAGCTCAGATCGGCCAGCCGATCGATCGTCAGCAGGCTTTGGGTTTGGGTATTCCCCAGCAGGTTTTGCAGCAGCTCATTTCAGAACAGCTTTTCGTCAGTCATGCCCGCGATCTTGGTTTGCGCGGCAGCAATCGGCAGGTTGTGGATATTCTGCGCAGTGTTGAGGCTTTTGCCGGTTTTGATGGCAAATTCGATCGGCAGGCCTATGAAGAACAGATTGCCCGCGCCGGGCTCACGGCGGCTGAATTTGAAACATCCCTGCGCACTGATATTGTCAGGCGGCAGATGCTCCAAACCTTGGTCGCGGGCCGTCCGGTTCCCGATGCTTTGGCAAAGCCTTTGTTTCGCTTTCGCAATGAAGGCCGAAAGGCAACCATTCTCAGCGTTCTCGCCAGTGAAATCGGTGCTGTGGACGAGCCATCGGACGACGAACTGCAGGCGGTTTATGAACTGGAAAAATCCGGTTATATGACCCCGCCTTATCGGGCCATCGCAGTGGCGGAAATCTCACCGGCTTCGGTGGCCAAACCGGAAGAGATCACCGATGAAGAACTGGCCACCGCTTATGAAGAGCGTTTGGCGCAATTTCAGATCCCTGAATTACGCACGGTGGATATTGTTTCTTTTGGTGTGGATGACAAGGAAAAGGCCGAAACCTTTGTCCGCCGAATTGAAAGCGGGGAGGATTTCGCCAGCCTTGTCAAAGAAATGACCGATTTCAGCGTCGATGAGATTGCCTTGGGCGATGTCAGCCGTACCGATCTCGAAACCGATTATAATGCCCGGGTGGCCGATGCGGTTTTCGCCACAGATGAAGGGGCGCTGAGCCCCCCCGCCCAAAGTGTTTTCGGCTGGCATGTCTTTCGGGTGCGATCCATCACCCCGCCCCTTCATCGCCCCCTTGATCAGGTTGCCACAACGCTCCGGCAGGATCTGGCCGAAGAAAATGCGCTGGAAACGGTTTATGATATTTCGGTCAAGGCCGAAGACATGCTGGCCCGGGGTGTTGGGCTTCCCGAAATCGCCAATGAATTGGGGCTGACCTATGCAGAAGCCACTGTCTCACGCGATGGTCGCTTAGCCGAGGGCGGCGCGGTTGAGGGGGCCGTCTCACGGCATCTGGCTAAAGGCTGGGAATTGGCCATTGATGAGCCTGCCTTGCTTGAACCGAGCGATGATGGCGGCTTTGTGCTGGTGGATGTGGTGGATGAAATCCCGCCCCAGCAACGGCCTTTTGAAGATGTTCGCACCCAGATTTTGAATCGGCTGATCAATGAACGCAAGCTGGCGCAAGCCGGGGCGCAGGCGGAAAGCATTGCCACCGCCCTTCGCGCGGGCAAGGCGGCGGCTGATCTGGCTAAGGAAAATGATACCGGGCTTGCCTCATCCGATTGGGTGATCCGGTCTCGGGTCGATCAGGGTCAGCAGGTGGCCCCTGTGGTTGGGCGTTTGATGTTTCGGATGAATGTTGGTGAAATCAGTGTCGAACGCACTGCCAATGGCGATGGCTATGTCATCGTCAGGCTTGATGAGGTAAAGCCCGGTGATCCCGCACAGGATCCTGCGGCTTATGATGCTCTGATGCAGGATTTGGGCACCGCACTTTTAAATGATGCTCTGGTGCAGTATGAAAATGCCCTGCGTGCCGATCTGGGGGTTGAGGTGAATAGTCAACTGTTCCAGCAAATTGTCGATCCCGTTCAAGGCCTTCTGCCCCAAGGTGGTTTCTAGGTGCCGGACGAAACGGTTTCACGCGATGATGCCCGCTTGCTTTATGATCGCGGCATCCCCCAGATTCTGGCCACCCGCTTGGTGGCGGATCTGGAAACGCCGGTTTCTGCCTATCTGAAGCTCACCGGCGGCCAGCCCGGTAGCTTCTTACTGGAATCGGTGGAAGGCGGGGCCGTGCGCGGGCGCTATACGATCATCGGATTCGCCCCGGATCTGATCTGGCGCTGCCATGGCAATCGGGCGGAGCGGGCGCAGATCACCCCCGGCCAGCCCGCCCATTTTATGCCCGATGATCTGCCCGCTATGCAGGCTTTGCGTCGCTTGCTTAAAGAATCGCTGATTGATCTGCCTCAGGACCTCCCCCCCATGGCGGCGGGATTGGTGGGTTATATGGGCTATGATATGGTGCGCCTGATGGAAGATCTGGGCCCGGGCAACCCTGATCCCTATGGTCTGCCCACGGCCCTGTTTCTGCGCCCCACCATGATGGCCATTTTCGATCAGGTCACCGATCGCATCACTTTGGTTACCCCTTTGCGCCCGGATGCCGAAATCAGCGCCGATGCGGCCTATGATGCCGGGTTTTTGAGGCTGCAATCGGCGATGGAGGCGCTATCGAAGCCCCTGCCGATGATCCGGGCGAAAAACGGCAGCAAAAACGCGGCGCAGGCAGAGATCACCAGCCATACCGGCCTTGATCGCTATCGCCAGATGGTGGCCAGCGCCAAAGAGCATATGGCCGCAGGCGATATTTTTCAGGTGGTGCTCTCCCAGCGCTTTTCAGTGCCCTTCACCTTGCCGCCTTTTGCCCTTTATCGCACTTTACGGCGGCTCAATCCCTCGCCTTTCCTTTATTTCCTGAATTTCGAGGAAGCCGCACTGGTGGGCTCGTCGCCTGAAATTCTGGTCCGCGCCCGCGATGGGGATGTGACCATCAGGCCAATCGCCGGAACCCGCCCCCGGGGGAAGGATGCCACAGAAGACGAAGCCCTGGCGGCCGATCTTTTATCCGATCCCAAAGAGCTATCGGAACATCTGATGCTTCTGGATCTGGGCCGCAATGATGTGGGCCGGGTCGCCATCCCCGGCACGGTCAAGGTCACCCAGCGCAATCTGGTCGAGAAATATTCCCATGTGATGCATATCGTCTCGAATGTGACCGGCAGGCTTGATGAAGAAAAATTCGATAGCGTGGCCGCTCTGGAAGCCGGTTTTCCTGCCGGAACCGTTTCGGGTGCCCCCAAAATCCGGGCTATGGAAATCATCGATGAACTGGAAAGCGAAGGCCGGGGGCCTTATGCCGGGGCGGTGGGTTATTTTGCCGCCAATGGCAGCATGGATACCTGCATCGTTTTGCGTACGGCGGTGGTGAAAGATGGCGTCATGCATGTTCATGCCGGGGCCGGTCTGGTGGCCGATAGCGTTCCTGAAATGGAACATCAGGAATGTGAAAACAAAGCCAAAGCCCTTTTTCGTGCTGCCGAAGAAGCGGTGCGCTTTGCCCAGCTTCCCGGACATGGGCCAAAACTGGATTAAATCCGGGAAAAGCTTCAGCGCTCCCCATCCTGCCTTTCAGCCATATGGCGATACAGAGATTGCTGGCGGATGATGGCGGCGCTCAAGGGCAGCAGCACAAAGCCGCGCTTTTGGGCATCGGGCAGCCATTGGGCAATAGCCTTGATCGTTTCATCATGAGGATGGCCAATCCCGATGGCCAGCCCGGTTTCAAGGGCGATATGCTCCATTTCCTGCAGGCGGGCCTTCACCGCTTGGGCGCTGCGGTCATTATCAAGAAATACATCCCGCGATAGACTGGGCACGTCATGATCCTTCGCCAATCGGCTGGCCACGGTCTCCACCGTGGTGCGCGAATCCAGAAACAACAAGCCCCGCTTTTTCAGATCGCCAATGATCAGGGTCATGGCCTTTTCATCGGCGGTGAGGCGGCTGCCCATATGATTATTGATTCCCACATAGCCTTGAAAACGGCTGAGATTCCAATCGAGCCGGTTTTGCATGGCCGCTTGATCCAATGCGCTTAAAAGCGCCATGGGGCCGGGATCGGCGCTGTCGCTCATCGGCTCCATCGGCATATGCACCAGCAATTCATGGCCGCGCCCGCGAGCCCTGGCGGTTTGTTGGGGCAAATCATCGGCATAGGGCAAAAAGGCGAGGGTTAAAGGTCCGGGAAGTGCAATCACCGCCCTGCCCGCCGCCTTATCCAACCCCAGATCATCGATCACCAAAACAACGGCTGGATGGAGGGAGCCGCCCGCAGCTTTGGAAAAAGGCGCGGCGTTCGCCTGCCATGCCGGTAAGCCCGGCGGCGTTCGCGTCATTTGAGGCCGGGGCTTTGCCCCCTCGATTTCGGGATTGGCAAGGGATGTGCTTTTTGAAATATGCGGCGGCGCAGTTTTTAGGGCCGTAACCGCAGCGCTTTTATCGGGCTCTGCCCTTTCAGACGATGAGTAAAGCCCCGAAAGATGCCATAAAGCCAATAGGCTAACGCCAAAAATCGCCACCGCACCGATCAGGCCAAGGCCCCGCCCCGCCCGTCCAAGCCATGTTTTGTAACCGGTTCCGATCCTGGCCATTTTGACGGGCTTCTGCTTTTGACGCTGATTTTGCTGATTTCTGGCCTTCACAACTCGCCTCATCTCCCGAAATGCATCATCAGGACGCTTCGGGCTGGTTCATTTGAAGGGACACTGATAAACACTTTCTTACGAAAAGGCGACCCGATCATGATCTTTGGCAGGCATCGGATGGCTCTGCCCAGCGATGGGGCTTATAAAACAACTTCAGGATAAGCGTGTTCTTGATGTATTTACTGATCGATAATTATGATAGCTTCACCTTCAATTTATTCCATTATCTGGGTGAATTGGGGGCCGATATTCAGGTCGTGCGCAATGATGCCATCAGTGTCGATGCTGTGCTTCATGAAATGCGCCCGCATGGGGTGATCATCTCACCCGGACCGGGCACCCCAAGTGACGCCGGGATCACCAGGGATCTGATCGCAAAAGCGGCGGGCCGCTTACCCATTTTGGGCGTATGTTTAGGCCATCAGGCCATCGGCGAAGTTTTTGGCGGAACCGTGAAGCGGGCGCCCAAGGTGATGCATGGCAAGGTCAGCGCCATCAGCCATGATGGGCGGGGGGTGTTCAGGGATCTGCCCTCGCCATTCAATGCCACGCGCTATCATTCTCTGATCGTCTCTGAGGATGATCTGCCCTCCTGCCTTTCGATCACCGCCCGTTCCGAAGATGGCTTGATCATGGGTTTGCAGCATGTTGATCAACCGCTTCATGGGGTGCAATTTCACCCTGAAAGCATCGCCTCTGATCATGGCCATAAAATATTGGGAAATTTTCTGGCGTTGGCCGATGCCTTTCATACCGAAGGGGTGATCTGAAATGTCGCATCTGCAGAAAATCATCGCCCGCATCGCCGATGGCCATGCATTGGATCGCGCCGAGGCCCGCGATGCCTTTCGGCTGATCATGGATGGGGCGGCACAAGATGTTGAAATCGCAGCCTTTTTGATGGGCCTTAAAATGCGCGGGGAAACCGTGGCGGAAATCGCCGGGGGTGCGGATGTGATGCGCGCCAATGCCCTGCCCCTTCAGGCCCCCCCCGGCACGGTGGATACCTGCGGCACCGGCGGCGATGGCCTGGGCACCTATAATATTTCCACCGCCGCTGCTATTGTTGCGGCTGCTGCCGGTGTGCCGGTGGCAAAGCACGGCAATCGCGCCGTTTCCTCTCTGTCTGGCTCCTCGGATGTGTTGGCCCATCTGGGCGTGGCAATGGATGCGCCCCTTGATCGCGTTCAAGGGGCGCTCGACCGGTTTGGTCTGTGCTTTTTACTGGCTCCGCGCCATCATGAAGCCATGCGCCATGTGGCTTTGGTGCGAAAGGCACTGGGCGTGCGCACTATTTTCAATATTCTGGGCCCCCTCACCAATCCGGCGGGGGCCAAGCGCCAATTGATCGGGGTTTATGATCAACGCTGGCTGAAGCCGTTGGCGGAAACCCTTGGGCTTTTGGGGTCCGAGCATGTTTGGGTGGTGCATGGCCATGATGGATTGGATGAATTGAGCATCAGCACGGAAAGCTCGGTGGTCAGTTTTCACAATGGAAAGCTTGAGGAGATGATCATCCGCCCCGAAGATTTCGGCCTGAAACGTCATCCCTTAGAAGCTTTGAAGGGTGGCGATGCGGCACAGAATGCCGCTGCCTTGCGCGATCTATTGATGGGGCAGCCTTCGGCTTATCGTGATGTTGTGGCCCTGAATGCCGGGGCGGCGCTGATGCTGGGCGGTGGCGCGGCTGATGTGGCCGCCGGTGTTGTCATGGCCCAAATTGCCATTGATAGCGGTAAGGCTTTGGCCCTTTTGAATGACTGGGCGGCCTATAGCCGTGGAGAAACAGCCGATGTCTGATGTTTTGAGCAGAATTTGCGCGGATAAACGCGAGCAGATCGCCAAGGATAAACAAACGCTGTCTCTTGCAGATCTGGAACAGCGGATCGATCAAATCAGCCCGCCGCGCGGCTTTTATCAGGCTTTGCAAAAAGCCCGTGCGGACAAGCGCTATGGATTGATTTGTGAAATTAAAATGGCCAGCCCCTCGAAAGGGCTGATCCGGGCTGATTTCGATCCCGCAACCCTGGCCCTTGCCTATGAGGCGGGCGGGGCCAACTGTTTATCGGTGCTGACCGACAAGCCCTATTTCATGGGCGATGATGCCTTTTTGGGCGCCGCAAGGGCTGTGGTGTCCCTTCCGGTTTTGCGCAAGGATTTCATGCTCGATCCCTATCAGATCACCCAATCTAGGGCTTTGGGCGCAGATTGCATTTTGCTGATCATGGCCGCACTCGAAGATGAACAGGCGTTGGAATTGGCGCAGGCGGCCCAAAGCCTTGGGATGGATATCCTCGTTGAGGTGCATGACAGGGATGAATTGCAGCGCGCGCTCAATATCCCCTCGCCCCTGATCGGGATCAATAATCGCAATCTGAAAACACTGAGCGTTGATCTCAACACCACCCTCGATCTTTGCGCCGATGTGCCGCCTGATCGCCTGCTGGTGGCCGAATCGGGGCTATTCACCCCCGCTGATCTCGCTTTATGTGCCCAAAAGGGCGTGACCAGCTTTTTGATCGGGGAATCACTGATGCGCCAGAAAGATGTCACCCGCGCCACCCGTGCTTTGTTGGAGCGGGCGGATGCCTGAAAAAACCACCAAGGATCAGGCGGGGCAAAGGCTCACCCATCTGGATGAAAGCGGGGCGGCGCATATGGTCGATGTCTCGCAAAAGCGGGTGACGGCCCGGAAAGCCAAGGCCAAGGGCATTGTGTTCATGACAGAAAAGACCCGCGATCTGATCATGAAGGGCGGCCTTGCCAAGGGCGATGCCATTGCCGCCGCCCGCATCGCCGGGATCATGGCCGCCAAGCGAACCGGCGATCTCATCCCTTTGTGCCATCCTTTATCAATCACCGCTTTATCCATTGATTTCAATGCGATTGATGAAGGGATTGAGATCATATCGGACGTATCGACAAAGGAACGAACCGGGGTTGAAATGGAAGCCCTCACCGCCTGTTCTCTGGCTGCCCTCACCTTGTACGACATGGCGAAGGCCGTTGAAAAATCCATGCGGATCGGCGATCTGCGATTGGTGCATAAGGAAGGGGGGAAATCAGGCGATTATCACGAGGAGACGCCATGATCAGCGTTGAAGAGGCCCGCCGGACAATCCTTGAAGGGCTGGCCCCACAAGGGCGGGAATCCCTGATGCTGATGGCCTGCGCTGATCGTGTTCTGGCGGCCCCGGTGCTGGCCCGTCGAACGCAGCCCCCAGCGGATTTTTCGGCTATGGATGGCTATGCGATCCGTGCCGCCGACAGCACTGTGCCCGATCAAAAGCTTGAGCTTGCAGGGGTTTCCCGCGCGGGTGCGGGCTTTGATGGCCCCCTACCGCCCAAGAGCGCCATCCGCATTTTCACCGGTGCACCCCTGCCCGATGGCGCGGATGCCGTGATCATGCAGGAACAAACCGAAAGCAGCGGTGATCAACACATCATTTTGCACAAATCAGTGCAGCCGGGAGCGAATATCCGGCGCAAGGGCCTCGATTTCACGATAGGCGATCCCGTTCTGGATGTGGGCACTTCGCTTTTTCCACGCCATCTGGCGGTGATCGCGGCGGCCAATGTTCCCTGGGTCGAGGTTTATCGAAAGCCGCGGATCGCCCTTTTGAGCACTGGCGATGAACTGGTGCAAACGGGCGAAACGGTGGAAAAGGATGCGATCATCGATTCCATCAGCCCTGCATTATCGGCGATGATCATCGCCCGTGGGGGGGATGTGGTGCATCTGCCCATCGCCCGTGATCAGCCGGACCAGCTCGCGTCCGCCATTGCCATGGCCAGGGGCTGCGACCTGCTGGTAACGGTGGGGGGCGCCAGTGTGGGAGATTATGATCTGGTGGCACAGGCGATGCAGAAGGAAAAAGCCAATCTCGCCTTCTGGAAAGTAGCGCTCAAGCCCGGCAAGCCAATCGTGTTTGGTCGATTGCGGGATATGCCGCTCCTGGGTTTGCCGGGTAATCCGGTTTCGGCTTTGGTGTGTGCTCTTTTGTTTTTAGGCCCTGCCATTGATGCACTGGCGGGTCGCGCCCCGCGCCTGCCCCATCCACACACCGCCTGCCTTGCTGGGTCTTTGGCTGCAAATGGCCCGCGAGAGGCTTATCTCCGCGCCTTTTTCTGGCTTGATGCCGATGGCCATGCGCATGTGAAGCCCCTGCCCAAGGATGATAGCAGCGTGCTGAGCATTTTTGCCCAAGCCAATACCCTGATCCTGCGCCCCCCTCATGCCCCGAAAGCCGAGACGGATGATCCGGTCACGATCCTGCTATTGGATCAACAATGTGGGGTTTGAATAAGGCTGATACAGGCCTTTAAAGGGATGGCTAAATGGGGTCTTGACAGATTGTTCCCGTGAACTAAGATGGAACATAAGTAAAACATGCACCCTTTAGGAGCTTGGCTCATGCTCACCAAAAAACAGCATCAATTGCTCCATTTCATTCATCAGCGGCTGAACAGCACGGGTGTGTCTCCTTCTTTTGATGAGATGAAAGATGCTTTGGGTCTGGCTTCAAAATCCGGCATTCACAGATTGATCACCGCCCTTGAAGAACGCGGCTTCATCCGCCGTTTGCCGAATAAAGCGCGGGCTCTTGAAATCATCCGTTTTCCTGAAGGGGGCGGCGCTTTCGCTTCGGACCAAGGGCGGAGGTCAGTGCAATCGGTCTTGGCGCGCCCCTCGCCTTCTGTGCAATCCGATGCAGAGATGACAGGCCGTGCCGTCTCGCAGGCTGATCAGGGTTATCCGGGGGGAACCATCCTGCCCTTCAGCCGCCCGGCTGCGCCTGATAAAAATGCAGATGTCGCGGGCGATCAGGCGGATGCATCCCGCGAGGTGCGCACGCAAAAGGCGGCAAAGTCGTCAGATGCCGGAATCATGATCCCGCTGCATGGCAGGATTGCGGCTGGCACCCCCATCGAAGCCCTTGAAAATTGCGATAGCTTTGTGTCCGTCCCTGAAGGGATGATCGGCGCAGGGCTGCATTATGCCCTGACCGTTGATGGCGATAGCATGATCGAAGCCGGTATTCTGGATGGCGATACCATTGTGATTGCGGGATGCGATACCGCCCGCGATGGCGAAATCATCGTGGCTTTGGTGGATGGGCAGGAAGCCACCCTGAAAAAGATCAGGCGTGCGGGGCGCGAAATTGAATTGATTCCCTCAAACAGGCAATATCAGGTGCAACGCCTGGCAGCGGATCGGGTGCGCATCCAAGGGCGTCTGGTGGGGCTTTTGCGTCGCTATTGAAAGCTCTCATCAGGGCTTTCAAATGCGCTTGATCCATCCTCGTCGCTCTGCCGGTTTTGTTCGGTTTCTTTATGTTGTCTGTTTCGCACCCAGGGTCGGTTGCCCCTTGCCTCTCGCACAGATCTGATCTTGATATTCCCACCATCGATCCAAAGGGCATGGGCTCCATCCCGCCAGACATCGAAACGGTCGATGACAATGTCAGGGATCGGGCACGCACCCCAAACCGGGATGGCTGCCAACAGAATATGGGCTTTGTGGCAATCTTCCCGCAGGGCTTCGGGGGTAAAGGCTATGCTGATCAGATTGGGGGCCGTGCCCATCGTGCAGCCCATGGCATCGCACTGGGCTAAAGGCCGCCCCGCTCTTCCCTTGCCTGCCTCTCTCTCCATCAAGGCTTTGTTCCATAAAAACGCTGTTTCGGCCCCGGTGGCCCTTGTCCATTGCTCGCGGCTATAGCGGGCCTTGCTCAGGGATGAAACCGCAAGGCCATCAACCGTTGTGGCCCCAAAAAGATCGGCATCCCGACTGATCAGAAGGTCAGGCGGGCGCTGCGAAGCGGCCAGCGCCGCAGCCATGAGCAATAAAGGGAGAGACAGCAATCGCAAGATCATCTGCCGCCATAAAAAAAGGCATAATCCCGCCATCACAAAAAACACCAGCGCCATGGTTGGCAAAGCGGGGATGATCCATTCCGCGCCCGGCAATCCCGTGACCTGATGCGCGGTCTTTAAAATAATCGAAACCCCAAGACCCATCAGATCGAGCGCCCAGCCCTCCAGCCCCAAAGGCATCAGGATCAGCGCCAAAAGCCCGGCGGGCATCACCACAAAAGCCATCAACGGCACAGCCACCAGATTGGCCAGCAGCCCATAGCTGGTGAATTGATTGAAATGATAAGCAGCAAAAGGCGCGATAGCGATTTCAGCGATGATGGTGGTGAGGCTCACCCCCAGAAAATAAAA
Source organism: Iodidimonas sp. MBR-22 (assembly GCF_029946565.1). Lineage (NCBI taxonomy): Bacteria > Pseudomonadati > Pseudomonadota > Alphaproteobacteria > Iodidimonadales > Iodidimonadaceae > Iodidimonas > Iodidimonas sp. MBR-22. Next base: position 40,296 of record NZ_JARKVQ010000006.1, read on the forward strand.
AGCGATCCTGCGGCCAAAGCGGCTTTTATCTGGTTTTAGCCAGGATTTCCCGGCCAGAATTTCATAGGCCCCTACAAGAGCCGTCACCGCAGCAAATGACATTTGAAAACTGGGGCTGAGCAGGGCTTCCGGAGAAAACAGCAAGGTGATAAATGCGGAAAACGCCACCAGCCGCAAGGTAAAGGGCTGCCGCCCCATAAGCAGCGCCAATAAAATGACACTGGTCATGAGAAAGGCCCTTTGGGTGGGAATCGTGGCCCCGGACAATAAAAAATAGCCCAAAGCAATCATCCACGCGCCAATGGCTGCCAGCTTGCGCCCATCAAGGCGCAAGGCGATGGCTGGGACCAGCGCAATTCCCGCGCGCAAAACAAAAAACGCCACCATGGTCACAAGACCGATATGAAGGCCGGAAATGGCCAGCAAATGCGCCAGCCCCGCCACCCGCATGGCGTTTACATCCTCATCGGCGATGGTGCTGCGCATCCCGGTGAGCAAGGCGGCGGCCATCGGCCCGGCATCCGGCCCCAGCCTTTGGCGCACCCGATCAGCCAATTGATAGCGCAGCCCTTCGATGCTGGAGAGGATCGAAAATTCCGTCGCCCGGCCGGTAATTGCCACATCACTCACCGCAAAACCCACGGCCCCAATCCCCTTGAAATAAGCATCGCGGGCAAAATCAAAGCCATCAGGGATCACCGGCTCTGGCGGGGGATTGAGAATGGCGCGGAATGAAACACGATCCCCGGGCTTTGCCTCTCCAAATTGCGTGCGAACGGTGACCCGGATTTTTTGGGGCGTATCGTGCGGATCAAATCCAGCCATCTGCAGATCATTAAGGGTAAAGCGAGCGGAGGTGCCCTGCTGCGGCTCGATTCTGGCAATCTGTCCCGAAAGCGCGATGGGGCGGGTCGATTCGCTTAAAACCGGGGCGGCGACCTGTGCACTCCGCCATTGTGCCAGCATCAGCCCACTGATCATGATCAATGTGGCGATCATCATAATTTTGAAAACACCCCGGCTCAAGATGAGCAGGGCAATTGAAAGAAGACAGGCAAGACCCGTAAAAATCACCGGAATTTCAAAGGGAGAGGCAAAATAAACCCCGATGCCACAGCCCATCAGCACCGGACTCCACAAGATGAAGGCTTCACGATCAAGTGAAATCGCCCGCACCAAAAGCGCGCCCGGGGTAAAGGGGCGGCCATTTTGTGCGACCAAGGCTGCAACACTCTTTTCGGGGTTCAGAATTGGCCTCTTTGTGACTGAACGATCATTGTGCTAGAAGGCATCGCGGTTCGTGTTTTGCAGCGCTTTTTCCAGCTGATCTGCTAAACCTGCATCCGATAAGTCTGATAGTCCAGATTGGAAACGCATGGATGCGTTCAAAAAATGGCGTCTTTGATCTGGCCAAGAATAAGGTAGTGAGTATCATGGGTTCCGGCCCTCATGTGAATAAAACGAATGTGGTCACGCGCTTTGCGCCCTCGCCCACCGGCTTTTTGCATATCGGGGGCGCCCGCACAGCCTTGTTCAATTGGCTTTTTGCCCGCCATTATGGCGGTCATTTTCTTTTGCGCATTGAAGATACGGATCGCAGCCGCTCCACGGATGAAGCCGTTACGGCCATTCTCGATGGTCTTAAATGGCTTGAGCTTGATTGGGACGGTGAAGCCATATCGCAGGCATCCTGTGCTGATCGCCATCGTGAAATCGCCCAGGCATTGCTTGAAAAGGGCCATGCCTATCGCTGCTTTGCCACCCAGGAGGAAGTGCAGACAGCCAGAGAGCAGGCCCGTGCCGAAGGCCGCCCCTTGCGCTTTGCCAGCCCCTGGCGCGATAGCACGGCTGTGGATCACCCCGAAGGTCGCCCCTTTGTCATTCGCTTCAAGGCCCCCCTTAGCGGTGAGACGGTGATCGAAGATCATGTGCAGGGCCTTGTGCGGGTTCCCAATCAGGAACTTGATGATATGGTTTTGCTGCGTTCCGATGGTTCGCCCACCTACATGCTTTCGGTGGTGGTTGATGATCATGATATGGGGGTCACCCATATCATTCGCGGCGACGATCATCTGACCAATGCGTTTCGGCAGATCCAGATCATTCATGCGATGGATTGGACGGCTCCCGTCTATGCCCATATTCCGCTGATCCATGGGCCTGATGGCAAAAAACTGTCCAAGCGCCATGGGGCTTTGGGCATCGATGCCTATCAGGAGATGGGTTATTTGCCTCAGGCTCTGCGCAATTATCTGTTGCGGCTTGGATGGGGGCATGGCGATACCGAATTGATTTCCACTGAAGATGCTATCGAGCTGTTTTCGCTGGAAGGCATTGGCAAGGGCGCGGCTTGCTTTGATTTCAAGAAACTCGCCAGTTTTAATGGCCATTATATTCGGCAATCATCACCGGCACGGCTTTGTGAACAGGTCCGCCCTTTTCTCGAAAAAGACCTGAACCGCGGGCTTTTGGCAGATGATCTGACCCTGCTTTTAAAGGCCATGCCGGGGTTACAGGAACGGGCCAAAACACTTTTGGAATTGTCTGAAAGTGCATTGTTCCTATTTAAGGAACGTCCGCTGCTTATGAACGAGCCGGCGGAAAAAATTCTAAATGATGAGGCGCGATCCATTCTTGCCTCTTCAATCAACGCACTGGAACCTATAAAGGATTGGTCTGCATCATCGATTGAACAGGCATTGCAGGCCTTTGCTGAGGCTCAAGAATTAAAATTTGGTAAGGTCGCGCAGCCGTTGCGTGCGGCGCTTACGGGCAGCAATGTTTCGCCTGGCATCTATGATGTCCTTGAGGTGCTTGGGCGCGATGAAAGTCTGGGAAGATTGCGTGATCAGACGAAAGCCTGAAACAGAACAGAGTGTTCTAATGTGTTTTCATGTCAGCCACTCGACCCGGAATGATAACAAAAGGGCAAGGAGAGATACCCTATGAGTACCAAATCCGCTCGCGGTGAGAATGAAAAGGTTCTGACACTGAAAGGTGACGGGATTGATTTCGATATGCCGCTGAAATCAGGCACAGTTGGCCCCGATGTCGTGGATATTCGCAAGCTTTATGCGAAAACCGGTAAATTCACCTATGATCCCGGCTTTACCTCGACAGCCAGTTGCGAATCAAAGATCACCTATATCGATGGTGATAAGGGCGAGTTGATGTACCGGGGTTATCCCATTGAACAGCTTGCTGAAAAAAGCGATTTCATGGAGGTTGCCTTTCTTCTGGTCTATGGCGAATTGCCAACCAAGACAGAAAAAGAGAAATTCATCCACGACATCACCTATCACACCATGCTGCACGAACAGCTCAATCATTTTTTCACCGGGTTCCGCCGCGATGCGCATCCCATGGCGGTGATGGTGGGTGTTGTGGGCGCATTGGCCGCATTTTATCATGATAGCACCGATATCAGTGATGAACGTCAGCGGATCATTGCCAGCTATCGCATGATCGCCAAAATGCCGACCATCGCAGCCATGGCCTATAAATATTCGGTGGGCCAGCCCTTCATGTATCCGCGCAATGACCTCTCTTATGCTGGCAATTTCCTGCATATGATGTTTTCAGTCCCTTGCGAGGAATATAAGGTCAATCCCATTCTTGAAGATGCGATGGATATGATCTTCACGCTGCATGCCGATCATGAGCAGAATGCATCCACCTCCACCGTGCGTTTGGCGGGCTCTTCGGGCGCCAATCCCTTTGCCTGCATTTCTGCGGGCTGTGCCTGTTTATGGGGTCCGGCGCATGGCGGTGCGAATGAAGCGGCCCTGCGGATGCTCGAAGAAATCGGCACGCCTGATCGGATTCCCGAATATATTGCCCGCGCCAAGGATAAGGATGATCCCTTCCGCCTGATGGGCTTTGGCCATCGGGTTTATAAAAATTACGATCCGCGCGCTACGGTTTTGCGGAAAACCGCGCATCAGGTTCTCGATGAATTGAACATCAAGAATCCCTTGTTCGATGTGGCACGCGAGCTTGAGAAAATCGCTTTGGAAGATCCTTATTTCGTTGAGAAAAAGCTCTATCCCAATGTCGATTTCTATTCCGGCATCATTCTCTCGGCGATGGGTTTTCCCACCTCCATGTTCACTGTTTTGTTCGCCATTGCCCGCACCGTGGGCTGGGTGGCTCAGTGGAATGAAATGATCGCCGATCCGGTGCAGCGCATTGGCCGCCCGCGCCAGCTTTATACCGGTTCGCCCAAGCGTGATTTTGTGCCGATCGAAAAACGCTGAAATTCTTGAGCCTCACGCGGGGCTCATTCTAAAAAGCCGCTGGCAGCCAACCCGCTGCTGGCGGCTTTTTCCATTTTAATGGGTGATCTTCAATAGATAAGCTTGGCGCATAAAAAACCGCCATGAAGCTCAGGCTTCATAACGGTTTTTAAAAACACAAAAAAAGTGTGCAGCTTAGCCTGCGTCTTTTTCCAACAGCATGGCAGCAACGGTCGCCTGGGCAACAACAGCCCCCTCAACCTTACCAAGACAGGCAAAGCGCCAGACATTACCGCGTGATCGTTCTTTCACGACCTCGAGATGCAAAACATCGCCGGGGGTTACGGGCTTGCGAAAACGGGCATTATCAATGCTCATGAAATAAACAAGCCGCCCTTCAGCCTCTTCTCCCAAACTATGCACAACCAAAATCCCGCAGGTTTGTGCCATGGCCTCGATGATCAGAACGCCCGGCATCACCGGCCGTTCAGGAAAATGCCCGGGAAAGAAGGGTTCGTTGATCGTTACATTCTTGATCCCGGTCGCTTTTTCACCGAGGACAATATCCTTCACACGGTCCACCAGAAGGAAGGGAAAGCGGTGGGGGATCTTGCGAACGATATCGCCAATATCAAGGACATCCAGTTCACTCATTCGATTTTTGCTCTCTCGTTCATAGCGGGATCAGGATTCTGGCCTGAAGCTCAGATCATTCTTTCACTTTAGGCAAGGATACATCATAGCTTGGCAGAACTTCATTAAGCTTTTCGATCACTTCAGTGGTAACATCCAAGCCTGCCACATGATGCGAGACGAGGGCTTTATCCAGAACGATATTGGCCCCCTTTGCTTCCATCGTTTCACGCACGATGGGCCGCAAGGCACGCTGAACTTCCAGATTGGCCTGCTGCATGGCCTGCCCGCTTTGACGGTCAAGACCCTGAAGATCAGCCTGCATTTTTTGCGCTTTTTGTTGGAATGTCCGCACTTTTTCGTTGAAGGCATCCTGACTGATGATGCTGCGCTGCTTTGTCAGTTCTTCTTCTTCGGCCGTCAGTCGCTGCTGCACGGCGCGGGCCTGCCCTTCCAGATCAAGACGGAAGGATTGGGTTTGGGCCGCAATATCCTTGCCCACCAAAGATTCACGGGATACGCGATCAAAATCAACAACGATGATTTTGGAATTGGGGGTTGATTGCGCCTGGGCCGCGCCCGCCAACGTGATCAGCCCCATTATCATTAGAATTTTTTTCAGCACGAGACGTCCTTCCTTCTATTTCAGGTCGTAAATTGTTTAGAAACTGGTTCCAACATTGAACTGGAACGTTTTGGTATCGTCAAACTCTTCGCTCTGCAAGATTTTGGCGAAATCAATCCGGAATGGCCCAAAGGGTGATTCCCAAGCAACCCCCACACCAACAGAAATACGAGGTTTGGCTGTATCGCCGAATACAGCTTCTCCCTCAAATTCGGTATTGCCACTAATCTCGAACAAGGATGCGGCATCCAGATAAAGGCTTGCTTGCACCCCTAATTCACGCGCGGCTTCACCCAAGGGCAGGAATAATTCCGCAGTCCCTTGATAGAAAGCTTCACCGCCGATGAAATCAGGCCGGAAACCGGTAATCGGATTACCATCATTATCCAACAAAACAGCCGCCGGGCCAAGACCCGCCGTATCAAAGCCGCGCACCCTTGGTCCGCCAAGGAAGAAGCGGTCATTGATCCGAATATCCTGACCCAATCCACGTATATAGCCGCCTTCGGCACCCAAGCGGCCATAAAAGCCCCAGATCAATGGAACAAATTTATCATAATCAAGCCGACTGCGAAGATAGAAAATATCGCCGCCCACCCCGGCCAGATCCTGGCTGAAAACCGCACGTTGCCCGCGTGTGGGGCGCAAGGGATGATTAAGGCTATCATAGATCAGGCTATAGCCCACGAGGGACGTGATATTATCCCCCAACTGATCGCGAATAAAGCGGGATGTACGATTTGGATCGATATTGCCAATATCCACAAGATCGCGACGAACGGAATAACGCAAGGCCAGCACGGCACGTTCAGCAATCGGCAGACCAAGCCGGAAGGATATCCCTGTTGTGGTGGTCCGAAAGCTGCTGAACCGGCTTTGTTCAAGATTGATCCGAAAGAGATCAATGCCGGCCGAGATATTTCGGCCCAAAAAGCGCGGTTCGGTGAAGCCGAGATCAATCTGCTGACGCAGGCTGGAAAGCGAGAAATTCAGCCGCAATTCCTGCGCCCGTCCCAAAAGATTGCGCTCTCGGATGCTGAATTCAAAAATGAAATTTTCCAGGCTGGAAAAAGCCGCGCCCAAGGATAATTCGCCGGTGGCATCTTCCTCAAGACTAACATCGAGCACCAATCTATCGGGCCGGCTGCCGGGAAGCTGTTCCACTTCTGCACCGCGAAAAAAGCCCAGCGAATTGATCCGCTGGCGTGATCTTTCCATCTTCGACAGATTGAAAGCATCGCCCTCAACGAGCCGAAATTCGCGCCGAACCACCTGATCGCGGGTTCGCACATTGCCATGCACATTGATCCGCTCCACATAAACCCGTGGAGCATCCAGAATGCGAAAGGTAATATCCAGCGTATTGGTTTCACGATTTTTGCGCGGTATGGGGCGCACGGTGACAAAGGCAAAGCCCAAAATACCGGCGGCATTGGTTAAACGTTCAACGGTTCCGGTAATCCTGTCGAGATTATAAAGCTGGCCTTCCTGCATCCCTAAAAAAGCGCGAAACAGAGATTCATCAATATCACGGATTTCGCTTTCAATCTCGACCTTGCCAAAACGATAGGTTTCCCCTTCCTCGATCACAAAGGTGACGATGAAATCCTCACGATTAGGGGTGAGTTCGGCCGTTGCAGAAACCACACGAAAATCGGCATAGCCATTATTGAAATAAAATTGGCGAAGCTGCTCACGGTCAAACGCCTGCCGATCAGGATCATAGGTATCATTCGAGCCGAAAAGCCGCCACCAGCGCGCCTCTGAAGTGGCCATTTCAGACCGCAGTTCCTTATCGGAAAAGGCAGAATTTCCAATGATATTGATCCGCCTGATCTTACTTTTCGGGCCTTCGGAAATCTCGAAAATCAAATCCACACGATTTTGGGGAAGCTGCACCACCTTAGGCTCGATCACCGCAGCAAAGCGGCCCGAACGCCGATAAAGATCAAGCATCCGCTGCACATCGGCCTGAACCTTGGCGCGGGTGAAGACGATCCGTGGACGCAATTGAACTTCAGCGCTCAGTTCTTCATTATCAAGACGTTTATTGCCATCAAAGATGATGCGATTGATGATCGGATTTTCAGCGACATCGATAATCAGAGTATTGCCGCGCCGATCAAAAGAAACATCGGCAAACAGGCCCGTGGCAAACAGGCTTTTCAGGCTGTCGTCAAGCAGTCGAGGATCAAAGGGATCGCCGATCCTGACCGAAAGATAAGAGACCACCGTGGCGGATTCGATCCGCTGTATCCCCCTGACGGCGATACCCTCGATCCGGCCTTCACCAACGGCAAAGGGGGATGGCGTGGCGCTTAGATCCTGAGCCTTTAGCTGAGGCGTAGACCAAAGCAGGAGAACGGATGCCAAAAGGGCACGAAAAAGAACAGGAGCAAGGGAAGGCACCCGATTAAGCAGGAACGTCCGCAATGTCACATACCTTAATTGAAATTGAAATTCATCACCGAGTGCGTGGGCAGACTGTCTCACTGCACCAAGGATTGCAAGTCGTTCAAAGTAAGAAACAGCATCAAGCTGATGATCAAAGCAAAGCCAGCCATATATCCCATCTCCTGAATGCGGGCGCTCACCGGCGAACCCTTGATCGCTTCAAACATATGAAAGAGCAGATGGCCGCCATCAAGCATGGGAATGGGAAAGAGATTGACCAGACCAAGATTGATGGAAATCAGGGCAACCAATTGAATAAAAGCCAGAATTCCCAGTGATGCCTGCTCGCCTGTTACCTTCGCGATCTTCACAGGCCCCCCCAGATCATCAAGAGAGCGCACCCCCATGATGACCTGCCCCGTGGCGGTAAGCATTAGCCGCACCATCGTCACCGTTTCAGAAACCGCATCACCCATGGCTTCAAAAACCCCCGATCTTTGCAGGCTTTGGGGGGCATCAAGCGCCACGCCCAAAAGGCCACGGCGATATTTGTTTCCGAATCGGTCAATTTGCACATCTTCAGCCAATGTCACCTTTTGGCTGAATTGAGCCTGATCGCGCTGCCAGATGATATCGACGGTCATCTCTGGATAAAGGGAGACAGTTCGGATCAGGGCGCGGGCGTCCTCGATCTTATGGCCAGCCACAGACAGAATTTTATCACCGGCCTGCAATCCAATCCCCTGCGCCGGCATATCGGGCTGAACATCGGCAATGATGGCTGGCTGCACCGGTTGGCCGATGCTGACGAACAGGCCGAAATAGATCAAAATAGCGAAAAGAAAATTGATCACAGGCCCAGCCGCCACAATCGCCGCGCGCTGGCCCACCGGCTTATAATGAAAGCACACGGCTTTGTCTTCATCGCTCATCTGATGATCAAGATCGGGGGTGCCCTGACTTGCCTGATTGGCATCGCCGTAAAATTTGACATAGCCCCCAAGGGGCAAGATGCTGAATTTCCAGCGGGTTCCGTTCTTGTCGGTCCGGCCATAAATTTCACGACCAAAGCCAATGGAAAAGACATCAACCCTTACCTTGAACAGGCGCGCCACGATATAATGGCCCCATTCATGCACAAAAACGAGGATGGTGAGAGCAATCAGAAAACTGATGATCGTAAAGATCAATCCGGGATTGCCGGTTTCCATGGCAAGGGACCTTATACCAGTGCGTTTACGCAGGATGCGGCCCGCGCTCTGGCGCGGCTGTCGATTTCATAAACATCATCAAGGCAGCCAAGGTCAACCGATGGCATGGCTGAAAGGCACTCTTCAACAATAGAAGTGATATCCAGAAAGCCGATCCGATTTTCCAGAAAAGCCGCCACGGCAATTTCATTGGCTGCATTCAAAATGGTTGGGCTGCTGCCCCCGGCGCGCAAGGCATCCCGGGCCATCCGCAGGGCCGGAAACCGCACCAGATCAGGAACTTCAAAATCGAGCCGGGCGATTTCGGCAAGATCAAGTGGCTTGACCGGCGCTTTCATTCGGGCGGGCCAGGCCAAAGAATAGGCAATCGGCGTGCGCATATCGGGGCTGCCGAGCTGCGCCAGAACCGAGCCATCAACAAACGCCACCATGGAATGGATCACCGATTGGGGGTGGATCAGAATTTCGATCCGATCTTCGGCCAGAGGAAAAAGATGATAGGCCTCAATCAACTCAAGGCCCTTGTTCATCATACTGGCGGAATCCACGGAAATTTTCGCGCCCATCGCCCAATTGGGATGCTTCACCGCCTGTTGCGGGGTGACATCTTGCAGGCTGGCAAGAGGATGGGTACGGAAAGGCCCGCCCGAAGCGGTGAGGATGATTTTCGACACGCCTTCAGGACGCGCGAAATCAAACACCTGAAAAATGGCATTATGCTCTGAATCCACAGGGAGCAAGGTGGCGCCATGGGTTTGCACGGCCTTCATCACCAGATCACCCGCACAAACCAGACATTCCTTATTGGCCAAACCAATGATCGCGCCGCGCTCGATGGCTTTCATCGTGGGTTTCAAACCGGCTGCCCCCACAATAGCCGCCATCACCCAATCCGCAGGCAGATCGGCGGCTTCGAGCAGGGCATCCGGCCCGGCCGCAGCCCGCACATCAGAACCGGCAAGGGCATCTTTGAGGGCTGAGAATTTCGCCGGATCGGCAATAACAGCCAATTGGGCCCCTACCCGCCTTGCCTGTTCAGCCAATAAATCGACATTGCTATGGGCCGTCAGCGCCAGCACCCGCCAAGCCTGGGGGTTGTCTTCGATTAAAGACAATGTATTGCATCCGATCGAGCCGGTTGACCCCAAAATCGTGATGGTGCGAACCTCATTCATAAATCGTCTCTTTGTCTATCGCGCGAAATAAAGAAATAGAGCCACCAGCGGTGCCACAAAAACAAGGCCATCAACCCGATCCAGAACACCCCCATGGCCGGGGATGATCCGCCCGGAATCCTTGACATTGAAATGCCGCTTCAAGGCACTTTCCGCAAGATCACCAATCTGGCCGATCACAGCAAGCCCTGCGGCCGCCAAAGCCAGATAAAAAACCGAGCCAAAATGAAACCATAAAGCCCCGATCAAGCCCGCCAAAGCCGCCAAAGCCATCCCGCCAAAAAGCCCCGACCATGTTTTATTAGGGCTGATCTTTGGCACAAGTTTGGCACCGCCAATCGCCCGGCCAACAAAATAGCCGCCAATATCGGTTCCCCACACCACCAAAAGAACCCAAGCCACAAGCCACAAGCCCCCATCCTGTGCCCGCAACCACATCAGGGCATAAAGGGGTGTCCAGCAATAGAAAATGGCCAGCCCCCCCCATTTCAAAGGAGCAAAGCGATCAGAAATAAAGGAAAGCAACAACAAAACGCCACCCGCGCAAGCAGTAAAAAGCCCCCAATCGGCAAGTGAGGCAAAAGAGTTTAAGGCGAGATCAGCGGACAATTTTTCCGACGAAAGCAGAATGAACCCCGCAACAAGAAGGGTTGTGAAGCCGTAAAATACGCCCAAGAGACGACGGTTGAAACCGGCAATCATGGCCCATTCCACACTCATCACCGCGCCCACAAGGGCCAAAAGCCCCGCAAACCAGATGCCGCCAAGCCAAACAGCGGATAAAGCCAAAGGAATGAGAATGAGCGCGGAGCTCACCCTTGTCATTAATTGCGAAGGCGTTGGCTGGATATGCACGACATCGCTGAGAGGATCATCCCCATCCGCATTTTCATCCGGCCCTTGCTCTGCCCTTTTATCGGCCACCAAATCGCCGCTCCCGTCCCTGATAATCCCTGATCGCTGTTTTCAAACTTTCAGCATTGAAGTCCGGCCATAAAATATCAAGAAAAAGTAATTCGGAATAGGCCGATTGCCAAAGAAGAAAATTGCTCAGTCTTTTCTCGCCACTGGTTCGGATCACCAGATCCGGCTGCGGCAGATCAGCCAATTGCAGATGATTGGCCAGCATTTGGCAATTAATCTCATTGGGGGTGATCTCTCCCGCCACGGCTTTTTGCGCCAAAGCCTTGCAAGCCATCACGATTTCCGCCTGCGAGCCATAATTAAGGGCAATCACCAGGGTCAGCTTTTTATTGCTGATCGTTCGGGCCTCAGCCTTTTTGATCATCATTTGCAGATCAGCAGAAAGATCCTTCAATGCACCCATGAAGCGAACCCGCACCCCATTCTGATGCAGATCGTTGATTTCACGCTTCAGATAAAGACGCAACAGCGCCATCAGATCTTCCACCTCATCGGCGGGTCGTTTCCAGTTTTCCGATGAAAAAGCATACAGGGTCAAAACCTCGATGCTTTCGGCAATGCAGGCCTCAACCGTGCGGCGCACAGCATCAGCACCCCGACGATGACCAAGCGCGCGCGGCAGATGATGGGCCGCAGCCCATCGCCCATTGCCATCCATGATGATGGCAATATGACGGGGGATCAAGGCCATCCCCGCAGGCGCGGTTGTGGGTTGAACGGAGGCCATCAAACCTGCATGATTTCCTTTTCCTTGTGCGCCAAAACCTGATCGATCTGGGCAATCATATCATCTGTCAGCTTCTGGATGCGGTCAGACCATTTCTTGGCCTCATCCTGACCAATTTCACCATCTTTTTCGAGCTTTTTGACATCATCCATGCCGTCGCGGCGCACATTTCTGACGGCAATGCGCGATTGCTCGGCATATTTCGCTGCCACTTTCGACATTTCGCGCCGGCGTTCCTCGCTCAATTCAGGAACCGGAATACGCAGGGTTGCCCCTTCTGTCATGGGATTCAAACCCAAACCGGAATTGCGGATGGCTTTTTCCACCGCGCTCACATTCGAGCGATCCCACACCTGCACGCTCAGCATTCGGGCTTCGGGAGTGGAAACGGTGGCCACCTGATTGATCGGCATCATCGCGCCATAAACATCAACAGTGACGGGATCGAGCATCGCCGTATTGGCCCGCCCGGTGCGCAGCCCCGAAAATTCATGCTTTAAACTGTCGATCGCGCCTTTCATGCGGCGTTCGAGGTCTTTGAAGAGTGTGTCCGCCATCGTCTAGTCCTTCTCTCCGACAATCGTGAATGTTCCTGATCCATCGAGAACGCGGCTGAGTTCGCCGGGATTCTGGATGGAAAAAACCAGAATGGGAATTTTATTCTCGCGGCACAGGCTGACAGCCGAAGCATCCATCACCTGCAAATCCTGGCGCAAGACATCCATGAAGCTCAGCGCTTCATAGCGCTCAGCCGTTTTATCTTTTTTGGGATCGGCGGTATAAACACCATCAACCTGCGTTCCCTTGAGCAGCGCATCGCATGACATTTCAGCCGCCCGCAGGGCCGCCGCCGTATCGGTGGTGAAAAAGGGATTGCCCGTGCCCGCAGCAAAAATCACCACCCGCCCCTTTTCCATATGGCGGATCGCCCGGCGGCGGATATAAGGCTCGCACACGCTGGACATGGGAATAGCCGACAGAACGCGGGTAAAAATCCCTTGTTTTTCTAGGCCATTTTGCACCGCCAAAGCATTCATCACCGTAGCCAGCATCCCCATATAATCGGCCGATGCCCGATCAAAGCCGCTGGCTGCTGCCGATAAGCCCCGAAAAATATTGCCGCCACCCACCACAAGGCAGATTTCCACACCCATATCCCGCGCAGCGCTTATATCTGCAGCGATCCGATCAATCACCGCCGGATCGATGCCATAGCTGTTATCCCCCATCAGGGCTTCCCCCGAAAGTTTGAGAAGAATGCGCTTATATTTGGGGGAAGTGGTCATGGTCATGTTCGGCTTTCTTGAGATCAGGAACAACGAATGCGCACGGGAGCTTAGCTTCAGTTGACGAGATGTGCCACTGGCGAAACCATGTTCCGGGATATTTTTGGTGAAAAAAAGCCCGGCAGCCAAAAAGACCGCCGGGCCATCAATGATTTCCCGCAAAGAAACAAGGATCAGGAACCAGCGGCTGCTTTCACTTCAGCAGCAAAATCGGATTCTTCCTTCTCCACACCTTCACCCAAAGCAAAGCGGCTGAAGGCCATCAGCTCAATGGGGGTTCCGGCGGCTTTGGCTGCGGCTTCCACCACCTGCTCAACGCGATTTTCGCCATCAACAACGGAAACCTGCTTCAAGAGCACGACTTCCTCATAATATTTGCGCATCCGGCCTTCGATCATCTTTTCGATGATGCTTTCCGGCTTGCCAGAGGCGCGCGCCTGATCGCTCAGAACCGTTTTTTCGCGCTCGATCAATTGCGGATCGAGATCAGCCACATCAAGGGATTGCGGCGCTGTGGCGGCGATATGCATGGCGATATGCTTGGCCAAAGGCTCCAAAACATCCTGGGGTGCCGATGATTTCAAGGCCACCAGCACACCGATTTTGCCCAAGCCATCGGCTGCGGCATTATGCACATAAGAGCCCACATAACCCTCGGGCACTTCAAGCAAAACGCTCCGCCGGACCGACATATTTTCGCCGATAGTGGCGATCAGATGGGTTGCCTGTTCTTCGACCGTGCGGCCAGCTTCAGGAAAAGCGGCTGCTTTCAAATTTTCTACATCACCGCCAAATTCCAGCGCCAGATCGGCAGTTTTGCCGACAAAGGCCTGAAAATGCTCGTTGCGAGCCACGAAATCGGTTTCGGAATTGACCTCGACCATCGCCCCGCGCCGATCAGAAACCGCAACACCGATCAAGCCTTCAGCAGCTACGCGGCCTGATTTCTTGGCCGCTGCCGCAAGACCCTTCTTGCGCAGCCAATCCACCGCTTCTTCAAGATTGCCATCGGTTTCACCAAGGGCTTTTTTGCAGTCCATCATGCCGGCACCGGTTTTGGTGCGCAGCTCTTTTACCATCGAAGCTGTAATCTCAGCCATCATCTGTTCCTTCGCATCTTGTCTCGTCACATCCCGAACCGGATCGATTGCGGGCGACCAAAAAGCCAACAGGCCATCAGCCGCCCTCATTCCTTATGATCAGGCGTTGGTATCAGTGCCGTCCGTGCCTTCAGCAACAGGCGCTTCGTCCGTCGGGATTTCATCAGCCGGGGCATCATCCAGAACCGCTTCCACCGGCGCGGTTTCCATCTCGCCAATATCAGCGCCACTTTCGCCAAGCTGCACAGAAATGCCATCAAGAATGGAAATCGCCATCAGATCGCAATAAAGCTTCACCGCCCGGGTGGCATCATCATTGCCGGGAATGGGATAGGTCACGCCATCGGGATTGGAATTGGTATCAACCACCGCAATCACCGGAATTCCTAAGCGATTGGCTTCCTGAATGGCAATTTCTTCGCGATTGGTGTCGATCACGAAAATCAGATCGGGCAAGCCGCCCATATCGCGAATCCCGCCAAGCGAAAGTTCAAGCTTGTCGCGCTGCCGGGTGAGTTGCAGACGCTCCTTCTTGGTGAAGCCCGTCTCCGGCTCGGCCAGCTTTTCATCAAGCTGTTTCAGCCGCTTGATCGATTGGGAAATGGTCCGCCAGTTGGTGAGCATCCCGCCAAGCCAACGGTGATTGACGAAATACTGCCCCGAACGCCGGGCGGCATCGGCAACAATCGGCGAGGCCTGACGCTTGGTGCCTACAAAAAGCACCCGACCGCCGCCCGCCACCACATCGCGCGCTTCTTTCAGCGCCCGCGAGAGCAAGGGAACGGTTTTTGACAGATCAACGACATGAATCCCATTGCGATCGCCAAAAATATAGGCGCGCATCTTGGGATTCCAACGATGGGTTTGGTGACCGAAATGAACGCCAGCTTCCATAAGCTGACGCATGCTGAATTGTGGCAGCGCCATGGTAATCTTCTCCTTTACCGGTTCGTCCTCCATGAGCCAAATATTTCCCCAAAGGGGAAACACCGGAAGGCGGATGTGATCTGCCGATCACCCTGCCCAGCGGCTCATGTGCGGAATGCGTCTTCCCTACCCATAGCCGCCCCGGGATGCAAGGGAAAACGCCCCTCATCTGCATAAGCTGCCAGGAAAGCAGCATTCCTGACTTCTCCCCGAAGTTAACAGCCTGTGGATAACTTCCTGATTTCTTATGCTTTGCGGTTGGGGCAAAGCCATGGCATCAAGGGCGCCATGTCAGAACACAATCACAAAACTGTCACCCTGCATCCCGGGGCCACCCACGAGCAGCCATCGCCCGAGTCTTTGGATTATCGGCAGCCGCCGAGCAATCTGGAAATCGAGCAGGCGCTTCTGGGGGCAATGCTGGTGAATAATGAAGCCGCCGAGCAGGTGCGCGAATTTTTGCAGCCGGAACATTTCCACGAGCCGGTTCATGGCCGCATCTATGATATGATCCTGCGCCTGATTGATCGCGATCATACTGCCGATCCGGTGAAGCTGCGCCCCTTTTTCGATCAGGATGAAGCCCTGGCCGAGATGGGCGGCGGCACCTATCTGGCGCGATTGGCGGCATCGGCGGCCACCATCATCAATGCCACCGATTATGCCCGCACTTTGCGCGATCTGGCCTTGCGCCGCGCCCTCATCTCGGTGGGCCAGGATATGGTGATCACCGCTTATGATGCCGATCCATCGGATTCCGGTGAGGGGCAATTGGAAGCAGCGGAATCCCGGCTGTTCGATCTGGCCCAAACCGGCAGCGCCAACAGTTCCTTCACGCCTTTTCGCACGGCGATCTATAAAGCCCTCGAAGCCGCCGAGGCCGCCTATAAAGACCCCGACAAGATTTCCGGCGTCTCTACCGGTTTAAAGGCATTGGATGCCCAGATTGGCGGGCTTCATAAAACCGATCTTTTGATCCTTGCCGGTCGCCCGGCCATGGGGAAAACCTCGCTTGCGACCAATATCGCCTATAATGCCGCCATGCGCTGGCTGGAAGATCGCGAAAATGGCGTTGAGCCGAAACGATCCCGTGGGGCGGCGGTGGCTTTTTTCTCATTGGAAATGTCCGCCGATCAATTGGCGGCCCGCATTGTTTCGGATCGCGCCAATATCAAATCCGAAGAAATGCGCCGGGGCCGCCTGACCGACCGGCAATTTGAAGATCTGACCCGCGCAGTGCAGGAAATCGAAAATCTGCCCCTTTATATTGATGATACCGCAGCCCTGTCGATTGCCGGTGTCTATACCCGTGCCCGACGCCTGAAGCGGCTGCATAATATCGGCCTTGTGATCGTGGATTATCTGCAATTGCTGAGCGGATCGGCAGCCCGCGCCGAAAGCCGGGTGCAGGAAATTTCTGAAATCACCCGGGGTTTGAAGGCCCTGGCTAAAAAGCTGGATGTGCCGGTGATTGCCCTTTCGCAATTGAGCCGAACCGTTGAAAGCCGCGAAAACAAGCGCCCGCAATTATCGGACTTGCGCGAATCAGGCTCGATCGAACAGGATTCCGATATCGTGATGTTCGTCTATCGCGATGAATATTATAAAGAACAGGCCAAGCCCGATGAGGGTGACGAGAAAAAATTTGCCGAATGGATGGACTCCATGGAACGGGCACGTGGTCTGGCCGAGGTCATCGTCAGCAAGCAGCGCCATGGCCCCACGGGCACGGTGCGTTTGCGCTTCATCAAGGAAACAACCCGCTTTACGGATGAAGCCGTACCCGAATATACCGCCGAACGCATTGGTTAGGGGCTTTGGTGGGGAACCGCCCAAACCCCACAGGGCCGTGAATTGACCAATGCCTGCGGCTCCTCTAATGTCCCGCCCAAATTATCGTGATAACAGTGCCGTTTATCGGCCTTAGCCTCGGATCATAGTGGATCATGCACACTCCCGAATATCCATCAGCCGCTTTGCGCCTGTTCAGGATCAGTCTGCACAACCATAAAACGTTCATCCGCAAAGGGATTTTCGGGCAATGAACATTTTTGCCATCATCGGGCGCCTCACCCTTGAAGGTCTGGCGGCATTGGGGCGCTTGGCCATCTTTGCGAGCCATGCGCTTCGGCATCTGGTTTTGCCGCCCTTGTTTTTGAAAAACATCGGCCAGCAGATGATGGTCATCGGTTATAATTCCCTTCCCGTTGTGGGGCTTACGGCCTTGTTTACCGGCGCCGCCCTTGCCCAGCAGATCTATGTGGGATCGGAACGCTTCAATGCCGAAAGCACCATGGCCGCCGTGGTGGTGATTGCCATCGTGCGCGAGCTGGGCCCGGTTTTAGGGGGGCTGATGGTGGCGGGTCGGGTGTCTTCAGCAATGGCGGCAGAGATTGGCACCATGCGGGTGACCGAACAGATCGATGCCCTCGTCACCTTATCGACCAATCCTTATAAATATCTTGTGGTGCCGCGCCTCATCGCAGGTGTCGTCACCCTGCCCGGTCTGGTCATCGTCGCTAATATCATCGGGGTTTTTGGCGGTTTTCTGGTCGCCACCCAAAGGCTGGGATTCAATCCCGGCAGCTATCTCACGGTGACGATGAATTTTCTTGAAGTCACCGATATCGTCTCATCCCTTGTGAAGGCGGCGGTTTTCGGGTTCGTCATCGCCCTGATGGGCTGCTATCACGGCTATTATTCCACCGGCGGGGCACAGGGTGTGGGCCGGGCCACCACCAATGCCGTGGTTTCGGCCTTCATTCTCATTTTACTTGCCAATCTGATCATCACCATCACGGTTTTCCAATCATGAGCACCGCGCCTAAAATCGAACTCTCAGGCGTTAAAAAACGCTTTGGACCCAAAATCGTGCTGGATGGGCTCGATCTCAGCGTTGCCAAGGGCGAAAGCCTCGTGGTCATCGGCGGATCGGGCACCGGCAAATCGGTTTTGCTCAAATGCATCATCGGCCTTTTGACCCCCGATGAAGGCACCATCCGCATCGATGGTCAGGATGTGCTCACCCGCAGCCAGAAAGATCGGCAAAAGCAGATGTCGAAATTTGGCATGCTGTTTCAGGGGGCTGCCCTGTTCGATAGCCTTAAAGTCTGGGAAAATGTGGCTTTCGGTCTGATGAAAGCCCAGGGCATGGGGCGGGCGGAAGCCAAAAACATCGCCCTTGAAAAGCTCAAACGGGTGGGGCTGCAATCCGATGTGGCGGATCTGCACCCTGATGAGCTTTCAGGCGGCATGAAAAAGCGTGTGGGCCTGGCCCGGGCCATTGCGTCTGAGCCTGAAATCATCTTTTTCGATGAGCCCACCACCGGCCTCGATCCCATCATGGCCGATGTGATCAATGATCTGATCGTGGAATGTGTGCGCGATCTGGGGGCCACCACCGTCACCATCACCCATGATATGGCCAGCGCCCGCAAGATCGCGGATAATCTGGGCATGCTTTATGATGGCAAGATCATCTGGCATGGCAGCAAAGCGGATATCGATCAATCCGGCAATGCTTATGTCGATCAATTCATTCATGGGCGCGCTGAAGGGCCGATCAAAATGGCCCTGCGCTCTCATTAATCGGCTGGGATCGGCTGATGGGCTGATTTTTCGGGTTTTCATCGATTTCGCCCTTGGAAAAATAAGAACAAAACGCTAACATCGCCCAATGGTGAAAACAACAACACAATTTGTCTGCCAATCCTGTGGTGCGAGCTATCGCAAATGGCAGGGCCGCTGCGATCAGTGCCAGGAATGGAGCGCGATCATCGAGGAAACCGGCCTTGGCGGATCGGGGCGGCCCAAGGGCCTTGGCCCCTCGCGGGGGCGGAAGATCGAACTGGTGGGGCTGGATCAGCCCAGCATCAGCCCGCCCCGGATCATGAGCGGCATTGCCGAATTTGATCGCGCAACCGGCGGCGGTCTTGTCTCCGGCTCGGCTCTGCTCATCGGCGGCGATCCCGGCATTGGCAAATCCACCCTGCTCTTGCAGGCGGTGGCCGCCCTTTCAAAACGGGGCCATCATTGCGTTTATATCTCAGGCGAAGAAGCCACAGCACAGGTGCAGATGCGGGCGGATCGGCTGGCCCTGCGCGATGCCCCCATGGATTTGGGATCGGCCACCAATCTGCGCGATATTCTCACCACATTGGATCAGAAGAAGCCGCCTGCGGTTCTGGTCATCGATTCTATCCAGACCGTGTTTTCCGATCAGCTCGATTCCGCGCCGGGAACCGTGGCTCAGGTGCGGGCTTCGGCCGCAGAATTGATCGCCTATGCCAAAAGCCGTGGAACCATCATGCTGATCGTGGGCCATGTCACCAAGGATGGGCAGATCGCCGGCCCCCGGGTTTTAGAGCATATGGTTGATACCGTGCTTTATTTCGAAGGCGAGCGCGGCCATCAATATCGCATTTTGCGCAGTGTCAAAAACCGTTTTGGCGGCACGGACGAGATCGGTGTTTTTGAAATGACCGGCATGGGGCTATCGGAAGTTTCCAATCCTTCGCAGCTTTTTTTATCGGATCGCGCCTCCGCCGTGGCGGGGTCGGCGGTTTTTGCCGGGATTGAAGGATCGCGCCCTTTGCTGGTGGAAATTCAGGCGCTGGTGGCGTCCAATTCTGCGGCCAACCCAAGGCGCGCGGTGGTGGGCTGGGATTCCGGGCGTTTGGCGATGATCCTGGCTGTTCTCGATGCCCGCTGTGGGCTGGGCTTATCGGGATCAGATATTTATCTCAATGTGGCTGGTGGGCTGAAGGTGGGCGAGCCAGCGGCGGATCTGGCGGTGGCGGCAGCTCTGATTTCATCCATGTCGGGGGTGCCGGTGCCACAGGAAACGGTTATTTTCGGTGAAATCAGCCTGTCGGGGGATGTGCGCCCGGTAACCCAGGCCGAAGCCCGCCTTAAAGAAGCCGAAAAGCTGGGCTTTACCAAAGCCCTGATCCCCAACGGCACCAAGGCGGGGGCAACGGGCCTTTGCATCGAAAATTTCGGGCGTTTGCATGAACTGGTCGATCTGTTTGCCCCCGATGAACGGGCTTTGCATCTTGCTTAATCGAGCACTGGACAAAGGCGGTTTTTTCAGGCCACAAACACGGAAGGTAACCGAGATGAGGCCCGCAAAAATCCTTGGTGCATTGAAATGAGGACGCCATGTCGGAATCGATGACGGCATTTGATATCCTGGTTCTGATCGTGATGGCGGGCTTTTTCCTTTATGCCATCTTTCGCGGGTTCACCACGATGCTGCTCTCTGTTCTGGCCTGGATCGGGGCCATCCTGATCACCCTTTATGCCATGCCCACAGTATCGCGCTTTGCCCGCGACCTGATCGAACCGCCCACCCTGGCCGATTTCATCGCCCTGCCCGTTTTGTTCATCGCAAGCCTTGTCATCCTCAAGATCGTGGCGAATTTCATTGGCGGGCGGGTGCGCGCAGGGCCCGTGGGGTTTCTTGATCGTTCCCTTGGCGCGGCTTTGGGCCTGATTTTGGGGGCGATCCTGATTTCTTCCACCTATCTGTTTTTTTCCGCAACCCTAGGGGAAAAGCGCTATCCCGATTGGGTGCAACAGGCGCGCTTCAAGCCCATCGTTGCCTATGGCGCCACCATGGTGGCAAAAACCGGACCGGAAATTTTTCGCACAGTGGAACAGGATCGGACCGGCGAGGCGCTGTTGCAGCAGATGCGCAAAAGCTATGATAGCGGAAGCCGGCGCCTGCGCGATGTGGTTGAACCGGCTTATGAAGATGCCCAAAGACAGATGATGAACCAAAAGCTCGAAGAATTGCTGAAATCCCAAGACGATACGCAAAATTCAAAACCTGAAGCCAAAAACCCATAGCTCGATTTGATGTGATTTTTGCAGGGAAACGTCTTTTCACCGGCAGGCTCTGGGCGTATAGGAAGGCACAGAATAGATCTTGAAGCCGAACAGGATCGGCTTAGGTCTGGAACAGTCAAGCCTGCTTTAAGGGCAGCTCATTCGGGATCAGATCAAGACATGAGCCAATCGCCGCATAAAGCGCCCCTCATCACCTCGCCTTTCGATGATGATAAGCTGCATGAAGAATGCGGCGTCTTTGGGATCATCGGCACCGAAGATGCCGCCGCCCATACGGCCTTGGGCCTTCATGCCCTGCAGCATCGCGGGCAGGAAGCGGCGGGGATCACCGCTTTTGATGGCACGCATTTCGTTTCCCAACGCCAATTGGGCCATGTTGCCGATAATTTTACCAGCCAGAAGCTGATCGATACCCTGAAGGGCCACAGCGCCATCGGGCATGTGCGCTATTCCACGGCGGGCGGCAGTTCCATGCGCAATGTGCAGCCGCTTTTTGCCGATCTGGCCACCGGTGGCTTTGCGGTTTCGCATAATGGCAATCTCACCAATGCCTGGCATTTGCGTCGGCAGCTTGTGCGTCATGGCTCGATCTTTCAATCCACGTCCGATAGCGAGGTGATCATTCATCTGGTTGCCACATCCACTTATCGTTCGCTTTATGACAAGCTGATCGATGCCCTGCGCAAGATCGAAGGGGCCTATTCTCTTGTGATTCTGACGCGCGATGGGCTGTTTGGGATGCGCGATCCTTTGGGCGTGCGCCCGCTGGTGATGGGTAAGCTGGGCGACTCCCACATTCTGTGTTCGGAAACCTGTGCCCTCGATATTTTAGGGGCGCATTATGTGCGCGAAATCGAACCGGGGGAAATCGTTATCATCAGTGGTGAGGGAAGCGCGCAAACCGTCAAATCGATCAAGCCTTTCTCTCCGCAAAATCCCCGCCCCTGTATTTTCGAGCATGTTTATTTCTCGCGGCCCGACAGCCTGGTGGATGGCCTTTCGGTTTATGATGTGCGCAAACGCATCGGGGCCGAACTGGCGCGCGAAGCGCCCGTGGATGCCGATGTGGTGATCCCGGTTCCCGATTCCGGGGTGCCGGCGGCCATCGGCTATGCGGCACAATCGGGCATTCCCTTTGAACTGGGGATCATTCGCAATCATTATGTGGGGCGCACCTTCATCGAGCCATCGGATCATATCCGCCATTTGGGGGTTCGGTTGAAGCATAATGCCAATCGCTGGCAAATCGAAGGCAAGCGCGTCATTCTGGTTGATGATTCCATCGTCCGCGGCACCACATCGCTCAAAATCGTTGATATGGTACGGCAGGCGGGCGCGCGTGAGGTGCATATGCGGATCGCCAGCCCACCCACACGCCATAGCTGCTTTTATGGGGTCGATACCCCCGAACGTTCAAAGCTTTTGGCCGCCCGCATGGATATCGATGCCATGCGCGATTATATCCATGCCGATTCTCTGGCTTTCGTTTCCATCGATGGCCTTTATCATGCCTGTCTTCTTCCCGAAGGCCGTAATAACCAACAGCCACAATATTGCGATGCCTGCTTTAGCGGGGATTATCCAACGCATCTGACCGATCAGGAAAATGATCGCGATCAGGAACTTGCGTTATTTGTGGCCCCCTGAAACCAGCGGATAGCAAAAATGGCTTTATTAAAGGATCGGATTGCCGTCGTTACCGGCGCTTCACGGGGGATCGGCTATGCCGTTGCCAAAGCTTTGGCCGCCCAAGGGGCGCATATCGTTGCTTTGGCGCGGCCCCGCAGCGTGGGCGCTTTGGAAGAACTGGATGATGACATCCGGGCGATGGGCGGCTCGGTAACGCTCACGCCTCTTGATCTCACAGATTATGATGGGATCGATCGTTTGGGGGCTGCCCTTTATGAACGCTGGGGAAAGCTGGATATTCTGGTGGGCAATGCCGGGCTTTTGGGGTCGCTTTCACCCCTTGGTCATCTCGCTCCCAAGGAATGGGATGAGGTGATGGCCGTGAATGTGACCGCCAATTGGCGCCTGATCCGCAGCCTTGATCCGCTTTTGCGGCAATCGGATGCCGGGCGCGCCCTGTTTGTCACATCAGGGGCCGCGCACAAGGCTGTGCCTTATTGGGGGCTTTATGCCACAACCAAGGCCGCCTTGGAAAAAATGGTTGAAATCTATGCCGCAGAATGTGCCAAAACGGCGGTCAGGGTCAATCTGATCGATCCCGGCCCGATCCGCACCGGTATGCGGGCGAAAGCCTTTCCCGGTGAAGATCCTGAAACCCTGGCAAAACCGGCTGATATCGCGCCGCTTTTTCTGGAAATGCTCCGCCCTGATTATCAGGAAAACGGGGGCATGGTCCATTTCAAGGAATGGAAAACACGCCCCCGCCAAAAGGCTTAATTGGATGGGGTGGCCGCAAAGCTATAGGGGCCACCGGCTTTCAAAGCGCGGATATAAGCCGGGCGCTTTTGGATGCGGGCGACATAGCCGCTCAGATTCGGGCGTTCTTTCAGCCGTCCACTGCTTTGGGCGATTTCGGCAATGAAAATCAGCATGAAATCAGCCGCGCTCAGATCATCGCCCATGATAAAATCGCGGCCTTCCAGTGCTGCCTCAAGATAATCAAGCACATTATTGATTTCGCTGTTTATTCTTGGCCCCAAAGGCGCACCTGCTTCGCCCAGTTTTCCCACATATAACCCCAAAAGGAACGGCAGGATGGCCGATCCTTCAGCAAAATGCAGCCATTGCTGATGCGCCCAATGATCAGGATGATCGGTTTTAGGGATCAGCGCGCCCTGGCCATAAAGCTGGGCCAGATAGTCAACGATGGCCGCCGATTCAGCGATAACCAGATCGCCATCTTCGATCACCGGGGATTTTCCCAAAGGATGGATGGCTTTTAATCCTGCGGGGGCAAAGCGAGTTTCCGCATCCCGGGTCCAATGCTGGATTTCATATTCAGCCCCCAATTCTTCAAGCAGCCATAAAATCCGCTGCGAGCGGGATTCATTGAGATGATGGACCTTAATCATATTAAACCTTTCAAAGTGTTTGTTGATTTTGAAAAAACATCAGATAAACTAAACGGCCAGACACAACATCCCGACCAAATCCCGGCCCTGCCGTATGCCAATACCATGGACGCAATAAAACCAACCGGTTAAAGCGCATGGGCACCCGCATGATAGGCTCCCATTTTTCCATATTTCTACTATCGGGCAGCAGAATTTTGTCGGAAATATCCTGAAAGCTGTTCAATCCTGCGGCCGCCAACTGCGCATTGGTATAAGGCGCATGATCAAGCCCTGTGGGTATATGACGAAAGAAATCCGTGCCGCCCTGGCAATCTTCCGGACGACTGAGATAAAGAATTCCCGACCACACACATTGCGGATCAACATGAACCTTTCCCGCCCCTTCTTCGCCTTCAAGAGCCAGACGAAACTTTCCATGACCTGTGCCCGGAGTGGGCATCAAAGGTTCGCCCACAAGGCGGGAAATTTCCTGATCCAACCCATCGATCAGCAGCCTTTTATCGGAATTTCTGCCCGGAAAATTGCGCTTTTCTTCCGGCAGAGGATAATCAACCGCCAAGCCTGCCGCGCGGATTTCATCGGCATTCTGCAAAAAATCATCAATGATCAAGAGCGTTTTTGGCATGTTATTTTAATCCCCCGGCTTGGCTTTCGCCGGCTTTGTCATCCCAGCCCATTGTTTATTCAGCCCCAATCTTCATCATGATCGGGGGGTAGTTTGATCACCAGCCCATCATAATCCGGCCCGGTGATGATCTGGCAGCCTAGCCTCGATGTTGGGGTGACACCCGGCGTCAGATCAAGCAGATCGTCTTCATCCTCGCTCATGGGCGGTAATCTGGAAAAATCCTGCGGGGAAAAGATCATATGGCATGTGGAACAGGCAAGATTGCCGCCACAGGCCCCTTCCACATCCACGCCATAAAGATGCGCCAGTTTCATCAATGATATCCCGATGGGGGCCTCCACCTTTCTGCGGGATTGGCCATCCCCGGCCACAAAGATGATCTCGATATGATCCGGTTTCATAGTCATTGAGCGCGATCCCCGCTTTTGAGACCCCCCATTTCATCAATCACATGATTGATCGTTTCGTATGCGAAATTAATTTCTTCGATACTCGTCGTCCGGCCAAAGCCAAAGCGGATCGATGATAAACTCTCGGCACGCGAACGCCCGATGGCGCGGAGGACGTAGGATGGCCCCGATGTGGCCGAGGCACAGGCCGCCCCTGATGACACCGCCAGATCGCGCAGGCCAGACAAGAGCCGATCCCCATCAATCCCGGGAAAGGAGAGATTGAGATTGCCCTCATAGCGCTTTTCCAGATCGCCATTGATCAAAATCCCCGGATGCGCCTGCCGCAATCCTTCAAGAAATCGTTGCGAAAGCCTGCGCACATGGCGGCGATCTTCGTCCATTTGTTGGGTGGCCAGGCGGCTTGCCTCCCCCAATCCCACACATAAGGCCGGGGATAAAGTGCCCGACCGGACCCCTTCTTCCTGCCCACCCCCCGACATTTGCGGCACGAACCGCACCCGGGGCCGGGATCGCCGCATGAAAATCGCCCCCACCCCTTTGGGGCCATAGATCTTGTGGCCTGAAATGCTCAAAAGATCGATGTTCATCGCCTTGATATCAAGAGGAATTTTGCCAAAAGCCTGAGCCGCATCACAATGGAAATAAACGCCTTTCCGATGGCACAGGGCCCCAATTTCGGCCAAAGGCTGGATCACCCCGATTTCATTATTCAACGCCATCACCGAAACAAGGGCTGTGCGATCCGTGATAAGGCTGGCCAACTGATCCAGATCGATCAGGCCATCGCGCCCCACCGGCAACCATTTGACATGTGCGCCCCGGCGCTCCATCGCCAAAGCGGATTCCAGCACGCATTTATGTTCGGTCACCGGCACGATCAGTTCGGGCTTTACCGAAAGCATGGCCTCCATCACGCCTTTGATGGCCAGATTATTGGATTCCGTTGCCCCGGACGTGAAAAAAACCGCCCGGGGATCGGCCGCAATCACCTGCGCCACCGCCTTGCGGGCTTCATCAATGGCCGCAGCGGCTTCCCAGCCAAAACGATGGGTGGTGGAATGGGGATTGCCAAACCCTGCCCCAAACCATGGCGTCATTGCTGCATAAACCCGTTCATCAAGGGGGGTTGTGGCTTGAAAATCCAGATAGATCGGACGCTTCACAGGCATTTCACAAGTCCTGGCTTCATCGAAAATGGCTCGCCCCCCTCAGCTTCAGTCTGCAAGATCAACTCATCGACAGAGGGCGACGGGATCGGGCGCGATCATAAATCTTTTTCCACACCTCCAAAAACCGTTCGATATCTTCCATGGTGTTTTGCACACCCATGCTCAGGCGGATCACCTCGCCACACGCCTGTGATGCGGCCCCCATGGCTTTCAACACATGGCTGGTCCGCACTTTTCCCGATGAGCAGGCCGCACCGGAACTGACCGCAATGCCCTCAAGATCAAAGCTCATCACCTGGGTTTCCGCAGATAAGCCGGGCATCCGAATGGCGCTGGTATTGGCAATCCTTTCCACCGCCCGGCCATAAATTTCAGCCTCTGGCGCGATTTCGGCCAGCCTTTGTTCCAGATAACTGCGCAGGGCGGCAATCCCCTTCATTGCACCCAATTGCTGGCGAGCGTGAAGGGCGGCGGCGCCAAAACTTGCGATAGCAGGAAGATTTTCCGTGCCCGATCGACGCCCCTGTTCCTGCCCCCCCCCGGTGATGAACGGCATCAGCCCCAAAGCGGGGCGCAACCACAGGCAACCCACGCCCTTCAAAGCGCCAATTTTATGAGCCGAAAAGCTGATGCAATCAGGGCCATCCGCCGCCCCCACATCAATGGGCAGGCGGCCCAGCCCCTGCACCGCATCGCAATGCAAAAGCCCGCCCGCCTCATGCACGATACGGGCGATGGCGGCGATGGGCTGGATCACGCCGGTTTCATTATTGGCCAGCATGATCGAGACGAGCGCAGGGCCGGAGCTTTCAGCCAAACAATGGCGCAGGGCCGCAAAATCGATCAAACCATCCTGATCCACCGGGCAAAGGGCCATCTGATTGCGTGTCACCCCATCAGTATCCGGCCGCCCATCCAGCGCCGAAGCTGCCGCCAGCACGCTTTCATGCTCGGTGGCATTGATGATCAGGGGGCGGAAAGCAGCCGCATCCTTTGCCCCATCCGCGTTTTTAGGCAGGCGCAGGCCGCGCAGGGCCAGATGATTGGCTTCGGTGCCGCCGGATGTAAAAATAATATCCTGCGGCCGCGCCGAAATGAGGGCGGCCACCTCGGCCCGCGCCTTTTCCAGTTCGCGTTTGGCTGCCCGCCCTTCATGATGCACAGAAGATGGATTGCCAACCAAAAGCATGGCGCGCAGGGCCGCTTCACGGGCTTCAGGTAAAACCGGAGCCGTGGCATTATGATCAAGATAATGGCGTGTTGTTTTCATCCTTGTGAAATGGCATGTCATAAGCCCGGTTTCAAAGCTAAAAAAACCATCCTGCCAATTCCAATGGCTGGGCTGGTGCTGCACGATGGCTTGCGCCGGGGTACTACAGGGTTATATAAAGCAGGTTCGTTCCAGAGTCTGCGTGCTGGCACCCTGGTGATCATTGCCCGATCGGAGAGTACCCCAAACCTATGCCCGATGTTATTTTCAACGGTCCGGAGGGTCGGCTTGAAGGCCGATACCAACCCGGAAAATCAGCCAATGCGCCTGTTGCGCTGATCCTGCACCCGCATCCGCAATTTGGCGGCACCATGAATAACAAGGTGGTGTATCATCTGTTTCATGCCTTTGCGCAGCGCGGATTTGCTACCTTGCGCTTCAATTTTCGCGGTGTTGGCCGCTCGCAGGGCGAATTTGATCAAGGCATTGGCGAGCTATCGGATGCCGCATCGGCACTGGATTGGCTGCAAACCTTCAATAGCGAAGCGCCCGCCACTTGGGTTGCGGGCTTTTCCTTTGGTGCCTGGATTTCCATGCAGCTTTTGATGCGCCGCCCGGAAATTCAGGGCTTTATTTCTGTAGCACCGCCTGCCGATAAATATGATTTCAGCTTTCTGGCGCCCTGTCCTTCATCAGGGATCGTGGTGCAAGGCACGGCTGATGATATTGTCGCCCCCGCTGCCGTCCAAAAGCTGATCGAAAAGCTTAAGCAGCAAAAAGCCATTACCATCGATCAAGCCATCATCGAAGGCGGCGATCATTTTTTTGAAGGTAAGCTCGATCAGATGATCGGTGAAGTGAACCGCTATCTGGATAAGCGCTTAAGTTGAATTTTATGCCAGAATTGGCAGCAACATCATGAATGGGGGAACAGACGTCCCCCGCTCATGGCTTTTGGCACGCCCGTGGTTTGGGGCCAACTGATTGGCAAATCCAGTTTGGATCGCACTGCCAGATAGGCAAAGGCTTCGGCTTCCAAAACATCGCCATTCCAGCCAATCTGCTCCACGGGTTTTACCGGCACTGCCAGATGATCCGCAAGCTGGCGCATCAAACTACCATTATGCCGCCCACCCCCGGTGACATACCAGCCATCAACCGGATGGGGGAAATGATCCCGGGCCTTGCCAATGGCGCGCACCGTAAAATCCGTGAGTGTGGCCGCGCCATCCTCGGCCGATAGCCCCTTCAAAGATTGCAGGGAAAAGGCATCGCGATCCAAAGATTTGGGCGCAGGCTGCGCGAAAAACGGATGGGCCATCAGTTCCTTGATGATCCCTTCATCCGAACGCCCCGCAGCGGCCAGCCGCCCCCCCTCGTCATAAGACACCCCCAAGGATTGCCAGACCCAATCATCAATCAGGGCATTGCCGGGGCCGCAATCAAAGGCCATGATCCGCGCTTCATCCGCGCTATCGGGGTGATCCGGGGCGAGATCAAGCCAGGTCACATTCGCAACCCCGCCGATATTGAGGATGGCGACCACCTGATCCTTGAGCCGATCATCGGCACAGGTCCGGAATAGCGCCCGATGATAGGCGGGCACCAGCGGTGCCCCCTCACCCCCGGCGGCCACATCCCTGCTGCGGAAATCAGCCACCACATCGATCTGAGAAGCCTGCGCCAAAGCCCCGGCATCGCCGATCTGCCATGTCAGCCCATTTTTGGGATCATGAAAAAGGGTATGGCCATGAAAGCCGATCAGATCGATTTCATCAGGTGCCAGGCATGACTTTTGCAAAAGCTTATCCACGGCATTTTGATGCGCCGTGGTGATCCGGGCCTCGATAGCCGCCATTTCGGTTTTCACCCCAAATCCACCTTGGCGGGCGCGCGCCACCGCCTGTGCCAGATCATGGCGCAGTTCGGGTTCATAGGGCAAAAAACAGGAGGGACCGGGCCGCACCCAATCCTCGCCATCGGTTTCGATGATCGCCGCATCGATGCCATCGCGGGATGTTCCGCTCATCAATCCAAGGGCGCGATAGGCTGGCGCGGGCTTTGTCATGTCCATTCCCTGCTGTGCATCGGCCAATTGCAACCGGCGCACAGGCCGTGCTAGATAACCGGGCTTTTTCGTTCAAACACCATCTTTGGCCCCAATTTCTGACAAGAATCAATCCTTATGACGAGCTATCAATCCGATCTCATGCGTGTTCTTGATGAACGCGGCTTTTTGTTTCAAAGCACCAATGATGTGGCCTTCGATGCTTTGGCCGCCCGCCAAAGCCTGCCTGCTTATATCGGCTTTGATTGCACGGCCCCGTCCTTGCATGTTGGCTCATTGGTGCAGATCATGATGCTGCGCTGGATTCAGAAAACGGGCCATAAGCCGATTGTTCTGATGGGGGGCGGCACCACCCGCATTGGCGATCCCACGGGCCGGGATGAAGCCCGCAAATTTCTGAGCCTTGAAGATATCAATAGCAATATGGCGGGGATCAAGCGGGTTTTTTCCCGCTTCATCGATTTCGATGACAGCCCCACCGGCGGGCTGATGGTTGATAATGCCGAATGGCTGGATGGCTTGGGTTATCTTAGTTTTTTGCGTGATGTGGGCCGCCATTTTACGATCAACAGAATGCTGAGTTTTGACTCGGTGAAGCTGCGGCTGGAACGCGAACAGCCGATGACCTTTCTCGAATTCAATTATATGATCCTGCAGGCCTATGATTTTGCCGAACTCGCCAAGCGCCATGGCTGCCGCCTGCAATTGGGTGGTTCCGATCAGTGGGGCAATATCATCAATGGCATCGAATTGAGCCGGCGCATGGATGGGCTTGAGCTTTATGGCATCACCAGCCCCCTGATCACCAAATCCGATGGCAGCAAAATGGGCAAAACCGCACAAGGGGCGGTGTGGCTCAATGAAGAGGCTCTCTCTGCCTATGATTATTATCAATTCTGGCGGAATGTTCCCGATGCCGATGTTGGCCGCTTCCTCCGCCTGTTTACCGAGATTGATCTGGCCGAAATCGCAAAGCTTGAAGCCTTGGGCGGGGCGGAAATCAATGAAGCCAAGAAAATTCTGGCCTTTGAAGCTACAAGGCTGGCGCGCGGGGACGATGCCGCTTTGATGGCGCAAAATACTGCCACCCAAACTTTTGAGCAGGGCACATTGGCGGAGGGCCTGCCCCAAATCGTCATCGAGCCGGGGCGCCTCACTTCATCCGATAATCCTGCATCAACGGATGAGGGATTAAGCATCCTCGATCTTTATATCGAAGCCGGGCTAGCCCAATCGCGTAAGGAAGTGCGCCGCCTGATCAGCCAGGGCGGGGCGCGGCTCAATGATCAGCCCGTGGAGGACGAAAATTATCGGATTTCTGCCGATGATTTCGAGGGGCAGCAGCTCAAATTATCGGCGGGCAAAAAGCGCCATGCCCTCGTCATCCTGAAAGCCTCCTGAAATCCTCTTCAGCCGATCAGATGCAGCTTTAATGGGGCGGTTCGGCGCTTTCAGAGGCCGGATCGGCTTCCTCCTCATTTTTTGGCGGGTCATCCGGCTCGATCCGGCCCTTGCTGCCCTCGAAGGGTTTGCGCAAAATCCCCGGCATGATCGCCGTCAGCGCATTGACCGAGATATCGAGATCGGATGTGCGCCCCTTCACCCGATAAGACAAGGCAAACAAACCACCCCCCTGCCCGCCGGTGAACAATCCGCCGATCAAAGGAATATGGCCCAGAAAGGAATTGAGCCGATAGGCGGGAACGATCACCCCATTGATATTGATACGATCGAATTGTTCATCGATCTGCCCTTCCATGGTTAATCCGATGCGCGGACCATTGGCAGAGGCCCCATCAATATCCACGATGCCGTTTTGCAGGCTGAAGGGCACCCGCATGTCATTAAAGACCAGCCCCCCCGGGCCGATATAGTCCTCCAGCCCGCTGCTCGCATCGCCTGAAAGGGTTTCATTCTGCGATTGATGAAGGGTCACATTGCTCAGTCTGGCCTCGCCACGGGCCGCCAGATTGCCTTCAACAATGGAAAGATCGGCGCGCATATCCAAAGCGCCCCCTTCGGCATTGGGAAAAATGCCCAGTCCCTTCAGCGTCCGCCCCGCATTGCCAGACGACAAAACAAGGCTTCGACCATCCTTATTGTCCGCGGGCCCAGTATCCGCTGGCATCAGGCGCAGATATAAAGCCTCATCATTCCGGGCTTCACCATCTCCTGTTTGAGCCGATAGGTTCAAAGCCCGCACAATCTGCCCATCATGGCGACCGGAAATAGCCAGATCATAAAAGCTGATACCATCCAGCGTCACAAGCTCATCCAGATCAAAGGCAAAGGATATGGCCTCTATCGGCTGATCATCGGCTGTTTGTGCTGATGATCGGTCAGGCGAACCCAAGCGCGCGCCCAAAGATTTCAAAAGCCCCCTTAAATCAAGGCTTTTCCCATCTATATCAAGGATATAAGCTTGGTCTTTCAGGGATAATCTGGCGCTGATATCGGTTTCACCCATCTGCCAAAGGGGAAAATCGGCGGATAGAAAACGACCATCCCCGGCCAGATCAATCGAACCGGAAAGCGCGCCATCCGGCGATTGCATCCTGATCTGTTCAAAATGGATCATATCCTCATCGCTGAAATCGATGGAAAAGCTTGATGTTGCGGCCATCTCGGCGGGTTTGTGCCAGCCCAAAGGCTCCACGGCCAAAATCGCATCATCCAAATTCAGAGCCACCTGCCCCTTTTCGATTTCGGGGCCACGGCCTTGCAGGATGATCTCGGCTTTACCCGTGCCGGAAAAATAGGGCGCAGGATCAAAAAACAGATCAGCCAAAATCGCGCGATCAAAAGATGATGTTATGGTAAAATCCGAAGACAAGGACCCGTCTTCAGCCGTGAAATCTTCCCGCCAGATGATATCGAGATCGGCCACACCCAGCCGAGCCGTGCCCGCAACCTTCAGGCCATTGCGATCGACATGCAGATCAAGATTGCCGTCTTCTAAAGGTTTTTCGGCAAAAAGATCAGGGATCGCAAGCTTTTGCACAGTCGCCTGCACATCGATTTCCACATCATCCAAAGACAATTCTTTCACCAACGGAAAATCGAGCTGCGCCACAAGCTGGCCATCACCTTTCAGGCGATCCGCCTCCAGACCAAAAGCCGTAGTATAGCCTAAGGGCTCATAATCGATCAGCCGCAGAATATCGGGAAGCGGAGCCTCGACTTTCAAAGCAATGCTGGCCATTTGCGGGCCGGGCTGATCAAAATCATAAAGATGCACCTGTGATCCAGCCACCGGCAAGCCATCAGCCGCGCCGCCCTTAATCTGCAGCATCAGATCGCGCGCCGATAATGTGCCCTCGCCCGAAGCATCGAGGATGGGCGGCATCGGCCTTAAAACATGGGCCTCAAGTTTTTCAAATTTAAAATTGAGACTGAATTGTTCATTGCTCAGGCTTTCAGCCTGCCAATCTGCTGCACCAAGGTTCAAGATAAGATTGCCTTCATGAAGGCGGCCTTTGGGCATATTCTCAGCGATCCAGCGACGCGCCCCTGAAGCCAGATCATTGGGCCAATATTCCACCAGATCCTGCACCGGCAATTGCGAAAACCCGCCCTTCAAATTGATTGCGGGCGGCCCTTTGCGGCTGGGTAAAACCTTGCCTGATAAAAACAATTCCGTTTGGGCAAAGCGTGCCGAAAGGCCGGTGACCTCCAGCAATCGGCTTTTGCTGTCATATAAAAGCGATGCCGCCAATTCATCAAAAGCCCGGGGCGCCTCATACCACGGGCCTATTGCCAAAGCCCCGCTACCTGCCCGCAGATCAAGCATGATTGCCAATGTGCGATCCGGCCTTGCAGATAGATCAAGATGCAGATCCGT
Organism: Iodidimonas sp. MBR-22; assembly: GCF_029946565.1. Taxonomy (NCBI): domain Bacteria; kingdom Pseudomonadati; phylum Pseudomonadota; class Alphaproteobacteria; order Iodidimonadales; family Iodidimonadaceae; genus Iodidimonas; species Iodidimonas sp. MBR-22. The sequence goes on from NZ_JARKVQ010000006.1 coordinate 73,756, forward strand.
GCTCAGGGGCATCTCAAGACCAAGAAAAAACGCGAGTTCATCAATACCGCGCGCCAGATTGGGCAAGCGCAAAGCGGTTAAATTGGCATCAAATTGGCGCCGACCGTCTTTCCCGAAAACACGGCCTTCAAAGCTGATGGCACCGGCTGGGCCCTGATCCTTCGTGATGATCTGGCCCTGCCCCTTTATATTTAATTGCGCCTCTCCGGCCCGGCGAAATTGCAAGGCGGCATCGGGAATGGTCCAGACCACCCCGGATGGGCGTTCTTGCAATTCTATATGCGCGCTTTTGATTTCCAATTGAACAAGAGAGGAAAAGGGGGCATCGGAGCTCACTTCATCCGTCAACTGATCAATCACCGTTTTTAAAAGCGGCGGCATTTCTAGATCAAGGCCCGTATCATTGGCGTTTTCATCAAGAGTTTCAGCAACATCAACCGCCCGGCTTTCGCCGCGCAAAAGGACATCCAGCTTTTGCGCCGACCAGCCAATGCGCACATCGGCCTCTTCGATAATGATATTCAGCGGGCGAAATTGTCCCTGCAAAAGGGCGCTTGCCTCGCAATAAATGATCAGCGATGGCAGCTTCGCATCATTTTCATCACCGGCACCATCAAGCAGCGTCAGGGCCACATCCGATAAGGTGATTTCAAGGCGGTTTTCATCCCGGTTCCAAAAAAGCGCGGCCCGGGAAAAATCAACAGCGAAATCGGGATAGAGGTCATTAATAAAAATCGCCGCTTGATCAGAAAAAGGCCCAAGCGAGAAAGGCTTCAGGCTCAATCTGATCAACAAGGCCGCAGCCCCCAACACCAGCACCATCGTAAATGCGGTAATAAAAAGGGCGGTTGATTTCAGCCATCGGCGCACGCAGGATTCTCCAGAACAGGACTTTCTTTTCCCAAAAATCATGGCCCTGATATGACCGGATTCCGAACGGGACTTGACCCGATCATGCCGATTTCCGCATTGTCTGATCCATGATTTTGCGATCAGATCAGGAAGAGAGCCAGATGCCTGCCATAGCACCCCCCTATGATCAGATCAAAGCGGCAGATGCATATGACGCGCTTTTGAAGTCATGCGATGATCCCAAAGACTTGGCCCTTTTGAAACAAGCCGAAACCAAAGCGCTGGTTCACGCCATGGCAGGCAACAGCCCCTTTCTGGCACGGCTGTTACAAATGTGCCCGAATGCCTTGCTGGCGTTGCTATCCCTTGGCCCGGATGCGGCATGGACGGCACAGTGTGAAAACGTGCGACAACAGACATATTCGGCTGCCAATCTCGATCAACTGATGCAATGCCTGCGGATCGCCAAAATGCGGATGGCCCTTTTGGTGGCGGCAGCCGATCTTTCGGGCCAGTGGGATTTAGGAAAAGTCACCCGCGCCTTATCGGATTTTGCCGATCTCTCCATCGAATCGGGGGTGCAGTTTCTTTTACGGGATCGCATTCAGAAAGGTGAATTAAAGGCTGGTAACGATGGCGACAAACCCGAAGATTGCGGATATTTCGTGCTGGCCATGGGCAAGCTGGGGGCGCATGAACTTAATTATTCCAGCGATATCGATCTGATCGTTTTATATGACGAGGAAATCGCGCAAGCCACGGGCCCGCGTTCCCTATCTGATTGCATGATTAAGATCACCCAGGATCTGGTGCGGATTCTTGATGCCCGCACGGCTTATGGTTATGTGTTTCGCACCGATCTTCGGTTGCGGCCCGATCCCGGGGCGACATCCATTGCTTTATCGGTGGGGGCGGCGGAATCCTATTATCAAAGCCTTGCCCAGCCATGGGAGCGCGCCGCCATGATCAAGGCCCGGGTCTGTGCCGGTGATCGCAAGGCAGGCGCCGCCTATCTGCAAAGATTATCGCCGTTCATCTGGCGGCGTTCGATGGATTTTGCGGCCATCGAGGATATTCACCGCATCAAAAACCAGATCCATCGCCATCATCATCATGAAAAGGGTGTTTTCAGCCTCCCGGGATTTGATGTGAAGCTGGGCCGGGGCGGCATTCGTGAGATCGAATTTTTCACCCAGATCAATCAGCTCATAGCCGGGGGCAGAAACCCTGCCTTACGCAGCAAAGCAACTCTGGAAACACTTGATCATCTGGTGCAGCACAATCGGATCAAGGCCATCGAGCGGGATGAACTGGCCCAGGCCTATCAATTTTTGCGGATGATCGAACATCGCCTGCAAATGATCCATGATGCGCAAACCCATAAAATCCCCGAGCAACCCGATGATCTGGCGCGGATCGCCTGTTTTTGTGGGTTCGCATCCCCTGATGCTTTGCACAGCGCGCTCAAAAATCATCTGGACCCTGTCAGCCGGCATTATGAAGCCCTATTGCCCGCCGGCGATGAAACGGAAGACAGCGGATATCCAAATGAGGCAGCGCTGCTTTCCTTGCTTGAAGAGCTGGGCTTTGCCAATCCATCCGATATGGTGCAAGTGATCGACCGCTGGCAAAGGGGCCGCTATCGGGCCTTGAAAACGGCCCGGGCGCGCAAGCTATTATCGCATTGCCTAAAGCCGCTTTTGGAAGCCTTTTCCGGCACCCAGCAACCGGATCGCGCCCTCAGCCGATTTGATAGCTTCATCGCCCAACTGCCTGCCGGTGTTCAGATTTTCTCGCTCTTTCAATCCAACCCTTCACTCTTTCGGCTGGTGGCGCGGATCATGGGCATCGCCCCCGCTTTAGCCGAAAACATGGCCCGCCATCCCCATTTGGTGGATGCGATCCTTGATCCCGGTTTTTTTGCGCCCTTGCCCGATCAACAGACCTTGCGCGCCGATTTGGAAACCGCTCTCAAAAGGGCGCGGGATTATCAGGATATTCTCGATATCGTGCGGCGCTGGACTGATGAGCGTAAATTTCAGCTTGGGGTGCAGGCGCTTGAAGCCATTTGCGATGTGCGTGAAACCAGCCTGTCGATGACCAATCTGGCCGATGCCGTGATGGAAACGCTGCTGCCCCGGGTCGAAGATCAGTATGCCGAGCGTTTCGGGCGTTTTCCCGGCGGGGCCTTGGGCATCGTGGCGATGGGCAAATATGGCGGCCGGGAATTGTCTTTCGGCTCCGATCTCGATCTGGTGTTTCTTTATGATGTGGCGGGCGATGCCCAACAATCCGACGGCCCCAGACAGGTGGGGCCATCGCGCTATTTCAGCGGCCTGGGGCAAGCGCTATTGACCGCCTTTACGGCGCTGACATCCGAAGGGCGGCTTTGGGAGGTGGATACCCGGCTGCGGCCATCGGGCAATGCGGGGCCGCTGGTCGTCACCTTGAAAACCTTTGCCGAATATTATCGCGATGCCGCCTGGACATGGGAGCATATGGCCCTCACCCGGGCCCGACTGGTGGCCACACCCGAAAAAATGGCCGATGATATCAGGCGCAGCATTCACAGCACCCTCACCGCCGGCCATAATCCCAAGGCCTTGTTGCCCGCCGTTTTTTCCATGCGGGAAAGGCTTGCCGCGCAATTTGCAACCGATAATCCCTGGAGCCTGAAACACGTGCGGGGCGGGCTGATCGATATGGAGTTCATCATTCAATATCTGTTATTGCGCCATGGCCAAAAGCAACAAACAATCTTCACCCCAAGGCTTGATGATTGCATCGATCATCTGATCACCATCAAGGCGCTGAAATCAGATGCCGGGGATAAGCTGAAAGCGGCCCATGCGCATTTCCATGCCATCCAAAGCATCTTGCGATTGACCTTGACCGGCGAGCCTGATGAGCGCAGCTTTCCGCCCGAATTGCGCGCCGTGCTTGCCCGGGCGACCCAGTCCACAGATTTTGAGAGCACGCAAAAGCAATTGATGACCGGGCTTGCCGATGTGAAGCAAATTTATCATCATTATCTGGGTCAACACGGACAAACAGAACAAAGCGAGACAGTTTCATGACCGACAATCCATCCGCAACCGGCCCCGCAACCGGCCCCGCAATCGGCGATCACGCTCCCGATTTTTCCCTGCCCGCAGATGGCGGAGACACCTTGCGCCTTGCCGATTTCAAAGGACGGAAGCTGGTGTTGTATTTCTACCCAAAAGACAACACCCCCGGCTGCACCACCGAAGCGAATGATTTCAGCCGTCTGAAAGCGGATTTCGATGCCGCCGATACAGTGATCCTCGGCGTTTCAAAGGATTCCGTCAAAAAGCATGAAAATTTCATCGCCAAACACGATCTCAAAATCCGGCTCTTATCAGATGAAAAAGGCGATGTTTGCGAACGCTATGGCGTGTGGCAGGAAAAACAGATGTATGGCCGCAGCTATATGGGCATCAACAGATCGAGCTTTCTGATCGACCGGGAGGGCAATATTGCCCATCTCTGGCCCAAGGTGAAGGTGAAGGGCCATGCCGATGAGGTTCTGGCCGCTTGTCAGTCCTTGGCGTGATTATGGTTTTGGCGTGATAGCATGTGCAATGCCGCACTGACGAATGCTCCACCCCAATCCTTGGGGGCCATGGCGGCTCAGGTTCTGGGTTGTGATGATGCCATCCTGAAAGCCCGCAAAAGCCGGGAAGCTGCCAGCCTGTGGCAGGCGGGTGCGCTGGTGGCTAGCTTTCCCGAAGCCTTGGCCGCCCGCCCCGGACGACCGCCGAAGCCGCAGCTTTTGCCGCCCGGTGAAATGCCCCGCAGGCGCAAAGCCGGAAGCCTTGCCACCCGCATCGCCCTCCTTCATGCCGTGGCCCATATCGAATTGAATGCCATCGATCTCGCATGGGATTTGATTGCCCGCTTTGGCGCGGATATGCCCCGTGATTTTCTTGATGATTGGGTGGGGGTCGCCGATGATGAAGCCCGCCATTTCATGCTGATATCAGATCGTTTGATCGCCTATGGCTCGGCTTATGGCGATCTGCCCGCCCATGATGGGCTGTGGGAAGCGGCCATCAACACTGCGGATTGTTTTGAAGCCCGCCTTGCGGTGGTGCCTTTGGTTTTGGAGGCACGAGGCCTTGATGTTACCCCATCCATGATTGCGCGATTCCAATCCATGGGCGATTCGGAAAGCGTAGAAGCGCTTTCGACCATTTATCATGATGAAATCGGCCATGTGGCGGCAGGGGCGCGCTGGTTTCACTGGCACTGCGAAAGGCTTGGCCTTGATCCCGAAAAAAGCTTTCAATCCCTTGTCACCCGCTATTTTCGCGGGGCTTTGAAGCCGCCCTTTAATGTGGAGGCCCGCAGCAAAGCCGGGCTGGCAGAAAGCTTTTACCGGCCGCTGGCAGCTCAAACCGCTGAAAACCCTTGATCTTTGGGTCTTTTGACGGTCATTTATATCAGGAACATGAATGAATTGAGAACAATTGCTTGTCTTGTTAAGGCATTTGCAAATCATCTGCCCATAACATAAGGCTCTTGTGGCTTTCAGTTTCAGGCAAAGCAGAAATACGGTTCATAGGGATAGATCAGTCTTTTGCGTATCCACAAAGAGCATATCCTGCGTCAGGCAACGCAGCTTTTTGAGCGGGCATTTCCCGAACGCCAGATTTTTTTCCGTACCCGCGGCGAAGTCCGTTTCGCGCGCCTCTCGCCTTTGTTTCAGGCATCGGTGTCGGTCGTCGCCCTTGGGCTGATCGCCTGGACCTTGACCGCATCCATTTCCTATCTCACCGATGATAATCGGGTTGCCACCAAGCAACAGGAATTGAAATATGTCTCTCACGAATTGAATTCCCTGCTGGTTGAATTGGAACGCCTGAAAAGCAGCGCCCTTGATCGGGCCGAGCGCCTGGAAGCCAGGCAGAAATTTCTTGAAAAGCTGGCCCCTGCGGCCACCCTGAAGACGGCTGTTTCACAGCAACCCAATGAGGATGCGGCGGGCAACCCATCGCCGGATGGGCCGCTTGTTTTGCGCCCACCCCTTCGCCCCCAAAACACATCCGATGCCGCAGATGTGGATATGGATAAAGCCCATGAAACCGGCAATGAGCCGGCCCAAGACGATCTTTCATCGGTCGAGGGCGATCACCTGGATGAAGGCGCTCGTCTGAACCCTTCCGGCACGCAGTGGAAAGCGGCAAATTTTGCAAATGCGGCGATGGGCGGATTGGGGATTTCCGGCGCACAGGCAGCCCCCACACTTGATCTCATGTCGATCCCTTCCTCTTCAGATGCAGTGACATCCATTTCTGAAAGCCTTGATCTCATCATCGAAAAACTTGATCGGGTTGAACGTAATCAGGATCGAACGGCCCAAGCGCTGATCCTTTCGGAGCAGAAAAATATCGAGCGCAGACATGAGGTGATCGCCAGTTTGGGTATTCCCTATGAGGCTTTGCTGAAGAAAGCCGATCCACCAAGTGGGACTGGCGGGCCTTTTACGAGCGCCGACCCGTCTATATTTTCGCAAATATTCAAAAAACTTGGGCAATTGGCGTTTCAGCGTAGCCTGATCGATCAGGCAATCGCGAATATTCCATCCCATATTCCTGCCGCAAAATATTATATCAGCAGCCAGTTCGGGGCGCGAATCGATCCCTTTCGCAAAAGCTGGGCGGATCATTCCGGCCTTGATATGGCGGGCTGGCCGGGGGAACCCATTATGGCTGCCGCCGCTGGAACCGTGGTTACTTCTGCCCGCAAGCCGGCTTATGGGCTGATGGTGGAAATTGATCATGGCAATGGTTTTCGGACACGTTATGGCCATATGCGCAGTTTAAGCGTAAAATCCGGGGAACGTGTGAAACCCGGTCAGAAGATTGGTGAAATGGGATCAACAGGTCGATCAACAAGTACGCATCTGCATTGGGAAGTCTGGTTCAATGGTGCTCTTGTCGATCCCTTGCCCTTTATTGAGGCTGCTCTCGATGTTCAAGCGCTCCAGCAAGGCAGATATGAAGAAAATTGATCCAGCACCCAATGGAAAACGGGACAGCAGCCTATCGGGGGCCCCCTCGATCATCAGCAAGGCTGTTGAGATTCTGGGTAATATTGATAGCCCGGGTGAAATTCAGCTCGATGGCAATATCAAGGGCGATGTCACCTGCGATTCTTTGACCGTGGGGGATTGCGGCAGTATTTTGGGCACCATCCGGGCTTCGACTGTGACCATCAGGGGCACTGTGGATGGCGAAATTCGCGGCCACGCCGTGCGGCTTGAAAAAACGGCCCATGTTACGGGTGATATTTTACACCAATCTCTGTCGGTTGAGGCTGGGGCGAAATTATCCGGCAAGATCGTGCATGTGGATAATCCCCTGAAAGAAGAAACCGCAAGCAAGGCCGATCCCGTTGAGCAGCCTGAGCCTCAATCAGCCAGCAATGAAGGGGACTCCCGCCCCGCAGATCGCCAAACAGATCGCCAGACAGATCGCCAGACAGATCGTTCTGGCCGACAAAAAGATCAGGGTTACCCCGAAACGCGCCCTTTGGGTGCGGGCCTTTATGGCCGCTCGGCAAGCTCTGGACCAGCAAGCTCTGGACCAGCAGGCTCTGCTCCCTCTGGAGCCGATGGCCCATCGCGGGAAAAACAAAGAACATCCTGATCCCGCCATCAGCGGATTATGGCTTCATTCCGACTAAATGATGACGGTTTTGTTGTGCTTCGGATGCCAAGCGGCTAGCATCTCCGCCAATGCCCATTCGGTGGGCCAAAAACCAAACGATAAGGCGGGGGGCTTCATGTGTCTCTTGTCTGTGGGATGGTTGGGCATAGTGGCGGTTGCATTACCAAATGCAGCATAAAATGCATCCAAAGCCGTTCGGGGCGAAAATAATTGTGAGGCGTTCATGAAGATTGCGACCATAGCCGTTACATCGGCTCTTCTTTTCTGGTTTTCCTTCTCAAATCCGGCATCTGCCGCGCCGCCAGATCAATGCACCCCCCCAGAATTAAGTGTCGATGAAAAGATCAATGCGCTGGTCAGCCCGATCACAGATGCTGTTTCAAATTTCATCTTTTACCCAATCCCCATCAAAGGCGGGCAGGATCAATCCACGGGGGCCATCCGGGTCAGTGAAACCCGGCTTTTGGAAAACGACCGTTTAACCATTTCGATTGCAGGCAAAAGCCGGGTTTATGAAATCGATAGCGATGGATTTGTCTGCCCCGGCCATAATGCTGTGCAAAGGGCCGCCACCGGCAGCGAAACAGCCGCCAATCTGGAAGCCGCCATTTTAAACGATTTCGCGGATAGCGGCATCAGCCTCGAACGCGAACGTAATGTCATCAACCTTTCGGTTTCCAGCAATCAGAACGCATCCTTTACCCCGCTGGCATCGGGATTATTTGTCAAGGCGCTGGATAATGGGGCCATCGGCATTCCCTTCATCGTTTTGTGGCTTTTGTTCGGTGCCATTTTCTTCACCTTAAAAATGCGCTTCATCAATCTGCGCGGTTTTGTGCAATCTTTCCGCATTGTCAGCGGTAAATATGACAATCCCAAAGACCCCGGCGAGGTGACCCATTTCCAGGCACTGACGGCGGCCCTTTCGGGCACCGTGGGGCTGGGGAATATCGCGGGCGTTGCCATTGCCATTTCCATTGGCGGCCCGGGGGCCACATTCTGGATGATATTGGCCGGGCTGTTTGGCATGACCTCCAAATTCGTGGAGTGCACCCTGGGTGTTAAATACCGACAGATCGATGAAAATGGCGTCGTTTCCGGCGGCCCGATGTATTATCTCTCGCGAGGGCTGGAAAAACGCGGCATGGGCGGATTAGGCCGGGTTCTGGCCGTTATGTTTGCCATTTTGTGCATTGGCGGGGCTTTTGGCGCGGGCAATATGTTTCAGGTCAATCAATCCTCCCAGCAATTCATGGATGTGATGGTGCCGGCGCTCTTTGGCCCTGACAGTTTCATGAGCGGGAAAACCTGGATCATCGGCTTGATCTATGCCGGGGCCGTGGGGCTGGTGATCATCGGGGGCATTCGCTCCATCACCCGGGTGACAGAACGCCTTGTTCCCATGATGGGCATTTTATATGTCACATCCGCGCTCATCATTTTAGCGATGAATATCGGCCATATTCCGTCCGCCTTTGGGGCGATCATCGCCGGGGCCTTTGCCCCCATCGGGATTGCGGGCGGGTTTGTTGGTGTATTGGTGCAGGGCCTGCGCCGCGCCAGCTTTTCCAATGAAGCCGGTGTTGGTTCGGCGGCGATTGCCCATTCTGCGGCCAAAACCAAGGAACCGGTTGCCGAAGGCCTGGTCGCTTTGTTGGAGCCTTTCATCGATACCGTGGTCATCTGCACCATGACGGCTTTGGTGATCATCATCACCAATATGCATCTGGAAGCCGAAATCTCGGATGGTATTGCCCTCACATCAGCCGCCTTCGCTTCGGTTTTTGGCTGGTTTCCCTATGTGCTGTCGATTGCCGTTCTGCTCTTTGCTTTTTCCACATCGATCACCTGGTATTACTATGGCGAGCGATCTTTCGTCTATCTACTGGGCGGCAATAAAAAAATGCCAATCACCCTTTTCAAGATGGTATTCCTTTCGGTTCTGGTGATTGGTTCATCCATGCAATTGACCAGTGTGATGGATTTTGCCGATGCCATGATATTGGGCATGGCCCTACCCAATATTATTGGGCTTTATATCCTGTCGTCTGAAGTCAAGCGGATGCTCGAGGATTATCTGGCCCGTGTGCGCTCCGGCGATTTGCCCACCAATGCCGAGCGGGCAGCGCAACAACCGGCGGAATAGCGGGCGTTTCAAATCCGTGGATAAAAACCGCCGATCAAACGGGCTGCCGATAAACGGTGGCCCGTTTCGTTCATTTTACTGATCTGCATCATGAGGCGATATGCGATCTGATCTCCCCATTCCATCATTCAGCCACGCACAGCGATATCGGCGCGGCATCATTTGTGTTTTGCTGCTGATCGCGATGGCTTGCAGCATTCCCGCTAAAGCGGATGAAACCCTATCCATGCCCGGCGGTGATGCGGAACGCGGTCGCATTCTTTTTTTCAGCTGCAAGGCTTGCCATGATTTGGCCCCGGCTGATATCCACATGACCGACGACTCAAAGCCCAATCTGTTTGGCCTTTTTGGCCGAAGGGTTGGGTTTGATCCAAACTATCAACATTATTCCGCAACCCTGAAGGATGCGGATTTTATCTGGACTGAAGATCGTCTTGATCAATGGCTTAAAAGCCCGAATTCTTTATTGCCGGGCAATAAAATGCCATTTTCAGGGATTATGAAAGATCAGGATCGTTTGGACCTGATCGCTTATTTGCGACAATTCAAGGCTGATCCGCCGCCCGATGCCGTGATGACGATCAAGTGAACAGGCTTGCCATCGACATGAACGCCTCTAAATACCATAAAATGCTGCAGCATAGATCAAGAGAAGGATACCGCCCCAGAATGAAACAGAACCATTCAAGCCCATTCATCCATTGGCAGGTCCTTGTCGCAAGCCTTGTCCTCATCATCGGGCTTTTCTCATGGCAGGCAAGCGCACAGGAAACGGCTGCCGCCGATCCCGAAGGTGCCAAGGATTTCATCGCCCAGCTTTCAGATGATGCCGTCGAGGTTTGGGCAGATCCCACGAAAACCGAGGCCGAACGCCAGGCCGCCTTCCGCCAGCTTCTGCATGAAGGGTTCGATGTGGATTTCATCTCGAAGCTGGTACTGGGGCGCTATATGCGCACGGCATCTGAGGCGCAATTACAGGAATATCAAAAACTGTTTCCTGATTTCATCGTCAATAGCTTTGCGGGCCGCATCGGCGATTATGGCAATGAAAAGCTGGTTGTGGATGGCACCACGGAAGCCGGCCCCCGGGATATTTTTGTCAGAAGCAAGATCATTCGTCCGGGCGGCGAGCCTTTATTGGCGGATTGGCGGCTGCGGAAAAAAGATGACAAATTCCAGATCGTTGATATCAAGGTTGAAGGCATTTCCATGGCCATCACCCAGCGGGATGAATTTTCATCCCTCATTCAGCGCGAGGGATTTGATCGTCTTTTGGAAACCTTGAGAAAAGGGGCCAATGCGGCATCCGCCAATGAAGCGGGATAAGCGGTGATCAGGGCCTTCCTTGTGGCGTGGCATGAAATTTGATCGCTTTGGCTATCCCGAGATCACCCTGCCGCCTTTAAAGATGCGGATCGGGACTGAAAGCTTCCCCCTTGCCCGCCCTTTTCGGATTGCCCGGGGCAGCAAATTGAGCGCCGATGTACTGACCGTTATGATCGATGATGGGCAGTATCAGGGGATCGGTGAGGCCGTTCCCTATGCCCGCTATGATGAAAGCCTCAGCAAAGCCCTTGCGCAATTGCGCCCCCTTATCGAGCCCTTGGCCGAAGGTCGCCTGCGCTGGCCCGATTTGGGGATAAGGCTGCCCCCGGGGGCGGCGCGCAATGCCCTTGATTGCGCCTTATGGGATTATTGGGCACAATATAATGGCCGATCGGTGGCTGATCTCCTCGGCCTGCCGCCCTTATGTGATCAGATCACAGCTTTTACCATCAGCCTTGATCATCCCGATATTATGGCCCGGCAAGCCGCTCAGGCCGCACAAACATTGCCGCTTTTAAAGCTGAAGCTGGGCGATGCCCCCCTTGATGCGGATCGTATCAACCGATGCCGGGCGGCAGCGCCCAAGGCGCGCCTGATCATCGATGCCAATGAAGGCTGGGGCTTTGATGATCTTATGCATTTGGCGGCTGTGGCCCAAAATTGCGGTATTGAATTGATCGAGCAACCCCTGCCCGCCCATCTTGATGTCGCTTTGGGCGATTATCATGGCCCGGTTCCCCTTTGTGCCGATGAAAGCTGCCATGGTGATGATCCGGCACAAATGCGCCTTCTTTCCCGCTTTTTTCAGGCGGTTAATCTCAAGCTTGATAAATTGGGCGGGTTGAGCCCTGCCTTGCCCATGATCGATGCCGCCCGCGATGCCGGGCTCGATCTGTTCATCGGCTCGATGGTCGCCAGTTCCCTGGCTTTATGCCCGGCTTTGTTATTGGCGTCTCGCGCCCGTTGGGTGGATCTGGATGGGCCGCTTTTATTGGCCCAGGATAGATCAGGCGGCCTGATCATCGAGAATGGGGTGATCAAAGGCGCGTTATGTCGGCTATGGGGTCACGCATAAATCTTCAAATGGCAGGTTTTGCGTGCTATCTCACAGGCGATTTCCATAAAGCCACGCTTTGATGACAGGATAAACCATGACCAAAGAAACGACCGGCCCCGCCCAAAAGCCGCTTTTGCATCTGGTTTTCGGCGGCCGGGTGAATGATCCCCAAGGCCTTGATTTTGAAAATCTCGATGAGATCGAAATGATCGGCATTTTCCCCAGCTACAAGGAGGCGGAAAAAGCCTGGCGTGGGGTGAGCCAGGCCAATGTGGATGATGCTATGAAAAAATATGTGATCGTGCATCTGCATCGCTTGCTTGAGCCCGATGCCTGAAAACAGCGGCTAAAACCTGATCCAAAATGGCCAACGACGCCCCCGCACAGGGGCGTCGTTTTTTTGAAACCGATCAACCGATCAACCGATCAGCCTTTATGATCGCGCACATAGCGATCCAGCAAGCGCACACCAAAGCCCGTGGCCCCCTTTTCATAAAGATCATGCTCTTTATCCGACCAGACCATGCCCGCAACATCGATATGCACCCATGGCACATCATTGCTGAAGCGCTTGAGAAACTGCGCGGCGGTGATCGATCCTGCCGCCCGGCCGCCAACATTTTTCATATCGGCGATATCGCAATTGATCAGCTTGTCATACTCATCGGCCAAAGGCATCCGCCAAACCTTGTCCCCTGATTGATCGCCCGCCTTATAAAGAGCAGCGGAGAGACCCTCATCAGCGGTGAAATAGCCGGCATATTCATGCCCCAGTGAAATGATAATGGCCCCGGTCAGGGTTGCCAGATCAATCATGGATGTGGGTTTGAAGCGATCCTGAGTGTACCAAAGGGCATCGGCCAGAACCAGCCGCCCTTCGGCATCGGTATTGATCACCTCGATGGTTTGACCCGACATCGATGTGACCACATCGCCCGGACGCTGGGCAGATCCCGATGGCATATTTTCCACCAGACCAATCACCCCCACCACATTGGCTTTGGCTTTTCTGCGGGCAAGGGCGCGCATCAGGCCGGTTACGATCCCGGCGCCGCCCATATCCCATTTCATCTGTTCCATGCCTTCGGCTGGCTTGATGGAAATGCCGCCGGTATCAAAGGTTACCCCTTTGCCAACAAAAGCGATGGGCTGATCCGCCGGATCGCCCCCATTCCAGCGCATCACCACAAGGCGGGATTCGCGTTCGCTCCCCTGGCCCACCCCCAAAAGCGCATTCATCCCCAGTTTGCGCATCTCTTTCTCATTGAGCACCTCAACATCGATCCCATCATCGCCAAGGCTTTGGGCAATTTTGGCAAAGCTTTCGGGATAAAGGATATTGGCAGGCTCAGAGACCAGATCACGGGTCAGGAAAACGCCGGAGACAACCGCATTTTCCACGTTGAACAGGGCTTGCGCCTTTTTATGATCGGCGCTGGCCAGCACCAGTTCCTTCAAGGTCGGTTTTTTCGATTTCGGTTCTTTGGTGCGATATTTATCAAAGCGATAGGATCGCAGCATGGCCCCTGTGGCCAAAGCGCAAGCCTGCTCCGCCAAGGGCAGATCGGCCCCTGTGTTATCAAGAAGGATGGTGGCCAGAGGATCGCCCGCAGATTGCAGATATTTCGCCAGCCGCCCCCCCAGCCGTTCAAAATCAGTGACCTTCAGGGTTTTCACATCGCCCAGGCCCGCAAGAATGATCCGGCTTGCATCAATCCCATTGGGGGCCAAAAGATCAAGAATATCGGTTGCTTTTCCGTCCCAGCGGCTTGATTTGATGGCCTTTGAGATGGCCCCGCCCGTAGCACCATCCAATCGCCTGACATGGGGATTTTGGATGGCATCCTTATCAGCCAAAAGCACCAGCACGCCCGATTTTGGATCTTTTGCTTCAGAAAACGATAGTTTCATTATGAATTCCCTACTCATCACAGACAACGCCCCGCCCTATGGGCCGGGACATATTGATCACGCGCCACCATAATGTGGGCTATGGCTGCTGAAAAGCCATAGTCATCGCCACCTCGTTGATTGCGACAAATGAAAACTGCCTGTATCAAGAGAGCCATGAACCCATAGCTGACCGAAAGTTCCCCACTATCGTGACCCGTGGAAAACCTTTTTTGACCGCCGCACTGCTTTGTGCCGCCTCGTCGCAGGCGATGGCCCAAAATCTTGAACAAAACCGTGAAGGCAACAGGCTCGAGGCGGTTCCCCTCTCAGAAGAGCCGCGCCGCAGTCTTTTCAAAATGCCGGAATTGCCCGATGATCGGTTTGTCGTTTTTTCCGCCGATCAAAGCTCCATCGATCCTTCAAATGGCGAGATCATTGCCCGGGGTAATGTGATTTTAGAGCATGGCGGCTATCGTCTTGAAGCGGGGCAATTGCGCTATAATGATGAAACCGGTGTCGCCCAGGCCGAAGGTGGCGTGAAGATCACAACGCCCGAAGGGATGATCCTGAAAGCCAGTTCGGTCAATCTGAGTGGTGAATTGCGGGCTGGTGTGATCATCAATGCCCGCTTGATTCTGGCCGATGGGGCGCGGGTTGCCGCCAATCGTGGGGAACGCTTTGAAAATGGCAATAGCGAATTGCGCGATGCCGTCTATTCCCCTTGCCCGGTGTGCGATGATCGTCCGCAAAAGCCCCCTTTATGGCAGATCAAAGCGCTGAAGGTGGTTCATGACAAGGATGAGCAGCGCCTTTATTACGAAAGTGCGCGCTTTGAATTTCTTGGCATTCCGCTTTTCTGGACCCCCTATCTTTCGCATCCCGATCCCACGGTGGAGCGCGATAGCGGCCTTCTGGTTCCCCAGATTCGCAGCCGTCAGGAATTGGGGTTCGTTGCCGAATTACCCTATCATATCGTCCTTAGCGAAAGCCGCGATCTGACCATCACCCCGATCATTGCCACTGAAGAACCCCCGGTTTTAGCGCTCGGTTATCGCCAGCATCTGGGCAAAGGCTATTTTCAGTTCGATGGATCGGTCAGCCACGGGGATCAGCCTTCGGAAGCTTTGACCGGCATTCCCGATAATGGCTTTCGGGGTCATATTTTCTCTGAAGGCCGTTTTGTTCATGGGAAGAATTGGCAATCCACCTATCATGCCCAGATCGCCAGTGATGATACCTTTCTAAGGCTTTATGATTTCTCCGATGTGGATACCTTGCAAAGCGATTACAGAATCGAAGGCTTTTTCAACCGCACCTATATTTCGGGCGAACTCGTTGGCTTCAATGGCCTGCGTTTGGAAGATGACAATGGGCTGACCGCTCAGGCCCTGCCCTGGATCGATGTGAATTATGTCTCAAAACCCGGTGTTTTGGGCGGCACTGTGGAGGCGCGGTTCAATTCCATTCAGCTTGTAAGATTTGATGGCGCCGATACCGCAAGGGCCACAACCTCTGTGCAATGGCAGGCTCCGGTGATCACCCCCATGGGTCAGCGGGTCGTTTTCGATGTTTTTGCACGCACCGATCTTTATGATGTGCGGGAAGCGCAAACGATCGATGATCCGTTTTTTGCTGGCGAAAATGGCAGCGAAGTGCGGAGCGTGGCTCGCGCCTCGGCCACCATTTCATGGCCCTTTTCCAGCCATTTGGGCGGCGTTTCCCAAAGGATCGAACCCATCGTGCAATTGGTAGCGATCCCTGAGACCGGACTTTCCACAGCTATCCCCAATGAAGATAGCCGCACCATTGAATTGAATTCCAAAACGCTGTTCGCGCTCAATCGCGCGCCCGGCTTCGATATTTGGGAAGGCGGCAGCCGGGCCACTTATGGCCTTAAATATGGGCTGGATATGCACGATATCGGCCTTGATGCGGTGATTGGCCAATCTTATCGGGTGAATGATCTCACGGAATTTTTACCCCAGGGCACCGGGCTGGGCTCCAAACGATCCGATGTGGTGGGCGCCCTCGATATCCGGGTGCAAAACTGGATCGATATCAGCTATCAATTTCAATTGGATCGGAAAACGCTTGATCCCCAAAGACAGGAAGTGATCTCCTCCTTGGGAAATGATGTTTTTTATGTCAATTTAAGCTATCTTCGAATCGACCGGGATCTGGAGATTGCCGAGCGCACAAATCGTGAAGAAATCCGCTTTGATGCAACCCTACAAGCAACAAAAAGCTGGCAGATCTTTGGTGGATTGATCCATGGTCTTGGCCGGGATGCAGAACCCATTGAGTATGAAACCGGAGTGCTATACGAGAATGAATGCATGGAGCTGGGCATTCAATTGCGCAAGCGTTTCACCGAAGATCGTGATATCGAACGCGGCACATCCATTGGCTTTCGGATCAGGCTGCGCAGTTTGGGCTAGGGAAATGTGGGACGAAACAGGAAAGATCAGCCCTTTGCCTGATTTTGGCCACAATCATTGCTCAACGAGCAAGAATTGAGAGACATGTTCAGTATTCAGTGTTTACGCTTCATGATGAAAACATCCGCTTCAAGAAGAGCCTGCCTGCCGAGGCGATCAACCGTAACGGCTTGGGCGGCTTTTTTGGTCATGGGGCTATCCTTTGCGCAGGTCGATGCTCAGGCCCAGTCGCAAAATCAGCCGCAGGGTCAATCAGCGGCACCGGAATCCAATCTCGTCATCCCCCAGCGTATTGTGGCGCTGGTGAATGACGAGCCGATTTCCGCCTATGATGTGGTGCAAAGATTGCGCCTGACCATTGCTTCCATCGGTGGGATTGAAGATGAAGAACAGCTTGCCCGCCTGCAGGAACAGGTGGTGCGCAATATGGTTGATGACAAGCTGAAGCTTCAGGAAGCGGCTGAATTCGAGCTCTATATCACCGATGATGATGCCCAATCGGCCTTTGTGCGCCAAGCCCAAAGCTTCAATCAATCTCCGCAACAATTTGAAGATTATCTCACCCGTTTGGGGATCACCAAACAGGCTTATCTCGAACAGATGAAGGCCGAAATCGCCTGGGGTGAACTGGTGAATGGTCGGCTTGGCCGCATGGCCAATGTGGCACAGGAAGAAGTTGAGCAGGAAATCGCCCGCATCGAATCCAATGCCGGGCAGCCGCAATATAATGTTTCTGAAATCTATCTGCTGATCGATAATCCTTCGCGCGAAAATGATGTGCGGCAAACCGCCATAAGGATCAGCGAACAAATCAAAAATGGTGCTAATTTTGCCGGATTTGCACAGCAATTTTCCCAATCCTCAACCGCCGCATCGGGCGGCGATATGGGCTGGGTAACCCCCGATCAATTAAACCCGGCACTGGCCAATGCCCTGACAAGCATTCCCGTGGGCGACATCAGCGAACCGATCCGCCATGCCGGCGGCTATTATATCCTGCAGTTGAAAGATCGCCGCCGGGTGCTGGAAGCCGATCCATTGGATATGCAATTGGATATCCGGCAGATTTTCCTGCCCATCACACCGCAAAGCACCGAAGCCGAGCAGATCGCTTTTTTCGAGACGTTCGAATCCATGAAATCGAATATGACATCATGCGAGGCAGTGCCGGACTATACGCAGGCTTTGGGGATTGAACCTTCCCCGCCTCTTGGTCGGCTCAGGCTGCGGGACCTGCCCGGTGGATTGCGCACAATTCTTGAAGATCTGGAAATGGGCCTGCCAAGCCAGCCTGTGCGCATGGAAGATGGCTTTCGCATCTTTTTTGTCTGTGATCGCAGCAAGCCAGAGGTGCCGCTCCCGCAATTTGATGAAATCATCGATCAATTGGAACGCCAAAAGCTGGCGATCATGGCCCGGCGCTATCTGCGTGATTTAAGGCGCAATGCCATTGTCGATTATCGCTAGATCAATGGCGAACGATTCGGCCAAGCCAGTAGCTCCCTTATGCTTGACCATGGGCGATCCCGCAGGCATCGGGCCGGAATTGGCAACCAAAGCATGGATGATGCGGCAGGCGCATGGCTTGCCGCCCTTTTTTCTGATCGGTGCTCGGAAAATCTTCAAACCACTGCAAAGCGATTGCCCGCTGATTGCCATTGATGATCCGGCCGAAACCTTTGCCATATTTGATCGGGGCCTGCCGATTTTAGAATATGATGGGATGGCCGATTGTCCCGATGGGCTGGTTCCCGGTCGTCCGAATAAGGCTTTTGCCCCTTTTATCATCAAAGCTATCGAACAGGCCGTTGCCCTGGTCATGGCCAAAAAGGTGGCGGCCATCATCACCAATCCCATTCACAAACAGGGGCTTTACAGCGCCGGTTTCAAAGACCCCGGCCATACCGAATTTCTGGCCCGCCTTGCCGGTTTGCCACCCGCCTCCAGTGTTATGATGCTGGCGGTTCCGGGCCTACGGGTGGTACCGCTCACGATCCATGTTCCCTTGAATGAAGTGGCCGCCCAGATCAGTGCGGAGAAGATCATAGCGGTGGCAAAAATTCTCCATCAGGCGCTCAGCCTGCATTTTGGGATCGAAAAGCCCCGCATTGCCGTTGCCGGTCTCAATCCCCATGCCGGTGAAGGGGGGACCATCGGTGGGGAAGAAGACAGCATCATCCGCCCGGCGATCACAGCCTTGCGCCAGGATGGCCTGTTGATCGAAGGCCCCTTTGCCGCCGATAGCCTTTTTCACATCGAGGCCAGAAAAACCTATGATGCGGTTTTATGCATGTATCATGATCAGGCCCTGATCCCACTGAAAACAATAGATTTTTATGGCGGTGTGAACATCACTTTGGGCCTGCCTTTCCTGCGCACATCTCCCGATCACGGCACCGCATTCGATCTTGCCGGGCACAATAAAGCCCGGCCCGATAGCCTGATTGCCGCCATCAGAATGGCCGCGAGCCTCAACGCATGAGCCATTCAAAAACGGATCCCCCGATTGATCCTTTGCCCCCCTTGCGCGAGGTAATTGCCCGCCATGGATTGCAGGCATCGCGCTCATTGGGTCAGAATTTCATTCTCGATCTCAATCTCACCCGGCGGATCGCCCGGGCCGCGGGGCCGCTCGAGGATTATGAGGTTTATGAAGTCGGCCCCGGCCCCGGCGGCCTGACCCGCGCCCTTTTAATGGAAGGGGCAGCCCATGTCACAGCCGTGGAACGCGATAGCCGCACCCTGCCCGCTTTGGCTGAAATTGCCGCCATCTGGGCTGATAAGCTTTCGATTCTGGCCGATGATGCCTTGAAGATCGATGAGGAAAAACTGTTTTATAACAAGCCGGTCAAGATTGTTTCTAATCTGCCTTATAATATCGGAACGGCACTTTTCGTGCGCTGGATGACCGGGCCATGGGCACCCTGGTGGTCGCAGCTTATCTTGATGTTCCAGCGCGAAGTGGCTGAACGGATCATCGCCAAACCCGGCTCGAAAGCCTATGGGCGGCTTTCCATCCTATCCCAATGGCGGGCCAAAGCGCGAATTATATTCCCCGTGCCCGCCCGGGCCTTCACCCCGGCACCGAAGGTGGATAGCGCCATTATCGAGATCATCCCCACCCAGCCCCTTGATCCGCTGGTTGAGCAAAAAACTCTGGAAACCATCACCGAACACGCCTTTGGCCAAAGGCGTAAAATGTTGCGGGCCAGTCTTCGGCCCCTGACCGCCGATAGCATCAGCCTGCTGAAGGCCGCTGATATCGATCCCACGGCCCGGGCGGAAGAGATCGACATTGCCGGATTTTGCCGCATCGCACGGCAATGGCAATTGATGCGTGATGGGAGCTAAGGGCTAAAGCTGCCTATTTCCTGATCAAGCTGATGGCCAGATCCTTGATCGCATACTCTTTTTCGGCGCGCACCCGCTCGGCTGTGAGGATGGCATGCAGGCGTTTGAAGCAGGCATCAAGATCATCATTCACCAGAACATAATCATAATCTTCCCAATGCGAGATTTCTTCATGCGCGCGGGACATCCGAAATTGCACGGTTTCTTCGCTATCCTGGGCCCGATGCCGCAAACGATGTTCCAAAGCCGCCATGCTGGGGGGCAGGATAAAAATTGAGATCACCCGGGCATCTTCTGCATTGCTTCTGATCTGTTGTGCCCCTTGCCAATCGATATCGAATAAAACATCGATTCCGGCATTCAAGCGCTTTTCAACCGGCTCACCGGGCGTGCCATAAAAATTGCCGAACACCTCGGCATGTTCGAGAAATTCGCCGCCTTTTTGCATGCGCTGAAATTTATCATGGCTGACAAAATAATAATCCTGACCCTCCACCTCGTTCTTGCGCCTTTCGCGTGTAGTGGCGGAAACCGATGTCCATAAGCGATCCCCTTCTTCGCGCCGCAAATGGCTGCACAGGGTTGATTTTCCGGCCCCCGATGGCGAAGAAATGATCAATAAAAGCCCCGGTCTGGTTTTAACGGTCATCCGCTTATCCGATTTTGAGAGGTTCGTCTTTGGAACCCTTTTGCACCCCTTGATGAGGTGATAGTGATAAAGCCTCGTGCGCCTGCGATCAATCGCTGGCTGGATGAAAACAGCCGGGCCAATTCAAAAAAGGGACTGCCATGACGGAACAGAAAGCCGGATCGATTTTGATTACCGGGGCATCGAGCGGGATTGGCGAGGCTTTGGCGCTTCATTATGCCAAACCCGGTGTGTTTCTGGCTTTATCCGGTCGCGATCAGGAACGCCTTGATGCCATTGCCCAAAGCTGCCGTGGGCGCGGCGCGGATGTGGATGCACAGATCATCGATGTAGTGGATGAACAGGCCATGCGCCAGTGGATCGAGCAGGTGGATGATGCCCATCCCCTTGATCTTCTGATCGCTAATGCCGGGATTGGCCTTGCCACATCAAAAGATCGCAGCCTTCATGAAACCACGAAGAAAACCTTTGCCATCAATGTTACGGGGGTTTTCAACAGCATCCATCCGGCGCTCGAACGCATGAAAAAACGCCAAGGCGGCCAGATTGCCATCATGGCATCGGTCGCGGGTTTTCGCGGGATGCCCGGCGCTGCCTCTTATTCCGCCAGCAAAGTTGCGGTGAAGGCTTATGGCGAAGCCCTGCGCGGGGCCTATTGGGGGCGGGTGAAGGTGAATGTGATCTGCCCGGGCTTTGTGGAAAGCCGGATGACCGCGCAAAATCGCTTCCCCATGCCCTTTTTGATGACGGCTGATAAGGCTGCCCGCATCATCGCCAAGGGATTGCGCAAGAATAAGGGGGTGATCGCCTTCCCTTTCCCAACAGCCTTTGCCATGCGCTTTTTGACCCTGCTGCCTCAGGCCCTTTCCGATGCTATTTTACGTCGCTCTCCTCAGAAATAGCGCTCTCTTTTTGCAAACGCCGCCACCGGGCCACATTATCATTATGCTCACGCAAGCTGCGGGCAAAGGCATGTCCGCCGCTTCCATCGGCCACAAAATAAAAATAATCGCTGGCGGCCGGATTGAGCGCAGCGCGGATCGATAATTCACCCGGATTGGCAATCGGATGCGGCGGCAGGCCCCTGATGGCATAGGTATTGAACGGCGTTTCCTGCCGCAATTCAGAGCGCAGAATGGGCCGCCCCAAAGGCAATCCTTCGTTCACCCCATAAATCACCGTGGGATCGGATTGCAGCCGCATCCCTTTACGCAGGCGATTGATGAAAACGCTGGCAATCAGGGGTCGTTCGCTGGCGAAGGCGGTCTCTTTTTCAATGATCGAGGCCAAAGTCACCGCCTCACTCCGGCTATCAAACGGCAGTTCCGCAGCCCGCTCGGGCCAGAGCCTGTCTAAAAGCGCGGTTTGCGCCTTTTGCATCCTTTGCACCAGATCGGATCGCGCATCGCCATAGCTGTAATAATAGGTTTCCGGCAAAAGGCTGCCTTCGGGTGGCATTTCGACAATTTCACCCATCAGCCCATCTGCCTTTTCTAAAAGGGTGACGATCTGCCGGGATGTCAATCCCTCAGGAAGGGTGAGGCGGCGCAATAAAGGCGCACCATATTGCAGATTTTCAAGGATTTGCAGGATACTGGCATGGGCGGGAATTTCATATTCCCCCGCCCGCAAAGCGCGATCCGCCCCCAAGATCCGGCCCGCCAAACGAAGCGCAAAGCCGTGCCGCACCACCCCTTCGCTTTGAAGCTGATGGGCAATGCGGCCAAGGCCGATGCCCCGCTCGATCAGAATGCGATGATCGCCATCATGCGGCCCGGGGCGGCTGATTTCATATGAGAAAAGCCCCAAGACCGCGAGCAGGAGAAAAAGCGGCGGCAGCACCAGAAACAGAAAAAATCGGGCTCGGCGCATCGATCCGGCCTTATCTGAACGCGCTGGGGATCAGCCGTTAAACGCCTTGATGATCAGGGATGCATTGGTGCCGCCAAAGCCAAAGCTGTTCGACAAAACCGCCTTGATCGGACGTTCTTTCGGAGCCAGCGGAACCAGATCCATGCCCAAACAGCCTTCACTGGGGTTTTCCAGATTGAGCGTAGGCGGAGCCACCTGATCATTAATGGCCAGAATCGAGAAAATAGCTTCGACCGCACCAGCGGCCCCCAAAAGATGGCCGATCGATGATTTGGTGGATGACATCGAAAGCGTTTTCACCGCATCGCCGAACAAACGTTTCACCGCGCCCAATTCGATTTCATCACCAAGCGGCGTGGATGTACCATGGGCATTGATATAATCGATATCGGATGGGGCCATGCCCGCCCGCTTCAAAGCCGCCCGCATAGCGCGAAAGGCACCATCGCCCCCGGGGGCGGGCGCCGTCACATGATAGGCATCGCCCGACATGCCATAACCCACGATTTCCGCATAGATTTTGGCACCACGCTTTTTGGCATGTTCCAGTTCTTCAAGCACCACAATGCCTGCGCCTTCACCCATCACAAAGCCATCGCGGCCTTCATCCCAGGGGCGCGACGCTTTTTCAGGGCTATCATTATAGCGGGTGGATAAAGCCTTGGCCTGAGCAAAACCCGCAACCCCCACCGGGCAGATCGCGGCTTCCGCCCCGCCCGCCACCATCACATCGGCATCATCGAGCATGATCATCCGCGCCGCATCGCCAATGGCATGGGCACCGGTGGAACAGGCCGTGACCACAGCATGATTGGGGCCCTTCAGGCCATAGCGGATGGAAACCTGACCCGAAACCAGATTGATCAGCCGTCCGGGAATGAAATGCGGCGACACCCGACGCGGACCGCGTTCATGCATCAAAACCGATGCCTCCTCGATCCCCGGCAAGCCGCCGATGCCCGAGCCGATCATCACGCCGCTGCGTTCGGCTTCTTCGCCTTCAGGCGCGGTCCAGCCCGCATCTTCAACGGCCTGTTGGGCGGCGGCAATGCCATAGACGATGAAATCATCCACCCGCCGGCGATCTTTCGGCTCGATATAATGATCTGCATTGAAGGTGCCATTGGTGCCATCACCCAAGGGCACTTCGCACACCACCTTGGCAACGCTATCGGCAGGATCGAAACGCGAAATAAGCCCGGCGCCGGATTTTCCAGCCAGAATATTGGACCAACTGGTTTTAACACCATCGCCCAAAGGCGTGACCATTCCCAGCCCAGTGACAACAACTCGTCTCATCGAGGCACCTGCAACATTCTAGAGATCAGCAAACGGCGACAAAGGCCATAAAACTTAATGACCTTGCCGCCGTATCAGAGTCAATCAAAGATCAAAACAGCCTTAGCTATTGGCATCGATAAAATCGATCGCATCCTTGACGGTCTGGATTTTTTCCGCAGCGTCATCGGGAATTTCAACACCGAATTCTTCTTCGAAGGCCATCACAAGCTCGACGGTATCCAAACTATCCGCACCCAGATCATCGATGAAGCTGGCATTTTCCGTCACTTTGGCTTCTTCGACACCCAAATGTTCAACAACGATTTTTTTAACGCGCTCGGCCGTATCACTCATTCCCAAAATCCTTATGCTGTGGGTTCAATCCCATAGGGTCAGGCCCGATACCCGGTTCAGTAGATCTTGTATCCCATGGAATACAATCATTATTTTTTGCCCGACCGATCAAAGCCCGACAAAATCGGCTTGGCTCTATCACAGTTAATCAGCATTTCAAAGCCGCCATTTCGCATCCTTGATAGCCCTGATTTATAGCGCTGTCCTCATATCATTGCCATCCCCCCATTCACATGCAAGGTCTGACCGGTCACATAAGCCGCATTTTCACTGGCCAAATAGACAGCCGCCGCCGCCACATCCGCCCCCTCGCCAAAGCGACCGGCAGGAATCCCCGCCAAAAGGCGCGCGGTCTGGTCTTCATTCAGGGCCTCGGTCATGGGGCTTTTGATGAAGCCCGGGGCGATACAATTCACCGTGATCCCGCGGGATGCGACCTCTTGGGCCAAAGATTTGGAAAAGCCGATCAGCCCGGCTTTAGAAGCCGCATAATTCGCCTGCCCGGCATTGCCCATCACCCCGACCACACTGCTGATCGAAATGATTCGACCAAAGCGCGCCTTCATCATCGGCCGCAAAACCGCGCGGGACAAGCGAAAGGCCGATTGCAGATTGATCCGCATCACATCATCCCAATCGGCATCTTTCATCCGCATCAAAAGCTGATCGCGGGTGATGCCGGCATTATTGATCAGAATATCAAGCCCGCCCATCGCCGCAATCGCCGCCGCGGGCAAGGCCTCGACGCTTTCAGAATCGGATAAATCCGCCACCGCCACATGAACATCAGCGCAATCCAGGCCATGGGAACGCTTCAATTCATCGGCAAGCTTTTCTAACGCCTCACGCCGTGTGCCGGATAAAACAAGGCTCGCCCCCCGGGCATGAAGCGCCTGGGCAATCGCCCCCCCGATGCCGCCTGACGCTCCGGTAATCAGGGCTTTTTTTCCTGCAAGATCAAACATTGCATATCCTTATGCTTATGAAGGTTCGGCTCAAAGCGAAGCCGCAAAATCATCGATATCGGCGGGGTCTTGAATATTAGCGAGCGCCAGGGTGCGATCAATCCTTTTCACAAGCCCCGTTAAAACCTTGCCAGCGCCGATTTCAACCACCTGATCGATCCCAAATCCGCCGAAAGCCGCCACCTGTTCCCGCCAGCGCACCCGCCCTGTGACCTGCTCCACCAATAAGCGGCGCAAGACTTCAGGATCGCGTTCAGGGGCCGCCGTGATATTGCAGATCACCGGAACGCACGGGGCCGCCATGGCCGCTTCGTTCAAGGCCGTGCGCATCTCATCGGCGGCGGGCTGCATCAAAGGGCAATGAAAAGGAGCCGACACCGGCAGGAGCATCGCCCGTTTCGCCCCTTGCTCCTTCGCCAGATTGATGACCGCATCAACCGCTGCCGCATGGCCTGATACCACCACCTGCCCGGGGGCATTATCATTGGCAATAGCGCAGATCAGATCAGCGTTTGCCGCCTTCGTCAGGCACTGTTCCACCTGATCGATTTCAAGCCCCAAAAGGGCGGCCATCGCCCCCTCGCCCACGGGCACAGCCTGTTGCATGGCCTGCCCGCGCCGTTTCAAAAGCCGTGCGGTATCAGAAAGTGATAAAGCCCCGGCCGCGCACAGGGCGGTATATTCGCCTAAAGAATGACCCGCCACATGGCTCGCCACAGATCGAACGGAAACACCCCCCGCATCGAGCACATGCAGGATCGCCATCGACATGGCCATCAGGGCGGGCTGAGTGTTTTCGGTAAGGCGCAAAAGGCTTTCATCACCTTCAAACATGATCTTCGACAGATGCTGTTCCAAAGCATCGTCCACTTCCTCAAACACGGCACGCGCCTGCGGATAAGCAGCGGCCAAAGAAGCCCCCATCCCCACAAACTGACTGCCCTGGCCGGGAAAAACAAATGCGCGTGTCATGGTTTGAGATATCCTCATCAAAAAATGGCCCCAAAAGGGCATTGAGATGCTGTTTATTCGGGGATAACCCACCCTTTGCAATTGTGCAACACAGGGATCATGCCGTTCCTTAAACCTTGCACTGGGGGCGGCAGTAGGTTATAGCCGCAGCGCGTTTGGGAATGCATCCCGCGCTTTTATGAAGAAGAAGGCTGGAGGCGTTGTGGCATGGGGCCCGGCGTGCGATCAGCAAGGAGCATCAGATGCCGAAATACGAGCATATCTTTATTGCTCGGCAAGATGTGAGCACGGCTCAGGTTGAAACCCTGACCGGCGAACTGACCAAAATTGTCGAGGATCTTGACGGCCGTGTCGTCAAAAATGAATATTGGGGCCTGCGTCCCCTCGCCTATCGGGTGAAAAAGAACCGCAAAGGACATTATGTCCTCCTGAATATCGATGCGCCTTATCCGGCTGTGGCCGAAATGGAACGTCAGGCTGGTATCAATGAAGATATCATCCGTTTCATGACCATTCGTGTGGATGACCTTGAAGAAGGCCCCTCGATCTTCCTGCGCAGCAAGCCTGAGCGTTCCGACCGCAGAGGCGGCCGTGAAGGTGGTGGTCGTGATGGTGGCCGCGAAGGTGGTCGTGATGGTGCCCGCGATGGCGGTCGTCCCGGTGGTTACCGCGATGGTGGCCGGGATGGCGGTCGCGAAGGTGGCCGGGATGGCCAGCGTGAATATCGTGAGAGGAGGGACTGATCATGGCTAGTAAAGCACCCGGCGCCCGTCGCCCGTTCTTTCGCCGCAGAAAGACCTGTCCGTTCTCTGGCGCAGATGCTCCAAAGATCGATTATAAAGATACCAAGCTGTTGTCTCGCTATATTTCCGAACGCGGCAAAATCGTGCCCAGCCGGATCACTGCGGTTTCAGCTAAAAAGCAGCGTGAATTGGCGCGCGCCATCAAACGCGCCCGCAATATCGCCCTGCTGCCATTTGTCGTGAAATAAGGAGCCGATCGATGAAAATCATTCTTCTCGAACGCGTTCCGAATCTGGGCAAAATGGGTGATGAAGTCACCGTGAAGCCGGGTTTTGCTCGCAATTTCCTGTTGCCCCGCAATAAGGCCCTGCGCGCAACCATTGCCAATCGCAAAGCTTTTGAAGCCCGTCGTCAGGAAATCGAAGCGCATAATATCAAAATGCGTGAAGAAGCCGAAGGCGTGGCCAAAGTGATGGATGGTGCGCGCTTCGTTCTGGTGCGTCAGGCCGGTGAAGCCGGTCAGCTTTATGGCTCGGTCACGGCCCGCGATATTGCTGATGCTTTGGGCAGGCTGGATTTCAAGATTGGCCGTTCGCAAGTGGAATTGCTCAAGCCTATCAAGGAATTGGGTATTCACAAGGTGCTGGTGCGGCTGCATCCTGAAGTGACGGTTTCGGTCACCGCCAATGTGGCGCGTTCCGAAGCCGAAGCCGAGCAGCAGTGGAAGACCGGCGGCGCCCTTCTGGGTGAAGAAGCCCGTGAAACAGCCACTGAATCTGCGGCTGAAGGCGAAGACGAGGCCTTTGATACGGAACAATTGGTGCAGGATCTTCTGGAAGAAGAAGAGCGCGCCAATGATGCGAATGCCTGATTTTTCCGCCTGATCATTTGATCTAGGTTGAAATTAATAAAAACAGCGAAAGCCTCACTGATTGTTCAGTGGGGCTTTTTTATTGGACTGATCCTGCATCTTTTGAAAATAATCGTTTAATCGTGCATGATAAAAAGGGAATTTAATTGGAATAAACAATGGAGGGTCACCATGGGCCTGGAGGGTTTATTTTCTCATATCATTCAAAATGGCAGGCTTGATCTTCAGATCGGTACAGGTCCGATCCACTCTATCGGGAATGATAGAGGCGAACCGATTGCGATCCATATCAGGGATTTCACCACAGCCAGAAAAATTGCCCTCGATCCCTATCTCAAGCTGGGAGAGGCCTGGATGGACGGCGGACTCGAAATCCGCAACGGCACGCTTTATGATTTTCTTGAACTTCTCACCAAAAATCTGGGCGATCAGGAGGATACGGACCCAGTTTTGCAACGAACATTAAGACTGTTCCGACGCGGGCTTCGGCCTTTTTCTCAATTCAATATTGCAGCCCGATCCCGAAAAAATGTGGCTCATCATTATGATCTTTCCAATGAGCTTTATCGCCTGTTTCTGGATGAAGGGCTCAATTATAGCTGTGCTTATTTCAAAGACCCGACAGATGATCTGGAAACGGCCCAAAGCAACAAGCTCACCCATATCGCTCAAAAACTGAACATCAGCCCGGGGCAAAAAATACTGGATATCGGCTGCGGCTGGGGAAGCATGGCGCTTTATCTGGCGGAACATCACAAGGCTCAGGTAACCGGCATCACGCTTTCAACCCAACAGGCTGCACTGGCGCGAAAAAGGGTGCGCGATGCCGGATTGGAAAGCCGGATCGATATCAGGCTCTGTGATTATCGCACCCTTGATGAACAGTTTGACAGGATCGTTTCCATCGGCATGTTCGAGCATGTGGGCCGCCCTTTTTATGCATCTTTTTTCAAGGTCATCAACAAATTGCTCACCCCCGAAGGCGTGGCCCTGATCCATCATATCGCCCGCAGCGATGGCCCCGGCGTCACGAATCCCTGGCTTGCTAAATATATCTTTCCCGGCGGTTATTCGCCGGCCTTGTCGGAAGTGATGCCCTCTATTGAAAAGGCCGGATTGATCTTAACCGACCTTGAAATCCTGCGTTTGCATTATGCCACGACATTGCGGCAGTGGCGTCAGAGATTTGAGGCCAATCGTGCCGAAATCAGCGTCTTGCAAGACGAGAAATTCTGCCGCATGTGGGAATTTTATCTGATCGGATCGGAGCTGGCCTTTCGCTATGGCGGCCATATGGTGGCGCAATGGCAACTATGCCGCGATCAGCACAGCCTGCCCCTCACCCGCAATTATCTTTATAATTGATCAGCGAACACGGCCCGGCTGTATAAGCTGAACGGTGAAATCCAGCGTCACATCCCCGCCCGCGGGAACGGCGATCCGCCATCGGGCCTGCTGCGCTGTTGCTTCGATCTGCTCATGGGATTGCTTGATGACCTCCCATGATTGGGCGGGCATCGCCTGCTCGATGGTCACATCGACAGCCGTCTTTTTTTGATTGCGCAGATGATAGCTTTGCCCCACTTCGGTCACTTGGCGCGCGGCACTGTTTTCAATAATCTCATAAGACCGCCGCAGAGGCTTGATTGTTACATCAAATGCTTTGCCAAGGGAAAGCGACGGCCGCCCGCCTTTGGGCGTGACCGCGATTTGATCCTCACCAACGAATAGAAGGCCCGCTTTTTCATCATCCTCGTAAAACCGCACCACCCCCGCTGGCAAAGGCACACCGGCCCCCGCATCATCATCATTAGTAAAGGATAATTCCAGATCGGCGGAAACGGGCCGATCAAGCGACGTCAGATCATTGGCCCGATAAAGATAGGATTTAAGCACCTTGATTTGGGGCAGATCAACGAAACCGACCTGTTTGCTTTCCCCATCCGCCAAGCTGATTTTATGTGGCAGACGATAAAGATAGCGATCCGCCATGGCATCGGGGGCCAGCATCACCGCCGCATCCGCCGCCATCATGCGATTGAGCGTCATAGGCCGGATCGGTTGCATCGCTTCTTTGCGATTGACCTCGCCTGCGATCACGGTGATCGCCGCCTCATCAAGATCGGCCCCGCTGCTGTTTTCAAGGCTGATCCGGCCTTCCATAGCCATCAGGGGATCATCGTCATCCAATATCGCCACATAATCAGCGGACCAGCGAAAACCGCCCGTAAGATAATTTAAAGTGAGATCCTGCGGCCCCTTTTTCGGCGCGGAAAACTTAGCGGAATAATGGGGCTGAAGCTGAGCATCCTTGGGCAATTGCGGGAACACCAGACGCCCGGGCATCTGATCAAGGCTTTCGATCCGCCCGGCGATATCGAGCAGAACACCATCCGCAACAGATAGAACACGGGCCTTTTCAATGCGGTCCTCGCCTGTTTTCGGATCGGTGCGATAGATATGCACGCTTTGCCCCAGATAAGCCTGCAACAGGCTCTCGCGGGTCAGCGTCCGGGCATCATAGCCCTGTTCCAGCATCCTGAAATCATCGGGCTTTCCATGATGATGCAAAAACAAAGACCGCGGCTCAACCATTGCGGTCAGCCCCGGCCAGAGCAATAGCCCCTCGCCCGCCGGGAGGATTACGCTTCGCCGATCCCGGATCTGCGCCAGATCCTGCTGATAAAAAGTGACCGACAGATCTGTGCGATCCGCCAAACCGACTTCAAGGGCCACGTCTTCTTGCGCCTGAACAAAAGGATGATGCGCCCAGAAAGGGGCAAAGGCGATCAGCGCCAACCCTTTCATGAGCCAAAGATGAAAACGCCCTGTGCCTGATCCGATCATCATAGCCTCCCCATGAAAAACCACAGCTAAACACGGAAATATGGTGAAAAGCCGATCAACGTCATCAAGCCATCACATGGATCATGAGAGGGGCTGCGGCATGATTTCAAAAGGGGATGTCGTCGTCGAGATCACCGGATGGCCCGCTTTGTCCGCCCCCCATATGGCTTCCACCATAGCTATCAGCTCCGCCCTGGCTTCCGCTGCCATAATCATTGCCACCCGATGAGCGCGCGCCGCCGCCATCGCTGCCACGACTATCGAGCATGGTGAGTTCACCGCGAAACCGCTGCAAAACAATCTCGGTGGTATATTTTTCAACACCATCGCGATCCTGCCATTTCCGGGATTGCAACTGACCTTCGATGAAAACCTTGCTGCCCTTGCGCAGATAATTTTGCGCGACCTTGGCCAGATTTTCGTTGAAGATCACCACACGATGCCATTCGGTGCGCTCTTTGCGCTCGCCCGATTGCTTATCCCGCCATGTCTCGGATGTTGCAATCGCCAGATTAACCACCGGCGAGCCATCCCCCAAAGATCGAACCTCGGGATCGCGCCCAAGATTTCCGATCAGCATGACCTTATTTAAACTGCCTGACATCAAAACCCTTTCTTGTGGAGCCACTTATGATCTTGCCGGAAATTTCAAAGGATTTCCTCTTCCAAAACCAGCACTCGCCTTGAACGGCGGCTCAGACCAGAAAGATCGCCATCAAAACCAAAACCACTATGGACGCGATTGTCAGCTTTTTGCTCAGTGATACGAAGCCATCAAAAGTGCGCTTCTGCTCGGAAATATCCATTTAACACTCCATCATCATCTCGATAACCAATCCTACCCGCTGTTTATAAGAAAAATCCCTCTCAGGAAACCCTCATCCTGCGCGGAGATTCATCCCCTATAACCCGTAACATTAAAAACGGATACGCACCGATATAGACCCACTGTGCGAGACGAAATCGCTGGCGCGTTCCTGTTCATAGCTAAAGGCTATATTGATGCTATCGGTCAGAAAAGAAAGCCCGATGCCGCCAAGAACCGTATCATCAAAAGCAATGGGGGTGCTGCGCAGAAAGCTCTGCCCGGCTTCGCCAAAGCGGGATTGGGTCTCGATCTCATCATCGCTCAATTCAGTGAGATAACCCACTTTCAGGCTGGGCATAAATTTCAGATCATTGCCCATAGTGAAAAGGGCATCGATTGAAGCGGTGGCTCCGGCGCGAAAAGATGTTGTCGTGCGATCATCGACGATGAAGCCAATGCCATTGGAAACGGCTTCGGTATAGCCATCCTCATCCAGCTTGGTGTAATTGGCAACGGCAGCTGCGCTCAATCCATAGCGACCAAGCTTCGCCCGATAACCCGCCTGGGCACTGCCGCCAAATTGAGTGGCATTCCAATCCGCTTCCACTGTTCTGCTGAAATTTTCAAAATTAATCAGTCGCGTCCGCTCAAAATCATGAAAGGCAAAGGTGCCCACCGCATCGATGAAAAACCCACCGGAAGAATAAGAACCATAGAGATTGAACTGGGTAGTAAGGGTATCGAAATCATCTTTTCCCTCAAAATCATCATCAAATTCCCCAATGGTCTGCATGATGCTGATCCCCAGAGCATCAAGCCCGAAAAGCGCCTTATCAACCCCTACGGCAAAACCGATGGTTTCCCCATCAAAGCCGATCACATCACCAACCGTATCGCGATTGGCGACATAGCCGATTTCCTGCAACCACATATTTAATCCGCCCCGGTTAACCTCGCGGGCCTGTCGTGCCGTGGCCAAAGCTATACGCGCAGAATTAGCAAATTCCACACCTTTACTATCGCGTAAAGTGGTAAATCGTTGAGAGAGGATACCCAAGGCCATATTCTGATTGCTCACAGCCGTATAGCGCGGCAATTCCGAACTTTCGGGCGCAATTTGATCAAGGGCGCTTTCCAAAGCTTCAACCGAAGAGAGATTGGCAATAGCCGCACCCAGTAGATTATCCTGCTGAAAACCAGGGATAGATTGATCAAAAAGTTGGCCACGGCGATCGCTGAGCCCAATTTCCTCCGCCGTACGCTGACGAAGATTGACCACAAGACGATCCTGATCCCCTAGGATGAATTCCAAGGATTGGTCGAAAATCACCGATGACAATCCGATCTGAAGATTAAGGCTTTCAAGGCTGTCTTCAAGGAGCAGATTTTGCGCAGATATCAGAAGAATCGGGATTTCAGATTGTGGAAAAGCAAAGAAATTAGGATCGATGATCGTTCCAGCGCCAATCAAAACATCGCCCGACGCAATCAGAGCCCCATTATTGCTGGCATTCCCTGCAAGGCTAAGGGCCAAAGTGGAGCCTTCAGTGAAGCTTGCCGAGCGGACCTGCACATTAAAGGCATTATTGGTTCTGAATATCGAATTCACGACGCTGAGATCGATATTTTCCCCCAGCAAAGCACCGGAAAAATTCGACTCATTGATCAGCGAAAAGCTGTTATTCCCGGCACCCATATTGAAGGTCCCGGCAAACAAACCCCCATCCATCGACATCGTATCATTGCCGCTCCCCAGCAAAATATCACCGATGATCGAGCCATTATTGATCAGGGTCATATCCGATTGCGAGGCTGAGAAATCGGCCGCCACCCGCACGCCATCAGGATTATTGGGGGTATTGACCGTGAGTGTGCCCGTATTGATAAATTCCGTTATGGTCCCGGAAAGATCCCTGATCCCAAAGCCCCTTGAATCCGCGCCCGCAGCCGCCACCAGAATGGACCCGCGATTAACAAGGCGATCCACACGGCCATTGTCCTCGATCAAAATCGCCGTAGCATCGCCCCCGGGGCCAAATGTATCTTGCACCCCATCAGAATCTGAATCATCACTGGTGCGTGTGGATTGCGCGGTGATCGCACCAAAATTTTCGATCAGGGGCACTTCGGCAAATTGCCCGATGCTGATGGTGGTGGCCGACTGATCGATGGAGGTGCTTTGGATCACCCCGGCCAAATCATTGCGCAGGCCGCCTTCCAATATCGTGCGAAAGATCTGATCGCCAGATTGTGCGCCTTCAATGCGCACGGTATTGACGATAAAATCACTTTCCTGACTATCGGCGCGGATCGTTCCACGATTGAGAAAGCCAAAGGCCTCGTTTTCCGTGCCAAAAGCACCAAGGGTAACATCGCCAAGGCTGCCATCCGATTTGATAGCCGAAATTTTTACCGCATTGCCTGCGCCACGGGCTGAAATAGTTGCCCCAGCCCCCGGAACAGGATCGGCAATTCCATCACCATTCGCATCAGGATTTTCAGGGATAACAGGCGGGCCATTCACAAAACCCCGCGCCACATTGGAAGAAATAAACACCCCGGGCCCGCCGGAAAGCTGCGGCAAAATATCGAGATTATTATCAAACCCCTGATTTCTGCCGGTGGTGATGGCCCCCAGATTCAGCACACTGCCCGCCACATCGCCCTCGATCAAAAGGCCGGTTTCGCCGCCAAAATTAGTGCCTGTGATCTGGCCCGCATTCTCGACATTTCCGCTGACCGACCCCCGCACGGCAATAGCCACGGAATCTTCGCCAAGCATCTGGATCGTTCCGCCATTGCGCACGGAACCGATGATGTCGCTCCCCAGATCAAGACCCACAGACCCGGTCCCGAAAACCTGAACACGGCCAATGTTGGTGATATCGATCGATCCCGTGAAGGGACCGTCGCCCCTCAGCCGAAGACCAAAATTCGGCCCTCCGAGAAGCTCTTCATTATTATCAAAATTACCAAGAAGAATGATGCTGCCGGCAATCGAAATATCAGAGCTAATGCCACCATCACCGGTGCGCACATCCACCCCCACGCCATCGACCCGATCATTATTGCGGATCGTGCCATTCAATGTGAAATCATTGGAACTATCGACCACCGCCGCAATGCCATCCTCGATGGTGATGCTGCCGCCAGTCGCGACCACGATATCAGCCGGATTGCCCCCGTCCACCGTGGATGTACGGATCGTTTCGGTCCGCTCGTTTTCGATGGTTACTTCCTGGGCAAAGGCCGGCCCATAGGCGGGTATCGCCATCACAAGCGCCAAAGCCGTCAGCGCTGATCCCCTGCTAAGGCATGACGTTTGATGGGGAGATCGAAATCCATGATCATGGATCGTTTTATCAGAATTTGGCGTTGCGCCGGGATGATCACTCACAGATTTCAGCTCCGCATTTCTGGTTGTCATGAGATCAGCCTGCGCTTTTTCTTCAAGGATGATCATGCAAAGGCACGACACAGTGCCATGATCACATCAGAATGCAACAGATGATCTCTCTATAGCTTGCCCCTCATAATCCGGCTGATCAACAAGAGCAAGGCTCTCGGCAATTTCATCAACCAAACGCGGCGACTATAGAGAGAGGCCAGTCAGGACCGGTCTCGCGCGCGCCTGCCATACCACAGGCTGAAGCGACGGGATAAGCGCCTTACGGGGTGCAGATCCATCGACAGAACAATCACCCCCAAAGGTAACATCCAAAAACCCAGAACAGGTAAAAAGCCCATGGTTCCTCCAAGCAGCAACAAAATACCAAGGACGATCCGCTGGGGACGCGAACGGGGCAAACGGCGCTTGATATCCTTCACGCATTGGCGACTGAGGATGAACAGGGATGAAAAACGCTGCCTGGAACGGGATTTATTCTGGGCAGCCTCATGGTTATCAGGCATCCGGCATCCTTGTTCACATCATGCGTAAAGAGTCGAAAGTCTGCGATCCCCATGGCTCATAGTTGATCTCTATGACCATTGAAGGGCGGCCTTCATAAAAGAGACCGCGCTAAAAAATTTACACCTAAAAAGTGCATTCTTGAATTATTTTCTCTTTAATTCAAGAGATTTATGTTAAACTCTATGGGTTTGGTGGCGTGACGCAGATGAAATCTTCTTGATTATATTTAAACTTTACGTAATCTTATGAAAATCATGGTCTGATCATCATCAGAGATAATAAAATGATAAACGCCACCCAACATAATTGGCGAATAATTCAGTAGAATTAACCTAAAAAATTGAAATTAAAACAACACTCAAACTGATTTCAGGTTAGAATGAAATGCTTTTTGAAGCATTAAGAACAGAGAGTTTCATGGCTTCTATCGGGGTTTATATAATATGAGTTTTGCCGATGAAGGTGCGCATACTGTGCTTTCTTCTAAGGTGAAGAACAAAGACCCCCTGCCCCAGTCTCAAAACCATCATCCTTTTGCCTTTCGAATCATTCACAAGATTTTTTTGGGGTACGCTCTCGGCATCATATCTTTTTTATGGCTGTCTTATGCCACTTTTAGCGGCGTCAATGAACTCGCCAGAATTACAGAAGAGGTGCACCAGCATCCCTTTTTAGTGAGCAATGCCACTGCCGCCCTGCGCACAGATATCAGCGAAACCAGGCTATGTCTGATCGGTATCACGGATGCTGAAACAGAGGCGATGCGGCAAACCAAAATTCGATCCCTGCGCCAAGCCGAGAGCCGAATGTCGGACAATATCGCGATCATCCAGGATCGCTATCTTGGGCCGCAAGAAGACAGTTCTGCCGTCAGCCGGATTTTTGAAAATCTTCGGCAGAATAATCAAAGTGTTGTTGATGCCGCTATGGCCGGAAACGAAGAGCTTAGCCGCGATATTCTCAATGGGCGGGTTGAGCAATCAATTCTTTTGCTGGCCCAAAAAGTCGATGCCATTCACACTTTTGCCCGGGGTATGTCGCAAAATCTGCTGAAAAGAGCTAAAGAAAAAGAGCGCGATGTTCAAAGGCAGGTGCTTTTGGCCATCATCTTGGGCGGCACGATCATGGCATTTGCAGGCTTCATCCTCAATAGCTCGATCACGCGGCCCC
This sequence comes from Iodidimonas sp. MBR-22, assembly GCF_029946565.1. Taxonomy (NCBI): domain Bacteria; kingdom Pseudomonadati; phylum Pseudomonadota; class Alphaproteobacteria; order Iodidimonadales; family Iodidimonadaceae; genus Iodidimonas; species Iodidimonas sp. MBR-22. Next base: position 109,956 of record NZ_JARKVQ010000006.1, read on the forward strand.
TTTATCGCTTGCGATCATATATGGCGATCCTGATCGAAGGCGATACGAAGAAAAAAATCCCCGAGCAACATCGACAGGATGAAATCGGTGATATGGCCCGCGCTTTGGAGGTTTTTCGTAATGTTTTGGAAAACCGCGAGCAGGTCGAAAAAGCGCGACATGATGCAGAGGAACGGGCCCATCTCGCGGAATCAAACCGTTTGAAAGATCAGCAGGCGGCCACTGCTGCAGCGATGGCATTGCTCGAAAAACGTGTTGAAGATCACACGCGGGATCTGGCCGAGAGCAATAAGGCCTTGATTGCGGAAATCGAACAACGCAAGGAGATTGAACGGGCCCTGAAAAATGCTCTGCGCGATGTGGAGCTTTCAAGCGCAGCCAAATCAAATTTCCTTGCCCATATGAGCCATGAGCTCCGCACGCCCTTGAATGCCATCCTGGGCTTTACAGAATTATTGAAAACGAAAAACAAATCTGAAGATAGCACAGCTATTATCCACGAATATGCCGATCATATCGGTACGGCAGGCCATAATTTGCTTGAGATGGTGAACACCATTCTCACCCTTACGAATGAAGGCGCGAAAAACCTGAAAACCCAAGCAGATCGGAATTTTGTAAATGTGCAGGATCTGATCGATGCCGCCATGACCGCCCATGCCGAAGAGGCAAAAGCAAAATCCATCGAGATTGAAGCCGATCTGGCAGAGCCCCAAAGCCAGGTTCTGATTGACAAGGAAATGCTGATCAAGGCCTTGGCCAATCTGCTCTCGAATGCCATTAAATTTTCACCCCAGTCAGCCCCAGTTATGATTTCCGGCAGGCCGGCACAACAGCATTATATTCTGCAAATCATTGATCAGGGGATCGGTATTGCCCCGGATAAAATCCATTCCATCATGGAGCCATTTTCACAAACCGAAAACCCCCTCATCAGGGGCTATCAGGGCACCGGTTTGGGTCTGCCCCATGCCCGGCAGATGATCGAAAATAATGATGGCTCCATTGTCGTTGAAAGCAATCCGGGCGAAGGAACGATCGTGACCATATCCTTGCCATTGGCCCCAAATAGCTAAAGAGATAGCCAAAACACTGCTTGCTAATAAGGGAGAGGCCTGCCCCTCATCCCTGAAGATCGATGTCCTCCAAACCCAGGGCACCAAGCGCCAAGGTTGCAGCAAAAAGATCAGCCTCGGCCACCGCATAGCGCAAACGCGCATCAATTGCCCGCACTTTAGCATCCGCCACGCGTTCCTCACGAATATTCAGAAGAAAAAAGTCGCTCTCGCCATTTTCAAAACGGGTCTGCTCGGCCGTTACCATCAACCGGGCCTGAGCCAGTTCGCCCTCGGCAAGCTCCACCAGCCGAGACGACGTCGAGAGCGCCGTTGCGATCATTCGCAGTTCAACCTCCAGCCGATCCTGCTGCATTTGCCGCTCATGGCGCATGCGGGCGATTTCGGCTCTGGCCCGTGCCCTTTGCCCCTCGCCCAATCGCGTTTGCAAGGGGATGACCAGCTTCAATCCCAAAATCACATCCGTGCCCTCACGGGTGATGCTGCCATCGCCGAAATCCCGCGAAACCTCGAAATCAACATCAAGGCGGGGCTTCAAGATATTCTGGGCCAGTTTGAGATCATTCATGCCCGCTTGAAGCCGGGCATCAATCAATCGCAATTCAGGGCGCGCTTCCAATCCCTGAAGGGCTTCGGCAAGAAGAGTATCGGCATGATAGATCTGTGGCTCGGGGAGAGCGGCACCCAGGCGCTCGGCCCCGACGCGCACCGGCTGACGCGCATCATCACGCAGATAAAGGGAGAGCATCGTGCCTGCATCCCGAAAGCGCTGTTCAGCTTCGGCAAGCAGGATTTCCCGGCGAATGAGAATCTGACGATTTTCAACCATCAGAATTTCGGGGGCATCCCCTTGCGCCACCCGTCTCGACAAAGCCTGATCCCGATCTTTGGCCAAGGCCAGCAAGGTTCGATAAATATCCATTTGCCGCCCTGTGGCCTGCCAGGAATAGAAAGCCCGCATGGCGGCTTCCTGCACCACAAGCCGGGTTGCCAGCAGATCAAGATCGGCGGCACGAATATCGATGGCGCTATTCAGACGCTTCACCCGTCGGGCATCGATTTCCCTATCACGCAAAAGCGAAAGCGAGACCCCCGCCTTCAATTCACCAAAGCTGTTGGTGAACATGATGTCTTCATAGATCGGGAATTCTCCATCGGAAATCCGGTAGCCGCCATAAACCTGACCGCCAAAATTCTCCAATGGCTTTGTCACCGAAGATTCAAAAGTCTTGCCATCCCAAAATCCCGAAAGGCGCTGGCGTGTGCTTTGAGTGGCCTGGGCATCAAAAGCCCCTTGGGCTGCCAGATAATCCCCACGCCGTGCATCCCGCGCGGCCATGGCTGCCGCCACTTGCGGAAAATGCTGGCGCGCGCTTTCCAAAACCTCTTCCAAGGTCAGTTCATTGGCCCGGGCTGAACCAATATAAACCATGAGCAAGAGGCTGAAACTAAGGACTATAGCTGCTGAGGTCAGCCTTTGAAAAAGAGCGCATGCGATCCTCATCATGGGGCTTCACCCAATAATCCGGTGGGCATGTGCGGCGGAAAATTATTCAACCGGCGCCAGATTTCATAACCAACCGAGACTTCATTGAGCAAAACCGTGCCCCGGGCTCCGGCACCCAGCCTGATGAAATGTTCGTCCGGCCAGGGATAGTCATTTTTATCCTCAATGATCAGCACGCGAAAACGGCCATTGCGCGAAGCCACCGGATCAATGAATTGCACGATCCCGCCAAAGGTTCCAACCGCAACCGAAGGCCAGCCGCTGAATTGCAGGGTCGGCCACCCTTCAAACATCAGACGGGCTTTATGGCCGGGGCGAACCAAAGGCGCATCCCGCCCATCCACATAAAGCTCAACCACGCGCTCAACATTCAAAGGGAGAAAGGTGGCAAGCGCCTGCCCCTCTTTCACCATTGTCGCATTATCTCCGGCATTGAGGGTGAGCACGACACCATCGCGCGGCGCCACAACGGTTTGGCTTTGCAGGCGTGATTGCGTAACCTCAATGCGATTGAGCGCCGCCGCAGCGGATGCTTCACGGGCCTTCATTTCCTCATATTTGATCCGCGCCGTTTCAAGATCGAGCCGTGAACTCAGCCCCTCGGATTCCAGCCGCTGTTTTCTCTCATAATCGATGCGGGCCGTTTCCCGTGCCCGCTGTGCTGCTTCCAATTGGCGCTCGGTTGCGGCGCGTTCGCTTTCGATCCGTTCGATCAGCCGAGGATCGTTATCGATCAAACGAACGATTGGATCACCGGCTTTGACCTCCTGACCTTCCCGAACAAACCATGTCTCGACACGCCCCGAGACCATAGCAGTCACCGTTTGCAGGCGATCGCGCGGATCAAGGGTCGTCACCACACCGCTCCCCGCAGCGGTTTGCACCCATGGGGTCAACCACATGAACAGAATGGCAAGCACGAGAAAGCTCAGGATCAGCCAGATGAGCAATCTTATGGGCCGAGGGGGCTGAAGGGACTTGAGGGATTTGAAAATATCCCAATCAGATTGAGGAAAGCGTTCAGAATGCATCATTGCGACTGCTCCTCATGGTCATTGGCGGATGGCACATCATCACTCTTTAAAAATGGAGAAAAGCCCGCCGGTTGATGGTGATTGCTGAACAAGATTACGGTGGTTTGAGATAGGCTGGCTAAATAAGCGTGGAGCGCACTGGTCAATTCAGGCGACAGCATGTCGTAGATTTCACCGATCACCAGGATTTTTGGCTGCGCGAGCAAGGCGGCGGCCAATTTGAGTTGCAAGGCTTCAGCTACGGATAGCGGCCAGCCATTCGAAAAGAGCTCGGTATCAAATTGTTCATCCAATGAAGCGATAACATGAGACAATCCGACGATCTGCAAAGCCGCCTCAATCTCTTCATAGCGTGCCGAAGGCCTTGCCAGTTGGAGATATTCGGCAATGGTGCAGGAAATGATCGTCGGGCGATCCAGAACAACGATTTGATGCCGCAGGGCCATGATCTCGAACTGCCGGATATCCTCTCCGGCGAGCAGGATATGGCCGCGTTCGGGGTCTATATGGCGTTTCAGAAGATTGGTGAATAGGCGCTGAAAGCGGCTATCGGCCTTATGGGCAACGACCTTGGTGCCTGCCGCTATCTTGAAGTTGAACGCCGTGCTCTCGCCCCCGAAATTTACTTCCACAGCGGCAAATTCCAGATCCGGAACACGGTCTTCGATGGTTCTTGTGCCCTTATTGGGCTCCAGAGGGGCGCTGAAAACCTGCGATAATTCCTCGATTGAAGCGGCGAGCAGATAGAACTTATCAAGATAAACACTGAATTGAGAAAAGCCGAAAAACGCCGCAGATAAAATAAGCTCAGCCGCAACAAGTTGCCCCAAAGTAAGCTGATTTTCGATCACCAGCCAGCCGCCAATGCCTAAAAGGGCCGCGCTCGCCAAAGCATAAAGCGCCAGCAGGCTGATGGTTTGGGCAAAACTCGCCGCATATTGCTGTTCCTGAGCGCGCAGATACTCTGCCCCCAGTCTTTCCGTGCACAAAAGGGCGTGATCCACATGGCTGCGGCGTTTGTAAAATCCGTTGGTCGCGGCCAGAGAGTTTAGCCAATGAGCCATGCGATATTTGGCATGGCTCACCTGAACCTGCCCTAATGTTCCCCTTTTGCCCCAGATGATCCAGATAAGCCAAATGATAAAGCTGTAACCAAGGATCAGGGCAAAGAACATCGGATGGTAAAATGAGACCACCACAAAGCCGATTCCAGCCTGAAAGACGATGGAAAAACCACCGATCAGAATTTCCGGCACTGTTTTTTGCAGGACCATGATATCGAAATAGCGATCATAAAGATCGCTGCGGCGGGCTTCCTCGAACCAATCTGTGCGGGCATGAATGGCCGTCATGGCCATTTCCGATGACAAACGGGCATGGATACGACGGGAAAAAATTTCCATCAGATAAGCCCGCGCCGCCCATAGCCCGCCGGAGATGGACAGGAGGCCAAAGAGGCTGAGCGATAAAACCACGACAGGCTGGATAAGCGCCGTATTGGCAACGCTATCAACAAGCATCTGCACTGAAATCGGAATGGCAAGAGTCAAAAGGCTGATCGCGGTGCCGAGGATGATCGCGGCATAATAAAAACGACGCTCAGGGCCAAGCACCCAGATCATCCAGCGCCAGATAAGTCTGATTTCGGCAGTATCATCCGTCGCATGATTGGCCATCTCTTCACCTTCCCGTTGATTCAGATCAAGCAGATGGTGCGCCTTTTTTGATTGTTCAAATCAATATTTTCTATGATATTAATAGGTATATACCTATGGAAATAAGCAATGCATCGCCCTACCCTTCGCCAGATTGAATATTTTGTTGTCTTGTCGGAATGCAGCGCCTTCAGGGAAGCCGCAGCGCGCTTGCACGTCACCCAGCCCACTTTAAGCGGCCAGATCGCCGATCTCGAAGATCGTTTGGGCACGCGATTATTCGAGCGGGGCCGCTTTGGCGTTCGCCTCTCCGCCGATGGGGTGGCACTTTTGCCCCGGGCGCGTCAGCTTCTCATTGATCTTTCAGATTTTTGCAGCGCCGCCAAATCAATGCCAAATATCTTTGCGGGAACGATCCGCATCGGGGTGCCCACCAGCTTAGGGCCCTATCTGCTGCCGCGTTTGGTGCCGGAATTGCATCGCCGCTGGCCAAAGATGAAGCTTTATGTGCGCGAAGATGTGCCTGCCGCTCTGGAACAGGAATTGATGGAAGGGCGCTATGATCTTTTACTCAATTCCCTTGACGGCGATTCTCATCGATTCGAGATTGAAAGCCTGTTTCACGAGCCTTTACTGATCGGGCTTGCACGAGATCACCCCCTGGCCTTGAAAGAAACCCTTTATGCCGCCGATCTCAAGGGCAGCGCCATTCTGGCCCTTGGCCCCAGCCATCGCTTTCATGATCAGGTCGAGCGATTATGTCGGCGCCTTAAGGCACATCTTTTGACTGATTATGAAGGGACCAGCCTTGATACCTTGCGCCAGATGGTTGGCATGGGTATGGGCCTGTCATTTTTTCCGCATTTCTATGTGCAATCGGAAATGCTCGGCGACCCGGCGATCATCGTTCGCCAGATCACCGATATGCCGATCTCCAGAGAAATCGGCCTTTTATGGAGAAAAAACGCCCCCGGTGCCGAAGCTTATCGAATGCTGGGTGGATTGATCCTCAAGCTTTCGGGCCTCAACCCCACGCAATGATGCGCCCGGGCATGGAATCATCCCTTTTTTATTGGGCGATTCCTTCGCATCGGGATACCCTGAAAAACATGATGACGGCGGCTTCTGAACCAAAATTGCCCATGGCAGAAGGAAAATTCCGACAATTTGGCCCCTTTAAAAGGCTTATATTACATGACGTTGCTTCTCATCTATTTGCTACTCGCTCTTTGTGTCTCGTTTTTTTGCTCCATTTCAGAAGCCGTACTGCTTTCGGTCCGACCTGCCTATGTGGCCACCCTTGATCGGCAAGGGCGTAGCGGAGCGAAAACTTTAAAAAAACTGCGCAATAATCTGGATCGGCCTCTCGCTGCCATCCTGACGGCGAATACGATTGCCCATACCGTAGGAGCAGCCGGTGTTGGGGCGCAGGCGATTATTGTTTTTGGGAGCAACTCGGTTGGCATTACATCAGCTATTCTCACCCTGCTCATTCTGGTGATTTCAGAAATCATCCCCAAAACCATCGGTGCCAATTACTGGCAACAGCTTGCGCCAACCTTCGCCATTCTGATCGACGGTCTTGTGAAGCTGCTTTTTCCCTTTGTCTGGATGTCGCAAAAACTGACCCGTCTTTTATCGCCATCCGGTGCCAGCGCCTTTACCTTCAGCCGTGAAGAAATGGAAGCAATGGCCGAAATCGGGGTCAGCGAAGGTCTTCTTGAAGACAAGGAATCAACAATCGTCCGCAATCTGATGCGGCTGCATCACTTATCCGTGCGTCATATCATGATGCCGCGCCCCGTTATGTTCACAGTAGCGGCAGATATGACCGTGCAGGCCTTCTTCTCACAACATTCCGACAAGCCCTTTTCCCGCATTCCGCTCTATGCGGCAGGGAATGATGACATAACGGAATATGTTCTAAAATCCGATCTGCTGATCGCACAGGCCAAGGACCAGTTCGACAGAAAATTGTCCGAGTTTGGCCGACCCTTTTTGATCATTCCCGATCTGCTTTCAGCATCCGTTGCCTTCGACCGTCTGATGCATGACAAGAGCCACATCGCCCTTGTCGTCGATGAATATGGGGCAACGCAAGGGCTGGTGACGATCGAGGATGTGATCGAAACCCTGATCGGTTTGGAAATTACCGATGAACTTGATAGCGTCGAAGACATGCAAGCGCTCGCACAAAGGCGTTGGCGCGAAAGAATGAAGCGGATAGGGATCGACCCGAACACTGTCTGATCCCGATCCAATGATAAAGCGTGCTGTCACCAACAAGACTGAAAACGCGCCATGCGCAAATTCAAATCTTGAGGGCGTACCTAATGGGTCATGATCCTAATCATCATCCCCATTAAGATCGGTCTCGGGATCATCCAATGGCTCCTGATCGCCATCGACCTCGATTTCGGCATCCTGAGCCGCCTGTGGCGATTCCAGATCCTCGTCTCGCTGATCTTCTGCTTCTTCACCGGGTTCGGGCACCTTGGCCACACTCACCACTTTTTCTTCAGGATCAATACGGAACAAAGTCACGCCCTGGGTATTGCGGCCCGCGATGCGGATATCCTGAATCCCGATCCGAATGATTTTGCCGGCATTGGTCAGCAACATCAATTGTTCGCTGGTGGTAACCGGACCAGAGGCGACGACCGCACCATTGCGATCACTGGTCACGATATTCACGATCCCCTGCCCGCCCCGGCCCGTGGTGCGATATTCATAAGAACTGGTGCGCTTGCCATAACCATTTTCGGTGATGGTGAGGATGAATTGCTCGCGTTCGGCCATCCTCTCCATTTGTTCAGGCGAAAGATCACCCAAAGCCTTTTCATCGTTATTCACGGCTTCATTGTTCTTCCATGCGGCCGCCTTCAGATAAGACTCCCGCTCATCAGCCGTGGCATCCTGCCCATTCAAAATGGACATGCCAATCACCTGATCCCCCGATGCCAGCCGCATGCCGCGCACCCCGGTGGCCGTTCTGCCCTTGAAAACCCGAACATCGCGCACCGGGAACCGAATGCATTTGCCGGAATGGGCCGCCAGCAGCACATCATCTTCCTCGCGGGCCACACGCACCCCGATCAGACGATCATCGGCCCCTTCTTCAAATCGGATGGCGATTTTACCATTCGAGGGAACATTGGTGAAATCCGACAGCAGATTGCGGCGCACATTCCCGCTGCGGGTGGCGAAAATCACGTTCAATTCGCTCCAGCTTTCCTCATCTTCAGGAAGCGCCATGAGATTGGTGATGATCTCGCCGTCCGTCAGCGGCAGCAGATTGATCAGAGCCTTGCCCCGGCTTTGCGGCGTGCCAAGGGGCAAGCGCCAAACCTTAAGCTTATAAACCTGCCCATAATTGGAGAAGAACAGCATCGGCTGATGCGTATTGGCAACAAAAACCGTGGTCAGCACATCTTCTTCGCGGGTGGCCATGGCCGAACGGCCCTTGCCACCACGGCGCTGCTCACGATAGCTATCAAGCGGCACGCGTTTGATATAGCCGCCATGGGTAACGGTAACGACCATCTCTTCATTGGCGATCAGATCTTCTTCATCAACACCGCTGGCTTCCAGCATGCTGATTTCGGTACGCCGAGGCGTGGCAAATTCTTCGCGCACGGCCACCAGTTCGGAACGCAAAACCTCATATAAACGAACACGCGAGCGCAGAATTTCAAGAAATCCGCGGATTTTTTCCGCCAGTTCATCCAGTTCCTTGCCAATTTCATCGCGGCCTAATGCCGTCAAACGATGGAGACGCAAATCCAGTATGGCCTTCACCTGCACCTCGGTCAGCCGATAGACCGAGCCTTCAGAGCCCGGCATGGGTGGCTCGCCGATCAGATCGAGATAGGGCAGAATATCGGCGGCATCCCAATCGCGCTGCAACAGCGTTTCGCGGGCCACGGCGGGGCTGGGCGCGCTGCGGATGATGGCCACCACCTCATCGATATTGGTCACCGCCACCACCAGACCAACCGCCAGATGCGCCCGATCCCGCGCCTTGCCCAGCTCGAATTTGGTGCGACGGACAATTACCTCTTCACGAAAGGCGATAAAGGCTTTCAGCACATCGCACAAAGAAAGCTGCTCGGGCCGCCCATGATTAAGGGCCAGCATATTGATGCCGAAATAGGTTTGAACCGGGGTGAACCGGTAAAGCTGATTGAGCACGACATCGCCCACCGCATCGCGCTTCAATTCAATGACCACCCGCACGCCATCGCGATCGGATTCATCGCGCAGATCGGCAATGCCCTCGATCCGCTTGGTTTTCACGGCCTCGGCGATTTTTTCGATCATCGAGGATTTGTTCACCTGAAAGGGCGTTTCGGTGATGATGATGGCTTCGCGCCCGCGCACTTCCTCGAAATGCGAGAGCGAACGGATGATGATCGATCCCCGGCCCGTTTCGATGGCCGATCTGATCCCGGCCCGGCCCAGAATGATCCCACCCGTGGGGAAATCAGGCCCCTTCACATAGGCCATCAATTCGGCATTGGTGCTGGCCTCGCCATCGATCAGGGCCAAAGTGGCATCGATCACCTCACCCAGATTATGGGGGGGAATATTGGTGGCCATGCCCACCGCGATCCCGGCAGCGCCATTCACCAAAAGATTGGGAAAGCGGGCCGGCAAAACCACAGGTTCGGATTCAGAGCCATCGTAATTATCGGCAAAATTGACCGTATCCTTGTCGATATCGGTCAAAAGCGCGGTGGCCACCTTCGCCATCCGGGCTTCGGTATAGCGCATGGCGGCTGCCGGATCGCCATCCATCGAGCCAAAATTCCCCTGGCCATCCACCAAAGGCAGGCGCATGGAAAAATCCTGAGCCATCCGCACCAAAGCATCATAGATCGCGCTATCGCCATGGGGATGGTATTTCCCCATCACATCCCCCACGATGCGGGCCGATTTGCGATAGGGCTTATTCCATTCATAGCCATTTTCATGCATCGAATAGAGAATGCGGCGGTGCACGGGCTTTAACCCATCGCGCACATCGGGAAGCGCCCGGCTCACGATCACGCTCATGGCATAATCGAGATAGGACGCCTTCATTTCCTCTTCGATGGCAATGCTGGATATGGGACGAGATGGCGAAGACGTGTCAGAGGTATCAGCCACAGACGATGCACCCTTCTAAAGCGATCAATTGATTTCGTGCGTGAGACAAGAGCAGCTAAAGGCACGGCTCATAGAGACATCGTTGGATAGCAGGCCATGAAGCCTCGTGCGTCACGATAAGGGCTATTGTTAGCAATTGCCCTGCGCACGCGCAAGCGCCGGATGAGTGCCGCAGAATTGTTGGAGAGCCTGATCGAAGATCAGTTGGATTTTCGGCCCAGCTTGCCGATCAGATAATCCAGATTTTCAGTATCCAGATCCTGATCGATTTGCGTCAGAACCCGTTCGATCATGATCTTGCGAAAGAGATTGCGATCATCGCCGCTCGTCAGGCTCATTTCATCGGCAATCGATACACCGATCCGCCCCACATGCTGCAGGGCTTTGGGCATCCCTGCTTTTTCAAAAAGGCGGGGCAGGCCCAGATCGCCCTTGTCATGCACCAGTTTCCAGGCATTGGCAGCGGAAATCCCCGCCCTTTTGGCCAGAGCCGCTTCAAAAAAGGTGGTATCGCCCATGCACAAAGCGCGAATGATCAAGGTAGGGGTTAGCCGCCCATGCTCATAAAGCTGATCAACCAGAACCAGCACATCCAAAGCCGCCTTGCCGGGCGATAGCAGGCTGACCGTGGCCCGCTCCCGGCTTTCCAGCAAAAGATCGGTGGCAACGGAGGGCGACAATTCATGATGGGTGACCAGATGATCGCGCAGATTTTCGGTGACCAGCGACACCAGCCTTTCGGCAACGGCCAAAGGCAGCTTCTGGCGATGCGCAAGGGGCGTTTTTACGGCATCGCTGCCCGCATAGGTTTTTAAAACACGTTCAAAAGTCGTGTCCTTGATCTGCGCCCCTTCATTGCCCACAAGGGTGGAGACCACATCTTCATGACCGGAATCCGCCAGTGCATCCGCGATATCGGGTGAAACTTCAGCCCGTTTTGCAACAGCGATCTGACGCTCGGAATCTGCCGTGCCGATGATTTTTAAAAGATCCTCATCCTTTAGAACCGCCGAATATTCAATGATCGGCAAAGCCACTTCCTTGACATCAGAGGCAAGGCTGCGCGCCACATCCGCAGGCAGATCGGGATTATCCTTCAATGTTTCGGCAAGGGCTTTTCTCACCCGCACCTCGGCATCAAGCACGAAAGCGCGGAAAATATCCTCGGCCAGTTCGCGCTCGGGCCCCTTCAGGCTATCGGAAGAAAAATAAGCGCCAACTTTTCTCGCCGCTTCGGCACGATTCTCAGCCGATGGCTCAGCCAATAATTTGGCAACATCGGATCTGGATAAACTGGGGGGCGTGCTCAAAGGGTCAAATCCTCACTGATAACCAAAGGCGCAGACGCATCCTGTGCGAGACTGGAACACAAGGGCGTTGCCGCAGACTAGATGGCGAAAGGTTAAGTTGCGGTAAAATCGAGCGCAAGAAATTTTGCCCAAAAATGATCTTTTTGGCCATCCATTTTCGGTGTCGAAAAAAGAGACAGGCCATGAATTTCGTTTGATCTTTTTTCTGGTACAATGGGTCGTGGCGGCTCATAATAAGCATAAGAACGGCAAAGTTTGAGATCGGCACTGCCTTTTATTGACTTTGTGCAGTTTTTCCCTATTGTGGCGCGAAAATTTCGCTCATCCGGAACAGGATCAGATGAACGATTTATGTTCATCCTTCTTTTCCCCAAGCCAAGGCAATATCATTCGCCCATGAGTTTTGAATATCTCGGACTAAGCGATGAACTGTTGAGTGCGGTTCGGGACGCGGGTTACGATACGCCAACCCCCATTCAACGTCAGGCCATTCCTGCAATCCTGCAAGGAAGGGACGTGATCGGCATCGCCCAAACAGGAACGGGGAAAACCGCCGGCTTCACCCTGCCGATGCTGGATATCCTGTCTCAGGGACGGGCGAAGGCGCGGATGCCGCGCACCCTGATTTTGGAGCCAACCCGTGAATTGGCCCATCAGGTGTCTGAAAGCTTCGAGAAATATGGAAAAAATTCCAAGCTTTCGATGGCCCTGCTGATTGGCGGCGTTTCTTTCGCCGATCAGGAAGCCAAGCTTGAACGCGGCGTGGATGTTCTGATTGCCACCCCGGGGCGACTGCTCGATCATTTCGGGCGCGGCAAGCTGATGCTCAATGGGGTGCAGATTCTGGTCGTTGATGAATGTGATCGGATGCTTGATATGGGGTTCATTCCCGATGTTGAAACGATCTGCCAGAAAATGCCGCAGGCCCATCAAACCCTGTTTTTCTCGGCTACTTTGTCGAAGGAAATCAAGCGCCTGACCGATCAGTTTTTGAATGATCCCAAGTTGATCGAAGTGGCGCCTCCGGCCTCCACAGCTGCAACGGTCAGCCAAAGCATCGCCATTGTCGGCGCGCGTGAAAAATCAAAAGCCCTGCGAGAGCTTGTGGCCACCGAAGAGATCGACAGTGCCATCGTTTTTTGTAATCGCAAGGTGGATGTCAAATCCGTTTATACCAGCCTTAAACGCGCTGGCATCGATGTCGGCCAATTGCATGGCGATATGGCCCAGCCTGATCGGATGGACACGCTGGCCCGCTTCAAATCCGGCGATGTGCGCATTCTGATTGCCAGCGATGTGGCGGCACGGGGGCTTGATATTCCCAGTGTCAGCCATGTGTTTAATTATGATGTGCCCAATAATTCCGAAGATTATGTGCATCGGATTGGCCGCACCGGGCGCGCTGGCCGTGCCGGTGTTTCGGTCACTTTGGCGGTGCCCGCCGATGCCAAGGCCGTTTTGGAAATTGAAAAACTGATCGGCCGCCCGATTGAGCGCAAGCCACTGGAAAGCGTGAAAATTCGTGATTTAGCCGATGAGGCTGAGGGCGAAAAACCCAAGCGTTCGGGTCGCGGCAGATCGGGCAGCAAAGCCGCACCAAAAACTGCCGATGCCGCCCCCGATCCATCGACTGCGGAAAAACCAACGTCCGATGCTTCAGCCGACACATCTGCCATGGCAGATAACGCCCGAATGGATGCGCCAAAAGCCCGGGCCGATCAGCCTGAAGCCCCGGAGCAAAGCCAGCCCAAGCGATCCGGGCGGCGCCGCAGCCAAGCTGCCAAACCACAATCTGACAAAAAGCAAGCCGACAGCCGATCATCAGATAAGACGCAGCATGCCAAAGAAGCATCAAACCAGCCTGAGCGCTCAGATGCCCGCGATAAATCATCTGCAAGCGAGAGACAGGCTTCGTCCGATAGAGATCGTCGGCGTTCATCGTCGCCAAAAAATCACGATCATCGCCGGTCGTCTCATCATTATGCTCAGGATGATGAGCCCGATCATCAGATTGTCGGGCTTGGGGCGCATGTTCCGGCATTTTTGCAACGGCCCGTGCCCAAACGCGGATAAGGCCCGTGCCCAAACGCGGATAAGTCCCGTGCCCAAACGCGGATAAGTCCCGTGCCCAAACGCGGATAAGGCCCGTGCCCAAACGCGGATGAGTTTCTACCCCTTGTTTATGGCAGGGCTTTTGGGCTATGGCGCTTTTCTGAGCTGATCATTCCCTGATCCGGGCTATGGTTTTGGCGTGGAAAGGAATGCACATCATGCCCGATCATCGCCCCGAACCCTTCAAGGCCCTCAATTTTCAAACCATCGAACTGACGATCAATGGTTCATTGGCCATCATTCGGCTTAATCGACCGGATCGCCTCAATGCCTTGTCGCCTTTGCTTTTGCGCGAACTTCATCAGGCGGTCACAAGCCTTAGCGCCGGGGATAGCCCGGCCCGATGCCTGATCATTACCGGCGCAGGGCGCGGATTTTCCGCAGGTGCCGATTTGCTGGCCAATTCAGCCGAAAATGCCGTCGACAAGGCCCCTTCCCCCGATCTCTCCCACTCCTTGCGCAGCTTTTATCATCCGCTGATCATGGCCTTGTATGATTTGCCGATCCCGATCATTGCGGCTGTCAATGGCCCGGCAGCCGGGGCGGGCATGAGCCTAGCCCTCACCGCCGATTTCATTCTGGCGGCCCGGTCCGCCACATTCATGCAGGCTTTTGTGCAGATCGGCCTTGCCCCCGATGCCGGTTCGAGCTGGGCCTTGCCGCGCCTGATTGGACCTGCCCGCGCCGCCCGCCTGATGATGCTGGGGGAAAAGCTATCCGCCGAAGATGCTTTGTCATGGGGGCTGGTGATGGCCGTTCATGATGATGAAAAACTTCTGGATGAGGCCGAAAAGCTTGGCCACAGATTGGCGCAGGGGCCGAGCCAATCCTATGCCGCCATCCGCGCGCTTTTGCGGGCATCGGCTGATCATGACCTGCCTACACAGCTTGAACTTGAGGCCGAAACCCAGAAAAAACTGGGCCAAACGGCAGATTTCATCGAAGGGGTACGGGCCTTTATTGAAAAAAGACCTGCCCGGTTCAGCGGCCAATAGCGCGGGCACTCAAAATAGCAGAAAAGCCGCGCCTACGCGGTTATTTCCCGCGACGATTGTTTTTTTCTGTCAATCTTTGTTTCTGGGTCCGGCGTCCATCCACATAGGGATTTTTCGACGCCCGCAAATACAACCGCAAGGGAACCCCCGCCAGCCCGAAATCGCGCCGCATCTCATTTTCCAGATAACGCATATAGCTATCAGGCACCCCTGCGGGATGATTGGTGAAAATGGTAAAGGTGGGGGGCCGCGCCTTGATCTGCGCCCCATAGCGCATCCGGGTGGCCCGCCCCTGAACCGCAGGCGGTGGGTGGGATTCCGTGACGGCCGCCAGCCAGCGATTGAATTCCGAAGTCCGAATGCGGGAATTCCACAATTCATAAGCATCGATGACCGCAGGCATCAGCCGCTCGATCCCCTGGCCGGTGAGCGCTGAAACGGGTACCGTGGTCACCCCTTTCAATTGCGGCAAGGAGCGCGTCAAAATATCATTCACCCCCCTTTGAGCGGCCAAACGGTCTTCCACCTGATCCCATTTATTGAGGGCAATGACCAAAGCCCGGCCTTCTTCCACCACCAAAGAGGCGATCTTGATATCCTGCTTATCAACGCCGCGTTCGGCATCGATCATCAAAACCACGATTTCCGCAAAGCGCACGGCCCGCAAAGTATCGGCAACCGACAGTTTTTCGAGCTTTTCAATCACCCGCGACCGCCGCCGCAAACCCGCCGTATCAAACAGGCGCACGGGAATATCGCCATAATCCCAATCCACCGAGATCGAATCCCGGGTCAGCCCGGCTTCAGGGCCGGTGATCAGGCGTTCCTCGCCCACCAGATAATTGATCAGGGTGGATTTGCCGGCATTGGGGCGGCCAATCACCGCCAAGCGCAAGGGGCGTTCTTCGGTGAAAGCGATGACATCATCATCGGCTTCATCATCTTCAAATTCAAAATCCAGATCGCCTTCCACCAGATCTTCGGCGGCATCATCGGCGTCAGATGCGGTCTTTTGCTCGATAGCCCGAGGATCGACACCGATCAGGCGCGCCGTTTCATCGATGGCGGAATAAAGATCGCCCAAACCTTCAGCATGTTCAGCCGACAAGGCCACCGGATCGCCCAAACCAAGGGCATAGGCTTCATAAGCCCCTTCCGTGCCGCGCGTGCCTTCGGCTTTATTGGCGACCAAAATCACCGGAATTTTCTGAACCCTGAGCCAGCTTGCAAAATGCCGATCCAAGGGCGTGATCCCGGCGCGGGCATCGATCATGAACAAAACCATATGGGCACCGCCCAAAGCCGCTTCGGTTTGCAGACGCATCCGGCCTGCAAGGCTGGTGCTATCACCTTCTTCAAGACCTGCGGTATCGATGATATCAAAGCGCAGATCGGCCAGCTTGCCTACCCCCATGCGCCGATCCCGGGTCACCCCGGGTGTATCATCGACCAAAGCAAGCCTTTTGCCCACCAAGCGATTGAACAAGGTGGATTTCCCAACATTGGGCCTGCCAATGATGGCGATCGTCAGAGGCTGTTTTGACACGCCGGGATTCCTATCAGCGATATGCGACGAGGTCTGCACCCTCGGTCAGAAAATAAAGAGTTCCATCGGCAATGATGGGGGGCGCAATCACCCCATCAGACAGCGTTTCCGCCCCCAGAAATTCTCCCGTATAGGGAGAAACCGACAGGATATAGCCATGGGACGAGGCAATGATCAACCGATCCCCCGCCAAAACAGGCCCGGTCCACGAAAGGGGGGTATCGCGATCTTCGGGGTTTTTAAACCGTTGCAGGCGGGTCATCCAGCGCACACGTCCATCGGCCAGCGACAAGGCTACAAGTTCGGCATCCACACTCAAAACAAACAGATATTCACCCGCAATCCACGGCGTGTGAACCGAGGCGATGCTGCGTTCCCACACCCGTTCACCGCTGCGCATATCGATTGCCGCCATGCTGCCCGCATGGCCAACGGCATAAACCCGCCCCCTCGAGATGACCGGATTGCCATCGATATCGGCCAGGGATGCCAAGGGGGTCAGGCGTCGGGTGCGCGACAGGGTATCCTGCCAGGCCAAACGCCCATTTTCCACGCGCATGGCCATCAATTCGCCCGAGGACATGGCAGCCACCACTGTATCGCCAGCAATGGCCGGTGAAGCCGCGCCCAATAATCCGGCATCTTCGGGCAAGCTGGCCTGAGTCCAGATCAGCGTACCCCTTTGCGTATCGATGGCCAGAATCTGATTATCCTGAGTTTGCACAAAAACCCGGCCATCTTCAATGCTAGGGGCCCCGCGCAAAGGGATTATCCCAGCATAACGCCAGATTTCCTCACCACTTTTCGCGTCCAATGCGGCGAGAAAGCCATAGCCCGTTGAAACGAAAAGCCTGCCATCCGCATAGCCAACCCCGCCACCAAAGGCCAGCGCCCGTTTCTCGCCCTTCATCCTGAGTTGATTTGTCCAGATCTTGCGGCCATTGCTGGCATCAACGGCCGTTACCAGCCCACGGGTATCGATGGTATAGACCACCCCATCATAAACCACGGGCGAAGAAATCAAGCGGGTCAGGATATCTGATCCTTTCCCGACATTGGTGCGCCACACCCGCTTCAGGCTGCCATTCAACGCCAGATGCTGCACCACATTTTGCGGCGTGCCCCCCGATTGCGGCCAATCGCGATTGCGATAGGGCTGGGGCAGGATCACCCGCACATCGGCAATCGCCGGATCGGCTTCAAGCTCTTGATCGAATGTCAAAACCGGGATGCGTTCATCACTATCTGCGCCATGGCCGCCACCGGCATCCGGCTCGCTGATATCCTCGCCACCAGCGCAACCGGCGAGCAGGATCGGGATCAGCAGCCAATAGGGTTTCAAAGTCACTGAACCGGGCTCCCTGTATCGATCGGAGTGTCTTGATCAGCGGGCGTCTCATCCGCACCCATGTCAAAGAGAGCCGATAGCTCGCTGGCCCGGGCCGCCATGGCGGGGGGCGTGGCCGGATCTTCGGTCAGGCTGGCCAGGGTGCTGCGGGCGGCATCCAGATCATTGAGGCTGATTTGAATGATCGCCAATAATTCAGAAGCACTATAATAAAGAGGCTGGCCGGGTCTCGCCAAAGCCTGCAATTGCGCTTGCGCCGCATCCAACTGGCCAGCCTTTAGCTTGGCCGAAGCCGCCAGATAGGCGGCAAAAACCTTCACATGCCGATCCGAAGCTTTTTGCGCCACCCGATCATAGGCAAGGGCGGCCTCGGCAGGATTATTCGCTGCCAGCAAAGCACTGCCATGCTGCAATCCGGCCATCAATTCATAGCCGCCATCCAGATCCTTTGTCAGGTCGGCAAAAGAGGCTACAGCCTGTTCCGGGGCCTGCTGGGCGGCTTTTCCAATGCTGGTGGCAAAAAGATCAGAGGCATCGCGCAGGGCAGATTCGCGCATATTGGTCCAAAGCTGCCAGCCCACCACAACAGCAATCACGAAAACCACGGCAATGACAAAGCTCATCCCATGCTTGCGCCATAAGGCCAGCATCTGGGCACGGCGAACATCTTCATCAACTTCACGAAAAATGATATCGGATTCTTCAGCCACGGCTGTCGTTACTCCTTGAACTTTTCCAGCAGATCCCATTCCATGCGATCATTTGGAGGCGCTAGCACAGATCACAGATGATCACCAGATTAAACGGTTCGCCTGATCAGGACGCATCCTTTTTATCTCCAATAACCGGTTTTTTGGACCGCATTTTATAAACCTGGTCGTTGCCCGGAAAATTCCGGCTGCGCACATCCCTGGCATAGGCGGCCACCGCATCGGAAATGCCTGGCCCCAAGGCGGCATATTGGCGCACGAAACGGGGCGACCAATCAAACAGGCCTAGCATATCTTCGGTCACCAGAATTTGCCCATCACAGCGGGCCGAAGCGCCAATGCCAATCACCACAGGGTCCACCATATCGGTGATCTTTTCGGCCAGTGGCTCGGCCACGGCTTCCACCACCAGCGCAAAGGCGCCCGCATCAGCAATGGCTTTAGCATCATCCAGAATCGGCTGCCAATCCGCTTCCTCGCGCCCTTGGGCGGTATAGCCGCCCGTGCTCAAAACCGATTGAGGCCGCAGCCCCACATGGCCAATCACCGGAATCCCCCGCTCTGTCAGGAAATGCACCGTTTCGGCCTGCGCGCGACCGCCTTCAAGCTTCACCGCCTGCGCCCCGGTTTGGGCCAGCATCCGGGCTGCCGTTTCAAAAGCCTGTTCTTTCGAGGCTTCATAGCTGCCAAAAGGCATATCCAGCGCCACCAGCGCCTTTTGCGAGCCGCGCATCACCGCCAAGCCATGATTGATAATCATCTCAACAGTCACGCCTAATGTGGAGTCCATGCCATAAAGCGCCATGCCCACGCTATCGCCCACCAAAAGCATGTCGCAATGGGGATCGAGCAGGCGGGCCATCGGCGCGCTATAGGCGGTGAGCGTGACCAAGGGTTCGGGCGATCCTTTGCGCGCGGCGAATTGCGGCACGGTCATGCGTTTGACGATCTGCGGTTTTTGAGGGGTATCGGGTTGCAAACTCATCAGGCATGTCCTTCAGGCACGCAGCGGCGCACTATGGTTTCATGGGGCAGCAAAAAGCCCAAGCCCCAGCACTCTCATTTGGCGGCGCATTATAAAGACCTTGGCAGCCGGGTCCAGCGCCAGCATCAAAAAAGCACGAGCCATGAAGCCTCTTATTATAAACAGGAGGTTAAAGGCTGATCATGTGCTTGAAAAGCGATCCCACCATCCACATTTGCTGCACAACAGCAAAAATGCTACACCGAAATGCCATCCCTATCCGGCCAGCCTCAACCCAACTGATCAAGCGGAGACCATCATGATCCATGCGAACAAGCCCCTTGCCGAGGCGCGCAGCGAAACCAGCCTGTTCGAGCCAGTGACCATTGGCGCACTCAGCCTTAAAAATCGCATCGTGATGGCCCCCCTCACCCGCAATCGCGCCGCCGAAGGGCTGGTGCCCGGCCCCCATGCCGCTACCTATTACAGCCAGCGGGCATCGGCAGGTTTGATCATCGCCGAAGCCACCCAGATTTCAGCGCAGGCTCAAGGCTATGCCGATACCCCGGGCTGCTATAGCGAAGATCAGATCAAGGGCTGGAAAGCCGTGACCGATGCCGTGCATGAAAAAGGCGGCACGATCATTTTGCAGATCTGGCACACCGGGCGGATGTCACATACAAGCTTTCAGAAAAATGGGGCCGCCCCTATTGCCCCATCGGCAGTGCGGGCGCAGGGAAAGACCTTCATCAAGGGCGAGGGATTTGTCGATGTCTCAACCCCCCGCGCCCTTCTTATAGATGAAATCCCCGGCATCATCGCCGATTTTCGCCATGCCGCCCAATGCGCGATGAGGGCGGGCTTTGATGGCGTGGAAATCCATGCCGCCCATGGCTATCTGATCGACAGCTTCCTTCGCAATGGGGCCAATCAGCGCCGCGATGCCTATGGCGGCTCCATCGAAAATCGCGCTCGTTTTCTCATAGAAACCGTTGCCGCCTGTGCCGATGCCATCGGGGCTGATCGCCTGGGCGTGCGTCTGTCGCCGGTTTCTCCGGCGGGCGATAGCCAAGACAGCAATCCCCAAGCCCTGTTCAATCATGTGGTGGAACAGCTCAATGCTTTTCCCTTGGCCTATCTGCATGTGGTGGAAGGCGCCACCGGCGGCAAACGCGATCATCTGCCCTTTGATTATGAAGCCCTGCATCAGCGTTTTGATGGCGCATGGATGCTCAATAATGGCTATGATCGGGATATGGCTATCAAGGCCATTGCCGAAGGCCGCGCCGATCTCATTTCATTCGGACGGCCCTTTATCGCCAATCCCGATCTCGTGGCGCGGCTGCGCGATGATGCCCCCCTCAATCCTTTGATGGACCCCTCCACCTTTTACGGCGGCGATGCCCATGGCTATATCGATTATCCCACATTGACGGAAGCCGCTGCCTGAAGGGCGGCACCGAAAGGGTAGCGCGGTCGTGTAATCGCTTTTAACGATGAGGATGATTTGAATAATCAATTTCTTGAATGAATTAAACGGGTGTATGATGTGCTTCTTCACGTGATATCAAATTTATGAGAGGTCACATCAAATGATGAAAAGCATATCCATCATTGCCTTGCTTGCCGCAAGCATGACACCACAATTTTTGGCCCTGCCCGCACAGGCTCAGCAGCAAGAAGCCAAATCGATGCAGGATTGGTGGCCAGAGCGGCTATCCTTGGCCCCCTTGCGCGCCCATTCGGTGGAATCCAATCCCTATGGTGCAGATTTTGATTATGCTAGGGCTTTCGCCAGCCTTGATCTTGATGCCGTGAAAGCCGATCTCAAGGCGCTGATGACGGATTCCCAGCCCTGGTGGCCCGCCGATTATGGCCATTATGGGCCGTTTTTCATTCGCATGTCATGGCATAGTGCGGGCACTTATCGGGTGGGTGATGGCCGGGGGGGCGCCGATGGGGCGCAGCAGCGTTTTGAACCCCTCAATAGCTGGCCCGATAATGTGAGCCTTGATAAGGCCCGGCGTTTATTATGGCCAATCAAGCAAAAATATGGCCGGAATATTTCCTGGGCCGATCTGATCGTGCTCGCAGGTACGGTGGCCATGGATGATATGGGCTTCAAAACCTATGGCTTTGCTGGTGGCCGCACCGATGATTGGGAAGCCGATCGGGTTTATTGGGGCCCGGAAGCTGCCTTTTTGGCCGATGAACGCTATAGCGGTGATCGCGAATTGGATCGGCCCTTGGCAGCGGTGCAGATGGGGCTGATCTATGTGAATCCCGAAGGCCCCAATGGCAATCCCGATCCCCTGGCGGCGGCTCGCGATATTCGCGAAACCTTTGGCCGCATGGCGATGAATGACGAGGAAACCGTGGCCCTGATCGCCGGTGGCCATACCTTTGGCAAGGCCCATGGCGCCCATAAGCCTGATGACTGTTTGGGCGCCGAACCGTCTGCCGCCCCAACCGAGCAACAGGGTTTGGGCTGGAAAAACCGCTGCGGCAAGGGCAATGCCGAAGATACCATCACCAGTGGTCTGGAAGGGGCATGGTCGGCCAATCCCATCGCCTGGAGCACGCAATATCTGGATAATCTCTTCAGATTTGAATGGGTGCAAACCAAAAGCCCGGCGGGGGCCATCCAGTGGATTCCCAGCGAGGAAAGCGCCGCTCAAATGGTGCCCGATGCCCATGATCCCGCAAAGCGCCATGCGCCGATCATGTTCACCACCGATCTCTCGCTCAAATTCGATCCGGCCTATCGCCAGATCGCCAAACGCTTTCAGGAAAATCCCGATGCCTTTGCCGAAGCCTTTGCCAAAGCATGGTTCAAGCTGACCCATCGCGACATGGGCCCGCGCAGCCGGTATATCGGTTCGGATGTGCCCGATGAAGCCCTGCTCTGGCAGGATCCCGTTCCGGCTGTTGATCATGCCCTGATCAATGAAAAAGATGCCGACAAGCTGAAAAAAGCGATCCTTGAGACCGGCCTTGGCGTTCCCCAATTGGTGCGCACGGCTTGGGCATCGGCCGCAAGTTATCGGGGTTCGGATCTGCGCGGCGGCAGCGATGGCGGCCGCTTACGGCTTGATCCCCAAAGAAATTGGGCGGTAAACAATCCCCAGGAACTCGATCAGGTTCTGGGCCAACTCACCAAAATCGCTGAGGATTTCAATGGGCGCCAGAAAGGCGGCAAGAAAATCTCGCTCGCCGATGTGATCGTTCTGGGTGGTGCGACAGCGATCGAACAAGCAGCCAAGGACGCCGGTTTTAAGGTGAAGGTGCCCTTCACACCCGGGCGCATGGATGCAACACAAGCGCAAACCGATGTTCAATCCTTCGCAGCGCTGGAGCCAAAGGCCGATGCCTTCCGCAATTATTATGCCGCCGAGAACCGTTTGTCTCCGGCAGAAATGCTGGTTGAACGGGCGGATCTTTTGACCCTCACCGTGCCTGAAACCACCGTTCTCCTGGGCGGGCTGCGCGCTCTTAATGCCAATAGCGGCGGCGTGCAGCATGGGGTTTTCACGGATCGTCCGGGCACATTGAGCCATGATTTCTTTGTCAATCTGCTCGATATGTCCACGCAATGGGTGAAATCCTCCAGCAATGATGGGCTTTATGAAGGCCGTGATCGCGAAACCAATGCGGTGAAATGGACCGCTACCCCGGTGGATCTCATTTTCGGTTCGCATTCAGAATTGCGGGCTGTGGCCGAAGTCTATGGCACCAATGATGCGGGAGAAAAATTCGTTCAGGATTTCGTCGCCGCATGGACGAAAGTGATGAACCTCGGTCGCTATTGAGCCATCGTTCAAGATAAAAAGCGAAGGCGGGGCCATCACGGCTCCGCCTTTTTCATATTCACCACATCTCATCACCCGGTCCCCTCTTTCATCGCCCCGGGCCCTCATAGGTCATCCGCTCGGATCGAACTGAAAAACCGCCTCGAAAGGCTGATTGAAGGTGCGGGCAATGCGAAAGGCCAGTTCCAGAGAGGGGGCGTATTTTCCCGCTTCGATGGCGATCACGGTCTGCCGCGTCGCGCCTACGGCGGCGGCAAGCTCTTGTTGTGTCATCCCCTCTGCCAGCCGCAGCGCACGGATGGCATTTCGCACCCGGCCCTTACTCATCGCCGGTAATAAATGATCGCGGAACCATCGCGCACCAGTTCCGCAAGGCTCATCAGAAGGAAGAGGGTGAACACCCAATCGGCACGGCTTTCAATGCGCGGATGGAGCGGCTCCCAATCGGCGGGCAAAACGCCGTTGGCGATCAGAAGAACGAGTAGGATGCCAAGCGCCGTCTGCAGAAAGATCATAGCATTGCGCCGCGCTATGCCAAGAATGTTGCGGTCGCGCTCATCCATCTCGAAGCCGTCATGTTGATCTTTGGATGTGGCCATGCCTATGATCGCACGATGCATTGCCGCAACACCGAAGCTAAACGCAAAAATCACGATAGAGAGTATGATCACCGGTATAAAGACGCCGACGAGCGCCATTCCTTCAAGCTGGACAACCTGCCCATCGGATATCATGATCCTAGAGACAAAGAGCAAAATCAGGAAATTCCCGACCAGCATGACCCACCGCCCCATTTCCGCCTGCGACATTGATTTTCCCTCTATGTAAAAGATATTTGACATAGATAGAGTGCCCACCGTTCAATGTAAAGAGTTTTTTACATTCGATAGTCACAAATTCCGTCGCTTCAGGCTTGAAACAGGGGAAACATTTTTAGTGCCATCATTCCCACTCAATGGTGCCGGGGGGTTTTGAGGTGATATCATAAACCACGCGATTGATCCCGCGCACTTCATTGATGATCCGCGTAGCCACACGCGAAAGAAAAGCATGATCAAAGGGATAGCTATCGGCGGTCATGCCATCCACCGAGGTCACCGCGCGCAGGGCCAGCACATGATCATAGGTGCGGGCATCGCCCATCACCCCCACGGTTTTGACCGGCAAAAGCACCGCAAAAGCCTGCCAGATGCTGTCATAAAGGCCTTCATTGCGGATTTCTTCGAGATAAATGGCATCCGCCTTGCGCAGAATATCCGCCTTTTCCTTCGTCACGCCACCCGGAATACGAATGGCAAGTCCGGGCCCGGGAAAGGGATGGCGGCCAACGAAATCATCCGGCAGGCCCAGTTCCCGCCCCAAAATCCGCACTTCATCCTTGAACAATTCGCGCAAGGGCTCCACCAGCTTCAGATTCATCTTTTCCGGCAGGCCACCCACATTATGATGGGATTTGATGGTCACTGATGGGCCGCCCGAAAAGGACACGCTTTCAATGACATCGGGATAAAGCGTGCCCTGGGCCAGAAAACCGGCATCCTGAATTTTATCGGCTTCTTCCTGAAACACATCGATGAACAGCCGACCAATGATTTTGCGCTTGGCTTCAGGATCGGTCACGCCATCCAATTCATCCAAGAACAGATCCGATGCATCGCGATGGATCAGCGGAATATTATAATGTTTGCGGAACAGATCCACCACCTGCTGCGCTTCGCCCATGCGTAAAAGGCCGGTATCCACAAAAACGCAGGTGAGTTGATCGCCGATGGCTTCATGCAGTAAAACCGCCACCACCGAGCTATCAACCCCCCCGGAAAGGCCGCAGATCACCCGGCTATCGCCTACTTGGGCACGAATTTCAGCGATTTTGGCATCACGAAAAGCCGTCATCGACCAATCGGCCGCACAACCACAAACGGCATGAACGAAATTGCTGATCAGCTGTTTGCCATGGGGGGTGTGGATCACTTCGGGATGAAATTGCAGGCCATAAAAACGGAGGGCATCATTGGCAATGGCGGCAAAGGGCGCGCCTTTGGAGGTGCCCACAACCCGAAAGCCATCCGGCAGGGAGGCCACCCGATCCCCATGGCTCATCCACACCTGTTCGCGGCCGCCCGCCTGCCAAAAGCCTTCAAATAAATGGCAATCATCAACCAGATCGAGAAAGGCCCGGCCAAATTCCTGATGATCAGAGACCGAGACAACACCCCCAAGCTGCTGCACCATGGTTTGCTGACCATAGCAGATCCCGAGAACAGGCACCCCCATGCTGAACACCCGATCCGGGGCGCGGGGCGCATCATCCCATGTGACCGAGGCTGGCCCGCCCGATAAAATAATGCCTTTGGGGGCAAAATCATCGAGCATCGCCTCCGCCGCATTAAAGGGGACGATTTCGCAATAAACCCCGGCTTCACGCACACGTCGGGCGATGAGTTGGGTAACCTGACTGCCGAAGTCAAGAATGAGGATATGATCTGACATAAGCGGCTTTTAAACGGCCCTTTCGCGGCTGTCCATTCCTGAATTTCATGCCCGGATTTCAGGGATTTTGCGGATCGCCAACGCCAGCATCGGGGCCAGCATCGGGCCCAGCTTCAGACTCAGTGCCAGCATCGGGAGCAGCCTCTGGCCCTTCGGCATATTGAGCTTTGTAGCGATCAATAGCCTTTGCCACGCTGGTCATTTCCTCGCAGCCCTGATCCGCACAAAGCCGCTTTAGAAGTTCAAGATTATCGAGCGCCTTCACCAAACCATCATTGGCCAGATAAATCAGGCTTTCCGCCTTGATGGCCGCCAGATTATAAGGTTCGATATCAAGCACACGGCGATAATAATCCATCCCCGCGCGGCGATCCCCCATCGCCTGATACACATCGCCCAAGCCGATCAAGGCCATCATATTGGCGGGATCAGCAATCAGCGCGGCTTCAAACTTCTTTTGCGCCGCATCGAAATTTTCCGCTTTCATCGCTGCCACCCCGGCATCGATAAGATTTTGTGAGGCCGATTGAAAGCGCTTTGCTGTGCCCCCGCTGGCATAAGATGCCGGAGCCATCAGGGCGAAAAGCCCCAAAACCATCAACAACAAACCCAAAAGCCGAAATCCATCATGGCCTTGATGCTTCACTCTGCACTGGCTTTGATTGTTCAGATCAAAAGCGGTTTTCATTGGTTTGGGCCTCATGTCGCTTTTATACCATTCGCACAGAAACAGGGTTGATATGTCGTCGCCACCCGGCACAATCAAGATTATACCTCAGGGCAGCGCTGCAAAAGTGCCAGAAAAAATCCATCCGTGCCATGGCGCGCCGGGGTCAGTTGCAGCATTTCAGGCGCATGGGATGCCGTTTCCGGCAAATCCGCAAGCCCCACATCCCCAAGCCTGCGATGATAATCCGTCAATTCCCATTGATCATTGCGGGCAAGGGCATAATCGATAACATCTTCATTTTCTTCGCCCAGAATGGAGCAGGTCATATAGGCAATGCGCCCCTTGGGGCCCGCCAGCATCATGGCTTCAAGCAAAAGACTGCGCTGCAAAGCCACGGCTTCGGCCAGAAACTCTTCATCCAAACGCCAGCGCAATTCAGGGTTACGCCGCCATGTGCCGCTGCCCGAACAGGGCGCATCCACCACCACCAGATCCATTTGCCCATGAAAGCGATAAAGCTGATCGGCGCGTTTTTCAGCGCCCGAGGTGAGGCGATGAATCTGCAGATTGGTCAATCGGGCACGATCTGCCCGCTCCTTCAATTCCTGCAAGCGGCGCTTATCGGTATCAAGGGCATAAATCTGGCCCTTATTCTGCATCAAAGCCCCCAAAGCCAGCGTTTTACCGCCCGCGCCCGCACACAGTTCCAACACCTGATCACGCGGCGCAACACCGCTTAATAATGCCGCGATCTGCGAGGCTTCATCCTGAATTTCAAACAGGCCCTTGCCAAAAGCAGGCAAGGATTTCAAGGGCACCGGATCGGCCAGGCGCACCCCCAAGGGGCTATAGGGGGTTTTGGTGGCCGCAAAGCCATGATCTGCCAAAAGTGCGAGCACATCATCGCGCGAAGATTTAAGGCTGTTGATCCGCAAATCAAGCGGTGCGCGACCGGCCAAAGCCTCAATCTCGGTTTCCGTGGCATCGCCATAGCGATGGATCAGCCGCTCCGCCAGCCAGGGCGGCACATTGAGCCGGGCATCCAAGGGTGGCGTTTCCAATCCTTGGGCCCGCAAAAGCCGGGCGGCCTCGTCCTCGCTTGGGGCCTCGATGGCATAGGTGCCCAGAAACAAATCAGCGGGCAAGGGCTGATCAACAGGCAGGTTTAGGCGCAGATAAAGCAGGGCAAGGGTGCGGGGTTCGATGGTCAGGCCAGCCGACATCAGCCGCCAGCCATAATCGCCGCGCATTCGGATCACCCCATAAACATGATCGGTGATGGCCGCGCGATCCGATGAACCGGCATAGCGGCGTTGTTGGAAATAACGCCGGATCAACTGATCGGCCGCCGCCCCACGATGCTTTAAGGCTTCATCGATTTCGGTCAACAGATCAATGGCCGCAGCCAATCGGGCAGAAGGGGTCATCAGCGGATCTTTTCTTTTTTTAAGGAGCCATCAGATAGGGGGCTAATGAAGGTTTTGCCTGAATAAGCGCCCATAACACATTAATTCAAATTATAATTTGGCGATTCACGGGTGATCGAAACATCATGCACATGGCTTTCCCGCAGGCCGGAATTGGTGATCCGTACAAAGCGCGCGCGCTGGTGCATCTCTTCGATCGTGCGAGAGCCGGTATAGCCCATACCCGCCCGCAAACCGCCCATCAATTGATGCAGCACATTCTTGCACGGGCCTTTGAACGGCACCTGACCTTCCACCCCTTCGGGCACCAGCTTCAAGCTGTCTTTGATATCTTCCTGAAAATAGCGATCCGCCGAGCCGCGCGCCATGGCCCCCACCGATCCCATGCCGCGATAGGCTTTATAAGATCGGCCCTGATACAAAAACACCTCGCCCGGCGCTTCCTGTGTGCCCGCCAGCAGGGAACCGATCATGCAGGCATGGGCACCGGCGGCAATGGCTTTGGCCACATCACCTGATTGACGCAAGCCGCCATCGGCAATCACCGGGATACCATACTGCCTGGCCACCGCCACCACATCCATGATCGCGGTGAGCTGCGGCACCCCTACCCCGGCCACAATCCGGGTGGTGCAGATCGATCCCGGCCCGATCCCCACCTTCACCGCATCGGCACCGGCATCGATCAGGGCCAAAGCGGCATCGGCGGTGGCGACATTGCCCGCCATTAATTGCACATGGCCATAAGCCCGCTTGATCCGCCGCACCGTATCGATCACCCGCGCGGAATGACCATGGGCGGTATCCAGAACGATCAGATCGCACTCGGCATCGATCAAGGCTTCGGATCGTTCGAACCCCTGATCCCCCACGGTCGTTGCCGCCGCCACCCGCAGGCGCCCGGTGCCATCCTTGGCGGCATCGGGATAAGCCACTGACTTTTCCATATCCTTCACCGTGATCAGTCCGATGCAGCGGAAATGTTCATCCACCACCACCAGCTTTTCAATCCGGTGCTGGTGCAGCAGCTTTTTCGCCTGCTCGCTGGAAACGCCGGGCTGCACCGTGATCAGACCTTCGCGGGTCATCAATTCAGAAATCGGCTGCCCGGGATTGGTGGCAAAGCGCACATCGCGATTGGTCACGATCCCCACCAAACGGCCCGGCCCCACGCCATTTTCGCGGGTGACGACCGGAATCCCGGAAATTTTATAGCGGGCCATCAGATCAAGGGCATCGGCCAGAGTTTCATCGGAATGCATGGTCACCGGATTGACAACCATCCCGGCTTCGAATTTCTTGACCTGCCGCACCATCTGCGCCTGTTCGGCAATGCTGTTATTGCGATGCAAAACCCCAATGCCCCCATATTGGGCAAGGGCAATGGCCAGATCGGTTTCCGTGACGGTATCCATCGCCGACGATAAAAGCGGCACTTTGAGCCTGATGTCTTTCGTGATGTGTGTGC
The DNA here is from genome assembly GCF_029946565.1 of Iodidimonas sp. MBR-22. Classification (NCBI taxonomy): domain Bacteria; kingdom Pseudomonadati; phylum Pseudomonadota; class Alphaproteobacteria; order Iodidimonadales; family Iodidimonadaceae; genus Iodidimonas; species Iodidimonas sp. MBR-22. The sequence continues at coordinate 139,225 of NZ_JARKVQ010000006.1, forward strand.
TCAGATCAGCCTGGGCCGGCATCACATCCGATGCACCGGGAACAAGCAGAACATCATCAAATGTCAAACCCAAAGGAATATCCATGGTGCGGGGTCCTCTCTTCACGCGTCTCGTCCGGAAAACATGGCGCCTATATGCCATTGCGGGTCCACAAGTCCAAAGGGTTTCTTGGAATTTGCGACCCATCCGCCTTGTTTAAAAAACGCTCAATCCGGCTCGGGTGGCTCCATGCGGGGGGAATGGCTTTTGGATCGACCCTGAAAGCCGGTGGCAATCACATACCATTCAACCGATTCAGGGCGGCTGGCAGGCGGCTTGCTATGCCTGACTTTGGCGAAATTTTCTTTCATCCGTTGCAACAATTCACCTTCTGTGCCCCCACGTAAAACCTTGGCCACAAAAACCCCACCATCAGCGAGCACATCCATGGCAAAATCAAGCGCCGCTTCGCACAGGCCCATGGTGCGCAAATGATCGGTTTGTTTATGGCCGGTGGTGGGGGCGGCCATATCCGAAAGCACCAGCTGTGCTTCCCCGTTCAAAAGCGCTTTCAGGCGGTCGGGGGCGTCGGGATCGAGAAAATCCATTTCGATCAGTTCGGCCCCGGTGATCGGCTCCATGGGCAGAATGTCGATCCCCACGATTTTGGTGTCTTTCCAGCCGCTTTTAGCGTGGCGCTGAGCCAGAACCTGTGTCCAACCCCCGGGGGCGGCGCCCAGATCGACAACCCTTTGCACGCCTTTCAACAAACCAAATTTCTCATCAAGCTCCAAAAGTTTAAAGGCGGCGCGGGAGCGAAAACCCTGCCTGCGTGCCTCTTCTACATAAGGATCGTTCAACTGCCTTTGAAGCCATCGCGTGGATGATAATTTTCGGCCCCGTGCCGTGCGCACCCTCACCTTCAGGGCACTTCGGCCTCGCGGTCCGCTTTTTGCCGGCGGTCGCGCCATGGCTGTCTCCTCAATCTTCATTGCCCGGCCACATCTGCGGCCCCGGGTCACCCATTTGAAATCTAGATCGTGCGCCCCGGGCCAATCACGGCGCCCGCGCCCATCAGCCCCCGCAAAACCCCCTCGCGAATGCCGCGATCCGCCACCCGCAGCCGTTTGAAGGACCATTGCGCCAAAAGAGCATCAAGAATAGCACAGCCAGCCACCACATAATCCACCCGATCTTCGCCAATGCAGGGTTCAGCGAGCCGCGCTTCATAGGGCATCAGGGCAATATTGCGGGCCAGATCATGGATGCTTGCCTGTTCGAGCCAGGCGCCATCCACCTTGTTGCGATCATAACGCGGCAGGCCCATTTGCACGCTGGCAAGGGTGGTGATCGTGCCCGATGTACCCAAAAGCTGCATCGCCCCGTTTTTTTGCAAAGCGCGCAAGGACGCCAAGGCTTCAAACCGATCGAGATGCGCGCGGATCAGCCCCACCATCTCAGCATAGCGGGCGCGATCAAGGGATTGGCAATCAAATCGCTCGGATAGATTGACAACGCCATAGGGCATCGAGGTCCAGGCCAGAATATGCAGGCGATTTTTCGGGCGACGCTCGACCAGAATAAGCTCGGTACTGCCGCCACCAATATCGAAAACAAGGGCATGGCCATAAGCCGGATCGAGCAAAGACTGACAGCCAACAACCGCCAGACGCGCTTCTTCAGCCGGAGAAATGACATCGAGATTAAGCCCGGTTTCCGCCTTCACCCGGGCCACGAACTGATCGCAATTTTTGGCGGTTCGGCAGGCTTCGGTGGCAACCGACCGCATGCAGGTTACCTGCTTGTGGCGGATTTTCTGGGCACAGATCTTAAGGGCAGCAATCGCCCTGTCCATTGCCTCATCCGACAAACGACCCGTGGCCCCCAGCCCTTCGCCCAGGCGGACGATCCGGGAAAAAGCATCCACCACGCGAAAGCCCGCATAAGTGGGGCGGGCTATCAAAAGCCTGCAATTATTGGTGCCCAGATCAATGGCGCTATAAACCGCCCGATTGCGGGCATAAGGCCCGGTCCGGCTCTTGGCAGGTCCATCCTTTGCAGGAGATAGCTTCGCTATACCCTCATCCTGTGCGCTCGACATAAAAACAGATACTCATCAAAAACGAACGGCGCTTTTTTAAGCCCGATCGAAACTTGATCCCTGTTTAGCATCATATTGGCTTTATCTGCCAGCCTGAGATTACGCACGAAGGGGCCAAAAAGTTTTTTCACGTCATCAATGGATCCGTTTCGCCCTCAAAGAGCCCATGCGCGCATCATGAAGGCGTTGACAAAGATGAGCATGCCGCCTTATAAGCCGCCACATTCTCATGATTGCCCCGTCGTCTAATGGTAGGACAACGGATTCTGATTCCGTCAGTGGAGGTTCGAGTCCTCCCGGGGCATCCATATCTTCCTCACACCTTTCAGCCTAACCTTTTCAAGACCTGCTCAGTGCCCTGCCCTGATCATGGGCAATTATAGTCCTGTGTTCCATTTTTGTTCTTGCCATAAGAACAATAAGCCACTATAAGAACAAATATTGAACATAGGAGGCAATGACCATGCTGATCCATCTTTTGGGGCTCGCCATTTTTGCCATCATGGGCCTTTGTGCTCTGAGCAGCCTGCGCGATGCCGCCCGGCTTTTTGCAAAGCACCTGCCCAAGCGGCAAGAAAATATCCATGCAAACAAGCCTCAATGGCATCGGCGGGCGGATCACCCGGCTATCAAGGGCTATCATCAAAGGGCTTAAAGTGGTTCGCCATCGAAATTGGAAAGCTGGCAAAAAGCCCCGCTTTCACGCAAGGACGAACATAAAACCCGAGCCGGGGCGATCTCTTTGAACGGACCTGCAACCAGGCGATAAAAGCGCCCGCCCATCTGCTCTAAATCCAGCACCGAAAGCCGAGGAGACAGGCCTGATAAAAGGGCCGGGTATTTATTTGAAAGATCAGCCCAGCCTTCGGTGGCAGCCTTTGCATCGCGATAAGATGCCAGATGCACGGCATAAAGTTGGCCGGTGCCCACCGCCAGATCCACCCCATCCGCGCGCGCTTTTTCAGCTTCCGCACGATTGGCGGCATTGCGGACCTCATTATCCTTGGCAGTTTGCGCCTCAAGGGTTTTTTCCACATCGGCCAGCCGAATGATCAGGCTGTTCATCAGGCCGGTTTGTTCTGCCAATTGCGTCTGCAGATCATCGATCCGGGCAAGCAAGCCCCTCTGATCGGCTTTCAATCGGGCGATGTCTTCAGCCGGAACTGCTTCCGATCCACCTAACCTTTGATTGATATCGCGTAAGGCCGCATCAAAAGCCGCCAGCCTTTGCCCGGGCTGTGATGCGCCCTGCCCCCCTTGATCTGCGCCAATTCCAGCGGCATCAGCAGCCGGAGCAGCGGCCAGATTGGGGCGATACAGGCCAATCTGATCATCGGTGACACGCATGCTATCGGTGGCGCAGCCCGCCAGAAAAAACACGAGACAACAAACCGCGCCAAATCCCCTTGGCTTGATCCCACTAGTTCCTATGCCATGATCCATGAAAAGGCCCGATCCATTGCAAAACATTCATATCAAAAGGCTTAACAGAAATTTCTTGCCTGTTCGTAAAATCTTTAAAAAAGGGGCCTGCGTATTAGGTTTGCATCAAGAGACACAAAGCATTATATCGTACTGATAGTATTTTCTTAGATGGTTCGGGGTTTATTTATATGGATGTTCGCACGCTTTGTCTTGGCATCCTCGCTTTAGGCGATGCCAGCGGTTATGAAATCAAAAAAATGGTGGCCGAAGGCAGCTTCAGCTTTTTTAGCGAGGCGAGCTATGGATCGATCTATCCATCGCTGACCCGCCTGACCGAAGAAGGCTTTGTCACCTGCGAATCTTTTTCCCAAGATAAGCGCCCCGACAAAAAAATCTACAGCCTCACGGAAAAAGGCCGCCTGGCGCTGACCGAAGAATTGCGTCGCGACCCCGGACCTGACAAAAATCGGTCCGAATTTCTGGCTGCCCTGCTTTTTGCCGAGGCCGTATCTCCTGATCGAATTCAGAACCTGGTGGAAGAACGGATCGATGAACACCGCATGAAAATCCGTTCCTTGCAAAAATTGCTTGATGAAGCCATGTCGCCGGCTTCACATTTTGTGATCAATTATGGCATTGCCATGCAAAAGGCGGCCCTCGATTATCTGGAACATCATCAGGCCAGCCTGATCAAAAAAATCATAGCAGCCGGGCCAACCGAATGAACCCTATCGCCGCCCGCACACCTGCCAGATTCGTTATGCACGATGCTATGGTCATCAAAAAGATCGGGTTCTCCTGCTTTAAAACAGATTATACTGCGAAAATGATGGGCTTGTTCCCGGTAAAAGCGTGTGATGTACATGAATAAATCTATCCTGATTGCCATCGCCGTCACTCTGGTTCTCACCTTATGGGTGGTATCGGGACTCATTTTTTCAGGCGACAATCAGCCCGCCACCGCGCAGGCCGAAAAATCCGAACAGGCGGTCTTCATGGTCAGCACCCGACGGGTGAGCGCCGAGCCCTATCGCCGCAATCTGGTGATCCATGGGCGCACGGATGTTATGCGTTCGGTGCAGTTACGCAGTGAAATCAGTGGCAAGGTGATGGAAACCCCGGCCATTGAGGGCACAAGGGTCAAGGCGGGCGAGATCATCTGCCGTTTGGCCACCGATGAACGTAAAGCCAATCTGGCACAGGCCAAGGCTTTGGGAGAACAGCGCCGCCTTGAATATGATGCCGCCCTTGAACTCACCAAAAAGGGGCATCGCTCAGCTACTCAATTGGCGCAGGCCAAAGCCCAGTATGAAGCCGCGCTGGCCCAGATCGAACAGATGCAGATCGCCCTTGATAACACAATGATCAAGGCGCCCTTCGATGGTCTGCTCAATGAACGCCCCGCCCATATCGGCGATTATCTGCAGATAGGCCAGCTTTGTGGGACCCTGCTCGATGATCAGCCTTTCCTTGTGGTGGGTGAAGTCTCGGAAGCCGATGTGGGCAAGCTGGAAAAAGGCAGCCCAGCGCGGGTTCAGATCACCAATGATGCAGAGCGTGAGGGCACCATTCGCTATATTTCCGCCAATGCATCCGAACGCACCCGCACCTATCGGGTTGAGGTACTGATCCCTAATCCCGCCCTCGATCTGCGGGCGGGGATGTCGGCCACCGTTCATGTGCCTTTGGAACAAAGCACGGCTTTCAAGGTCTCTGCGGCATCGCTGGTCTTGAATGCCAGCGGTCGGTTGGGCCTGCGTGCCGTTGATGAAAATAATATCGTGCGCTTTTATCCCGTCACCATCATGAGCGATGTGGGCGAAGATCTATGGGTTTCGGGCCTGCCTGCCGCGCTTTCGAGCATCGACCTCATTACCGTGGGTCAGGAATTCGTCAGTGAGGGCCAAAGAGTGCGAACCGATAAAGAAAAAACGCCGGAGATCGCCGGATGAAAACCATCATCGCCTATGCCATCGATTCCAAAAGGCTGGTGATGTCTATCCTTTTGCTGATCCTGATTGCTGGCGGCTATGCCTATTACGCCATCCCCAAAGAAGATAACCCCGACGTTCAATTTCCCTTTTTCTCGGTCAGCATCACCCATGATGGCATCTCACCCGAAGATGCCGTGCGCATGATCATAAAGCCCATGGAACGCCAGCTTCAAACCATTGAGGGCGTGAAGGAAATGACCTCCACGGGTTTTGAGGGCGGGGCCAGTCTGGTGCTGGAATTTCAGCCCGATGTGGATGCCGATCAGGCGCTTTTGGATGTGCGCGAAGCGGTGGATATGGCAAAAGCCGACCTGCCCGATGATTCAGATGAACCGGTGGTAGCGGAATATTCCGCAGGCAAATCCCCGATCATCACCATTGTGCTTTATGGGGATGCTCCTGAGCGCACCATGGTGCAGCTTGCCGAGGATCTGAAGGATCGCCTTGAAACCATCCCCAGTGTTTTGGAAGCACAGCTGGGCGGCAAGCGCGAAGAAGTGCTTGAAGTCATTGTCGATCCCGCAAAAATCGAAATTTATGATGTCTCGCTCAATGAGCTTTTGACGGTGGTCCAGAATAACAACCGGCTGATCGCCGCAGGGGCCATGGATGCAGGCGATGCCCGCTTTGCCATCAAGGTTCCGGGTTTATTTCATGATGCCCGCGATGTGGCCAATCTGCCGGTGAAAACATCGCGTGACGGGGTGGTGACCCTGGGCGATCTGGGGGAAGCCCGGCGCACCTTCAAGGATGCCACATCTTTGGCCAGATTCAATGGCCGCCCGGCTATCACCATCGAAGTGATCAAGCGGGTTGGCACCAATACCGTTGAAACCGCGGAGGCGGCAAAATGGATGACCCAGCAATCCGCAGCCCTTTGGCCTGAGACCGTTCGCTATGAATATCTGGGCGATACCTCGGTTTATGTCAGCGATTTTCTGGAAACCTTGCGCAATTCCGTTTTATCGGCCGTGGCTTTGGTGGCCATCGTCGTTGTGGCGGCCCTTGGCTGGCGCTCGGCGCTTTTGGTGGGGGTCTCCATTCCCGGGGCCTTTTTGTTTGGCATTTTGATCCTTTATGCCTTGGGTAACAGCATCAATACGGTGGTTTTATTCGGGCTTATTCTGGCCGTTGGGCTGCTTGTGGATGGGGCCATTGTGGTTTCCGAATATGCGGATCGAAAATTGCTGGAAGGCGCATCAAAACGCGATGCCTTTCGCTTGGCCGCACAGCGCATGGCCTGGCCGATCACCGCTTCAACCGCCACCACCCTCATGGCCTTTGCCCCTTTGCTTTTTTGGCCCGGTATCATCGGCGATTTCATGAGCTATCTGCCGCTGACCCTGATTTTCACGCTGATCGGCTCTTTGCTCATGGCTTTGATCTTTCTGCCCACATTGGGTGCGACCATTGGCAAGCCGGGCGAAGGCAATGCGGAATTGATGGAGCATCTGGCCGGAGACAAAGGCGAAGACCCCCGAAAATTGGGCGGCTTTACCGGGGCTTATGCCCAATTTCTATCCCGGGTCATGCACCATCCGGGCAAGATTTTAAGCCTGACCCTTCTGGCCCTTGTCGGCACATGGACCTTGTTCATCACCGATAATAACGGGCAGATTCTGTTTCCCGATGGCGAGCCCAATAGCGCCCGCCTTTTGGTTCATGCGCGCGGCAATCTCTCTATCAATGAAATGAGCCGTATCGTTTCCAATGTGGAAAGCAAGGTGCTCGATGTAGAGGGGGTGGAAAACCGCTATACCCGGATCGGGGCCGGATCGGGCGATGCCGATGATATTATCGGGCGGATCACCTTATTGTTCATGGATTGGAAAGAACGCCGCCCCGCCACCGAAATCGAAGCGGAAATCCGTCAGCGCGTGGCCGATATTCCGGGCGTGAAAATTGAATTTTCCGAAGAACAACAAGGCCCGGTGCAGGGCAAAGCCATTCAGATCGAAATTGCCAGCGATCATTCCTCGCTTCTAACCGCGGCTGTGGATAAAATCCGCCGCCATCTCGATCAGATGGATGGGCTGGTGGATCAGGAGGACAGCCGCCCAACGGCTGGGATCGAATGGCGGCTTGATGTTGATCGATCAGAGGCCGGGCGCTTTGGCACGGATATCACCAGCGTCGGCAGCTTTATCCAGCTTGTAACCAATGGCGCGCTGGTGGGCCGCTATCGCCCGGATGGGGCCGATGACGAAGTGGATATAAGGGTGCGTTTCCCCGGCGATGAGCGCGGCATTCTAGCCCTTGATCGCCTGCGCATCCCAACCGAATTTGGCAGTGTTCCGATCAGCAATTTCGTGGAGCGGTCAGCGCGGCCCAAAACCGGCGATATCGAACGGATCGACGGGGAAAACGTGCTGACGCTTCAAAGTGATGTGGCTACCGGCGTTCAACCGGCTCGGAAGGTTGAAGAATTGCGCCAGTGGATTGCCGATCAGAATTTTGATCCCCGCCTGAAAATAAGCTTTGCCGGACAAGATGAGGTGGAGCGGGAATCGGGCAGTTTCCTGATCAATGCCTTTGCCGTGGCCCTTTTTGGCATGGGCCTTATTCTGCTCGCGCAATTCAACAGCTTTTACCATGCCGGGCTGATTTTATCCTCGGTGATCTTATCAACTGTCGGCGCGGTTTTCGGCCTATGGCTTTTGGATCGGCCCTTTGTGATCGTGATGACCGGGGTGGGCATTATCGCTTTGGCCGGGATCGTGGTGAATAATAATATCGTGCTCATCGATACTTATGATCGTTTGGTGAAAAGCGGGATGAAACCCCTTGATGCCATCGTTCGCACCGGTGCCCAAAGATTACGCCCGGTGCTGCTCACCACCATCACCACGGTCACCGGCCTTTTGCCGATGGTTTTTCAGGTGAATGTCGATTTCATCAAACGCAATGTGGAAATCGGCTCCCCCACCAGCTTCATCTGGGTGGATCTGGCCCTGGCCATTGTATTCGGGCTCAGCTTTGCCACCCTTCTGACCCTGGTGGTCACCCCCTCGATGTTGGCCTGGCGGGTTTTAATCCGGGAAAAGCGCGCCTTACGCAAAAAACAAAAGGCAGCAAAGGCGCAAGCGGATCATCGCGGCGATATAAAGCAGGCTGCCGAATAACGACCGGAATCGGGCGAAATTTTACCTGCTCAATCGGGTGCTTTGGATTTGGCGCTCTCGTGCTTTTTCCGGCGATAAATGCTGAGCGCCAAAGGGATCGACCCCAGATATAAAATCACGACGATAGACAAAGCCGCCCAGCGATAAACTGTCACCGATGCCGCGAAAAGGGCAATCAAAAGCAAGGTGGGCACCATCGCATCGCGGCGCACCCGAAATTGCTTCAGGGAAAAGGTTGGCAGCCGCGATACCACCAAAGTTGCGATCAGCCCCACATAGCCCACCAGCACGATCGAACGCTGGAACAAATTGGATTCAAAGGCAAAATCGAGAAGCATCGGCAGCAAAACCAGCATCGCCCCGGCAGGGGCGGGCACCCCGGTGAAATAGCCATGGGGCCGATGGGGATCATCCTCATCCTCGATCGCCGCATTATAGCGCGCCAAACGCAAGGCGACAGAGACCCCATAGGCCAGAGCCACAATCCAGCCAAACCGGCCCATATCCCCCAATCCCCAAGCATAAAGCAAAAAGGCGGGCGCCATGCCAAAGGCCACGACATCTGAAAGGCTATCAAGTTCGGCCCCAAAGCGGCTGGTGCTTTTCAAAAGCCGGGCCACAGCGCCATCCATGGCATCGAGCACCGCAGCCGCAATCACAAAGACCACAGCCAATTGAAACCGTCCTTCAATGGCAAAGCGGATCGCCGTCATCCCCGAGCACAAAGCAAGGGTAGTGACAACATTGGCCGCCATCATGCGGGCGGTAAAGACATTGCGGCCCATATCTTTTTTTGGGGTGCGCATCAATCCGCCCGGCCATCGGGGCGTGGATTAACCGCATCATCGGTGGCCAGAATAGTTTCACCCCCTACCACCGTTTGCCCCACGGCAATCACCGGCTCCATGCCTTTGGGGCAATACACATCCATGCGGCTGCCAAAACGGATGATCCCGAACCGCTCTCCGGCCAGCACATTCTGTCCCACATCAAGGGAACACACGATGCGCCGGGCGATCAAACCGGCAATCTGCACGAATGCCACCGACCGACCATCCGCCCGATCAAGGCGCACAAGCTGGCGTTCATTATCTTCGCTGGCTTTATCAAGGGAGGCATTGATGAATTTGCCCGGCACATAAACCAGCTTACTGATCGATCCTTCGCAGGGCACGCGATTGACATGCACATTCAAAACCGACAGAAAAATCGAAATGCGGGTGAGCGGGCCATCCCCCATTTCAAGATCGGCAGGCGGCGCCGCTTCATCGATTTTGGAAACCACTCCATCGGCCGGGCTGATCAGGGCATCGGGCAGCAGCGGGGTCATGCGCACCGGATCGCGGAAAAAATAAACGATATAAAGGCCCAGAACGATAAAAATCCATCCCAGCGTTTCAGACAGGAAGATCATAAACAGGGCCGCCAGACCAAAAGCGATCAGAACAAAGGGGATGCCTTCCCGATGAACGCGATTGAAAGCAGAACGAAACGGATCCATCGGATAAAACCTTTCCATATGATGCAAACCTAGATGAACGGTTTGCTGAGCGTGCATGACCTTTGACACAGATATATCTTATCCGGCCTTGTTTCGCGAACTCTGACCAAATTGTTGCAAAAGGTCAAACATCTGATGGCGATCCATCAAGCTGGCGCTGCCACATGGCATGATAAGTGCCTTGTGCGAGCAATAAGCTTTCATGCGCGCCGCGCTCGATGATCCGCCCCTGATCAAGAACCAGAATTTCATCCGCATTCACCACGGTTGACAGGCGATGCGCAATCACCAATGTGGTGCGGTTGCGTGAAATCTGCTCGATGGCCTCCTGAATTTCCTGCTCGGTGCGGCTATCGAGTGCACTGGTCGCTTCATCAAGCAACAGGATCGGCGGATCTTTCAAAATCGTGCGCGCTATCGCCACCCGCTGCTTTTCGCCGCCCGATAGTTTCAATCCCCGCTCGCCCACTAAAGTTTCATAGCCATCGGGTAATTGATCGATAAAGCCATCGATGCGCGCAAGGCGGGCCGCTGTGCGAATATCCTCATCGCTGGCATCGGGGCGGCCATAGCGGATATTATAGGCAATGCTTTCATTGAACAGCACCGTATCCTGCGGCACGATCCCAATCGCTTTGCGCAAGCTTTTTTGGGTGACATCGCGAATATCCATGCCATCGATCAGCACCGCCCCCGAGGCTATATCATAAAAGCGGTACAGAATGCGCGACAAGGTGGATTTACCCGCCCCGCTCGGCCCCACAATGGCAACGGTTTTCCCTGCCGGCACATAAAAGCTCAGATCATGCAGGATCTGGCGGCGGGGATCATAACCAAAATCAACCGCCTGAAACCGGACCTCGCCGCCTTTGACAACCAGCGGCACGGCATCCGCCTTATCGGCGATTTCCTGATTTTGATCGAGCAGGCCAAACAGATAATCCATATCAATCAGGGACTGCCGAATTTCCCGATAAACAAAGCCCAAAAGATTGAGCGGGACAAAAAGCTGGATCAACAGGGAATTGGCCAGCACCACATCACCCAAAGTGAGGGTGCCCGCCAGCGCATCCCGCGCCGTGAGAATCATCACGCCCGCCAAGGCAATATTGATGATCAGCGCCTGACCGGCATTCAACAAAGAAAGAGACGACTGGCTTTGGAGAGCAGCGCCCTGATAGGTTTTCAAGGCCCGATCATAGCGGTTGGCTTCATGCTCTTCATTGCCGAAATATTTCACCGTTTCATAATTCAAAAGGCTATCGATGGCGCGGCTATTGGCTTTGCTGTCCTGCTCGTTCATGGTTTTGCGAAAGCGCGTGCGCCATTCCGTGATGACCACCGAAAATACGATATAAATGGCAACCGCCACCAACAGGCACAGGGCATAGATCCAGCCGAAATGGACCCAGAAAATGCCTGCCACCAAAAGCAGTTCAAGCACCGTGGGCACGATATTGAAGGTCAGGAACCGCAAGAGAAAATCAATCGCCCGGGTGCCCCGATCAATGGCCCGCGACATGCCCCCCGTGCGTCGTTCCAGATGAAACCGCAAAGATAAAGCATGCAGATGCTGGAAGGTTTGCAAAGCCACACTGCGCAGGGCATGTTGCGAGGCTTGGGAGAAAACCGCATCACGCAATTGCGCCAAAGCCACCCCGCCAAAGCGCGCCATGCCATAAGCCATCAGTAGAAAAGCCGGAATGAGCACCGCCTGCCCTGTGGGCGACTGAAGATTGTCGATCGCCGATTTATAGAAAAATGGGGTGTACACCGTCACCCCTTTGGCCAGCAGCATCAAAAGCACGGCAAAAACGATCCGCAGCTTCAGGTCGAAACGATCCCGTGGCCATAAATAAGGAATGAGACGCCGGATTGATTGCCAATGATGTGTTGTTGGCTCATTAGGCCCTGTGCTATCTATTGGCGAATGTTGCAGGCCACGCGGCATCAGATTTGTCCTTAAAAAAGATAGAAAACAATTCGTTTTACGGTTCATTAAGCCTGACAGAGCATGATCAGGCAGATAAATCATCAGGCTTTTTGTGTATCATGACCCAGTATCAATCCGATTTTCAGGCTGACTCTGCCCAGCTTCCCGCCTTGTATCAGATTTTGGAACAAGCGCAGAAAGAGATCGATAACCCGACCCTGCAATTTCCGCTCATCTTCAGCTTTATATGGGATGGCATAGAATTTGAATGTTCCATCAATAAGCCAAGGCACGGACAATCGCGCCTCAGCCTGAAAGCAAGGCTGGGCTATCTGCCCTTTTCAGCCGAAAACCCGGATGGCAGAAGGCATATGATCGCCATTTTGGAGCAATCGAAATTGCGCGATCATGATCAGATCACCAAAGATGCCCAAGGGCTGATCAGCTTTTCCAGCCTTACCGATATCGATGAACCCACCGATCTGCACGATATCATCAAGGCTTTGACAATCATTCTCTTTTCCATCGAAACCACCTTCAGCCGATTACATGGATGCTTTTCCCCCATTTCCTAAAACCAAATGGGTAAATTCCTTTCGGCACCGGGGCCAAAAGCGCTTGATCAGCGGCCCTACTCTCCTTTAATTTTAGCCCATTGCAGCACTTTAATGATCAGAAACAATCACAGGCACCAAAAGTGACAAGATTTGCGGAAGGAAAATTTTCAATCGGTCAGATCGTGAAACACAGGATCTTCCCATTTCGCGGGGTGATTTATGATGTCGATCCCGTTTTCGACAATAGCGAAGAGTGGTGGCTGTCTATCCCCGAAGCCATGCGGCCCAGAAAGGATCAGCCTTTCTATCATGTTCTGGCGGAAAATGAACAATCCACCTATATGGCCTATGTCAGCCAGCAAAATCTGGAATCCGATACATCCGGCCCTTGCCGCCATCCCGATATTCCCAATCATCTGGGCCCCTATCAGGATGGAAGCTATCGGCTTCCCCTGCACAGCCTGAATTGATGGCTATGGCTTAGCGAGGCTCTGGCTTAGCGGCCTGCATGCGGCTTTGGGCCACGATATGGGCCGCCCCGGAATAGCTGGAAACGCAATAGGGCACGATGAAGGTCATGATCACCTTCCAAAGCGGCGGCATCTCGCCTTTTAAAAGCAGCTCACCCTGATTGATCAAAACCAGAATAACACCAACAATCAGAGCCACTTTCAGCCCTCGATTAACCACGGATCGCAGGCGCAAAGCTTCAAATAATGTCATGGGCTGCGCGTTAGAATTCATGAAACCCTCTTGCCTCTGTTCACCAGATTTGAAATAGACTGCAAAGCCATCAACGGCAACCGCAAAAGCGCGAAGGCCACCCTCCCCCTCTCATAGGATTTTTCTCATGAACACTTGCGTCCATATCATTGGCGGGGGATTGGCGGGATCGGAAGCCGCATGGCAAATCGCCGAGCAGGGCATTTCCGTCATCCTGCATGAAATGCGCCCCAAAAGAACCACCGCCGCCCATCATGGTGAGGGATTGGCTGAATTGGTCTGCTCCAATTCCTTTCGATCCGATGATGCACAAAATAATGCCGTTGGCCTTTTGCATGAAGAAATGCGCCGGATGAATTCGCTGATCATGCGCTGTGGCGATGCCACCAAAGTGCCTGCGGGATCGGCCTTGGCGGTGGATCGCGATCATTTTTCGGATATGGTCAGCACCACCCTCAAAAATCATCCCCTGATCGAAATCGAGCGCGATTGCATCGATGAATTGCCCCCCGCCGATTGGTCGAATGTGATCATTGCCACCGGCCCCCTGACTTCGGATGGTTTAAGCCATGCCATCCTTGGTTTAACCGGAGAAGACAGCCTCGCCTTTTTCGATGCTATCGCCCCCATCGTTTATAAAGACAGCATCAATTTCGATATTGCCTGGTTTCAATCCCGCTATGATAAAGGCGAAGGGGCCGATTATATCAATTGCCCCCTCGATCAAGCCCAATATGAAGCCTTTATCAAGGCCTTACTGGAAGGGGAGAAAACCAGCTTCAAGGAATGGGAAGCCAACACCCCCTATTTTGAAGGCTGTATGCCCATCGAGGTGATGGCCGAACGCGGCCATGAAACCCTGCGCTTTGGCCCCATGAAGCCGGTGGGCCTGATCGATCCCCGCACCGGGCGCCAGGCCCATGCCGTGATCCAATTGCGGCAGGATAACAAGCTGGGCACGCTTTATAATATGGTGGGCTTTCAAACCAAGCTGAAATATGGGGCACAAACCGATATTTTCCGCATGATCCCGGGGCTTGAGCAGGCGCAATTTGCCCGTTTGGGTGGGCTGCATCGCAATACCTTCATCAATGCGCCAAAACTGCTCGATCAAAGCCTGCGGCTGAAAGCCGATCCCCGCCTGCGCTTTGCGGGGCAGATCACCGGCGTTGAAGGCTATATCGAATCCGCCGCCATCGGTCTGTTGGCCGGTCGGTTCGCCGCCGCCGAGGCGAAGGGCGAAAGCATCAGCCATCCGCCCATTGTCACCGCCTTTGGGGCACTTTTGGCCCATATCACCGGCGGCGCCCATGCAGAAAGCTTTCAGCCGATGAATGTGAATTTCGGGCTGTTCCCGCCTTTGGAAGGCCGGATCAGGAAAAAAGAGCGCAAGCCCGCCATGAGCGAACGCGCCCTTTTGGCCCTTGAGCAATGGCGGCAAAGCGCAGACAGCGCCGCCTGATCGCCAAAAAACCGCATCCGGCCCTATTGATTGGCTGATTGCGCGCTTTTATTTTGATCCGCGCTGTCTGATGCCAGGCTCATCTTGATGATTTTGCTCGGCTCCACAGGGGGTTCCCCTACGGCCAAGGCATCCACATGCTCCATGCCTGAGACCACGCGGCCAATGATGGTATATTTATTATCAAGGTTGCCGACCCGGCTGAAGGTGATATAAAACTGGCTGTTGGCGCTATCGGGATTATCGGCCCGGGCCATGGCCATAGTGCCCCGCAAATGCAAAAGATCACTGAATTCGGCTTTTAAATCCGGGAGTTCCGAACCGCCAGAGCCATTTCCTGCCGGATCACCGCCCTGCGCCATAAAGCCGGGGATCACCCGATGAAAAATCAGCCCATCATAAAAACCCCGGCGCACCAGTGTTCTGATCCGCTCCACGCTATTGGGGGCTTTATCAGGGCGCAATTGGATGGTGACCCGGCCCGTTTCCAGATCGAGATAAAGTGTATTTTCAGGATCGGCTAAATCCACAGCCTGATTTTCAGCTTGATTTTGCGCTTCGGCCGTGACCGCTGCACCGCTTAAGCTCAGGGCCAATAAGCCTGCAAGCCATTTTTTCAATATCATCGAAAACACCTTCAATTTCGCATATCCATTTCCCAACGCCCCAAATCTAATAAAACAGCGGGCATAGGGGCCATCAAGGGACCGCTTTGCGGCGGCGGCGATCAGCAATCTGGGCACGCACCGCATGGGCCACGCGCTTTGGAATGAATTGATCGATCCGCCCGCCATAGCTTGCGATTTCCTTCACCAGTTTTGAAGCAATCGGCTGATATTTGGCATCCGCCATCAAAAACACGGTTTCCACATCAGGATTGAGAAAGGCATTCATTCCGGCCATCTGAAATTCATATTCAAAATCCGAAACCGCCCGCAAGCCCCTGATGATGACCACCGCCCCGATTGTTTCGGCAAAAGACATCAACAAATCATCAAAAGGCTCGACCGTGATTTTGGCAGCGCAATTTTGGGCCAGTTCCGCCGTTTCGGCGCGCACCATTTTCACGCGTTCATCCAGCGAAAACAACGGGTCCTTGGAAGGATTGGTGGCAACACCGATCACAAGATGATCCACCAGCTTTGATCCGCGCCGGATAATATCCAGATGGCCATTGGTCACCGGGTCGAATGTTCCCGGATATAGCCCGATCCTTTCAGGTGCCACGCTGCCCTCCGCTGCTCGATCAATGAAAGATGCGCCTAGAATTATAGAGCGGGACCACAATAAGCAAGGCGGGCGACATGTCACTCAAAATCACATGCGCGTTTGATCGCTTTCCATCTGGCGCACCCATGCCATCAACCGCCTTTGGGCCGGGCTGCGATTGGCTGGCATTTCATGGGTCAGCGCCGCTAAATCTTCGGCTTCATCAATATCGTTTAAAAAATCGAGCATGGCGGGTGCGGGAAAGGCATGGGCTTTAAGGGCATCGATGAAATCGGCGCGGGCATGGGGCGTGCTATAGCGCGGGGCCAGCCACAGCGGCTTTGGAATCGGCCTTTTACCGCCAAAAAGCCAGAAACCCCCATCATGGGCGGGGCCAAAAACAAAATCCTGATCGTCTAGAGCCTGCTGCGCCGCCTTTAAATGTTTGGCCCCCATTTGCGGGGCATCGGCACCAATCAGGAAAACCTGCCCATGCACCCGGCGCAAGCCTTCATAAACCCGCCACATCCGCTCACCCAATGTGCCCGGGCCGGTATGACGCGCCCCAAAATCGCGCCAACGCGGATCCTCCACCCCCTCTGCTTCGGCCACGGCCCAGCGGGCGATCCAATCCTTGCGGGGCTTTAAAAAGCGCGACACGCTAAAGGCCACACAATCAAGGCTGTGGCTATAGAAATCTTCTGCCTGCGCGGTTCCAATGCCCCGGGCAAGCCGTGTTTTGGCCGGGGTCAAACCCGGTGTTTTAACAAAAATGGCAATCGCCCCGCTCATGGTCTCCGGCTCCATAATAAGGCCCAGGCCTCTGGTGCGGCCTGTTTGATCCAGCGAAATTGATAAAGCAGGGTCAAACGCAGCCAGCCTTTATCGCGATAGGTGCGGGCACTGGTCAATAAGGGAGCCGCGATGGGATGAAGGCGCACCCCCGCCCGCCGGGCCTGCCAGACGAATAAATGATCCTCGCCATAGGCGCAGGCTTCATCATAAGGCCCGCATCGCGCGAAAATTTTGGCCGAACAGGCCAGCCCCTGATCACCAAAGGGCACCGATAAAAGCCGTGAGCGCCAAAAAGCCCCCCATTGATTGAGCTTCACCCAAAAACCTGCCGCATCATCAAAAACCAGATCGAAATAATGCAAGGCATCCGGCTGGCGATGAAAAGCCAGCCGAAGCTTTTCAATGCTATCGCCTTCAAGGCGGCTATCGGCATGAAGAAACCACAAAATCGCGCCCTTGGCCCGAAGCGCCCCAGCATTCAAACTTTTCGCCCGGCTGCCCTCATTCATCACCAGAATTTCACACAGACCGGGTTGACCTTCAAGCTGGGCCAGCAAAGCGGGCAAAGCCGGCTCATCGGGCCGCACCGGGATAATCACCGAAATATCATCCATGATCAGGAAAGCTGCGCGCAAAACCAGCGCCCATCAGGCATCCTTGAGAGCCGCCGATTGCGCCATGGCATAGGCCTGGGTTCCTTGATGATGCACATGATCTTCATCCAGAATCGTTGCAACGGCATATTTGGGACGGGCTTTGATATGATCATAAACCGGCCCAAAAGGCTGATATGTGGCATCAAGAAGTTCTTTGAAGCTATTGATGACAAAATAGGTTTGCTGAAAATCATCGATACGGTAATCGGTGCACATCACCCGTTCAAGATCAAAATGCAGTCGATTGGGCGATAAATCTTCCAGCGCAAAGACCGATTCCGCCGGGCTGGAAACGATCCCCGCCCCATAAAGACGCATCCCCGCATCGGTTTTGATCAGGCCAAATTCCACCGTGTACCAATAAAGCCGGGCCAGATTATGCAAAACACCGCGCCCGGCCGCAGCCAATCCGCCCTTGCCATAGGCTTCCATATAATCCGCGAATACCGGATCGCTGAGCATCGGCACATGGCCGAAAACATCATGAAAAACATCGGGTTCCTGAATATAATCGAAATGTTTTTCATCCCGGATGAAATTGCCCGCCGGAAAGCGGCGATTGGCCAGATGATCGAAAAAAACCTCATCAGGCACCAGATCCGGCACCGCCACGACCTGCCAGCCGGTCCGCGCCATCAGGCGATCAGACAAATCCTTGAAATTGGGAATACCGCCATTCGAAAGTTTCAAAGCTTCAAGCCCGTGGAGAAACTGATCACAGGCCCTGCCCTGCAAAACATCGCGCTGGCGGGCATAAAGGCGATCCCAGCGATCATGTTCTGCCGGGCTGTAATGCCCCCAATCCTGATCAATGGTATAATCGGCATTGACCTCAACCTCGCGGCCTAGCCTTGTGGTGATTTTCATCTGCCGGGGCCTTCATATCTGGTAATTTTCTGATCGATCGCGCCAAATAATGACCGGCCACCCGCATCGCGCATTTCGATACGCACCCGATCGCCAAATTGCAGGAAAGATGTACGCATTTCGCCGGTCTGGATTTTTTCGATCATGCGGATTTCGGCGATGCAGCTATAGCCCGCGCCACCTTCGCCCACCGGTTTGCCCGGGCCGCCATCAAGCTTGTTTGAAACCGTGCCCGAACCGATGATGGTGCCCGCTTCCAAAGGCCGGGATTTGGCAGCATGGGCGATCAATTGCGGGAAGTTGAAGGTCATGTCGATCCCGGCATTGGGCTTACCGAAAGGCGCATCATTCAAAAAGGATAAAAGCGGCAGATGCAGCTTGCCATCCTGCCATGCTGCCCCCAGATCATCGGGGGTGAGCGCTAAAGGCGAAAAGGCCGATGAGGGCTTCGACTGAAAAAAACCAAAGCCCTTGGCCAATTCAGCCGGGATCAGATTGCGCAAAGACACATCATTCACCAGCATCAACAGGGCGATATGGGCCCCCGCATCCGCAACCGAAACGCCCATGGGCACATCATCGGTGATAATGGCGATTTCCGCCTCGAAATCGATCCCCCAGCCCGTATCCGCCATGGAAATATCATCATGCGGTGCCAGAAAACGATCAGACCCGCCCTGATACATCAGGGGGTCTTCCCAAAAGCTTTCGGGGATCTCGGCCCCGCGCGCCTTCCGCACCAATTCCACATGATTGACATAAGCCGATCCATCCGCCCATTGATAGGCGCGGGGCAAGGGCGAGGCGCAGGCCGCTTCATCAAACGGTTCGCCATCGATACGCCCGGCATCCAGATCATCGCTCAAAGCCTGCAAGCGGGGTGCACAGGACGCCCAATCATCAAGCGCCGCCTGAAGCGTGGGGGCGATCATATCTGCACGCACCATCTTTTCATGGTCTTTACAAACCAGAACCAACTGGCCGTCACGCCCTTTTTTGATGGATGCCAATCTCATAAACTCTCCTTGTCTTCGTCATCACGGTCAGCCTCAGAATTGAAAGACTGCCAGCCTATTCGGCGGCCGGGTCCATCCGCTTGGCGGCGCCCCAGCTTAAATAATAATCGGACCATTCCACCCCTTCCGCCTCGGCATGAATGGTCAGGGCATCGCGGGTATCGATCATCACTGCCACTTCATCTGTGGCGGTTTTCTGCGCTTTCAACCCCGCCGCAAACGCTTTGGGATGGGGGCCATGGGTAAAGCCGCAAGGATGCAGGGTCATCATCCCGGGATAGATATTATCGCGGCTGAAAAATTCGCCTTTGTGGTAAAAGATGAATTCATCATAATCATCATTATTGTGGTAAAAGGGCACCTTCAAAGCCCCCGGATCGCTTTCGATGGGGCGCGGCACAAAGCTGCATACCACAAAACGATCCGCCACAAAGGTTGTGTGGGCGCTGGGCGGCAGATGATAGCGATGGCTCATCAGGGGGCGAATATCCCGCCAATTGATCCGCACCGGCAGCAGATCCCCCTTCCAGCCCATGGCATCAAGGGGATTGAACGGATAGGTGATGATGGTGGCCTGCCCCCGGCGCTTCACCACCACCCGCCACGTGTCTTCCGTTTGCTGAGCCTTGAAAGCCGCATCGATATGGGGGGTTTCCAAAATCGCGGGATCGAAAATGGCATGGGCACCCACCAGCCCTTTTTCGGGCAGCCGATAGCTGGAATTCGTTGCCTCGATCAGCATCATCTTGCTGGGCTGGTGCGGCTCGATCCGCCACATGGTGCCGCGCGGCAGCAGGATATAATCGCCATCGCGATAGGGCAGATGGCCAAAATCGCAAAACAGCGCGCCCGCCCCTTCATGAATGAATAAAAGCTCGTCGCCATCTGCATTGCGCACCAGATGATCCATAGCCCGATCACAGGCCCAAAAGCGAATGGCGGTATGGGGATTGGATAATAAAAGCGCGGCATCCCAAGGGCTTTCACCCTTTAATGGAAGCTGATTGCCATCAAAAGCCCGGGGCTTTAATGGCCCATCGAAGGCAATCCAGCCAGTGGGGGCATGGCGATGATAAAGATGCGTTGCCGGGCCAAAAAAGCCCTCATTCCCCATCTCCCGCTCGAAAGCGCCTTCGGGGAAATCGGCATGAGCCTGCCGCGAGCTTTCGCCCTCGATTTTCGGGAAACTGATCTTATTGCGCATGCCCCACCCTTTTTGATGAACGCCGATCTTGTGAAAGCTAAACCTTAGCCTTATTCCGCCGCTTCATTCGATGTCAGATAGCCGCGACGGATTTGATCCTGTTCGATCGATTCAAACAGGGCCTTGAAATTGCCTTCGCCAAAGCCTTCATTGCCTTTTCTTTGGATGATTTCATAGAAAATCGGCCCGATCACATTCTTTGTGAAAATCTGAAGCAGCATCCCGCCGCCCTGAGCTTCGCCGCCATCCACCAGAATGCGCCGCTTTTGCAATTCCGCCACCGGCTCGCCATGATCGGGCAAACGCGCATCGAGCCGTTCATAATAGGTATCCGGCGTATCCTGAAACGCCACATCATGATCGCGCAAAATATCCACCGATTGGTAAATATTCCCTGTTCCCAAGGCGATATGCTGGATTCCTTCGCCTTTATATTCATCCAGATATTCATTGATCTGGCTTTTATCATCTTCGGATTCATTAAGGGGAATGCGGATTTTACCGCAGGGGCTGGCCAAAGCCCGGCTCACAAGGCCCGTAAGCTTGCCCTTGATATCGAAATAACGGACCTGCCCAAAATTAAACAGGCGGCCATAAAAATCCCGCCACTTATCCATATTGCCCCAAATAACATTATGGGTCAGATGATCGATATAGGTGAGGCCCGCGCCCCATTGCTTCATCCGATCCTCGGCATCGGGCAGGATATCATAATCCTCGATCCAGGCATTGGTGCCGCCATAGCCATCCACCAGATAAAGCCGCGATCCGCCGATCCCCTCGATAGCCGGTTTCGACAAAATCCGGTCATCATCCGTGATCGGCGTGGCATCAAGGCGCACCGCCCGTTCAAAGGCCTGATCGGCATTCGCCACCCGAAAGCCCATGGAACAGGCGCAAGGCCCGTGCTTTTTGGCAAAATCTGCCGCAAAGCCGGTTTTTTCCGCATTGATGATAAAATTGATATCCCCCTGCCGATGCAGGGTGATGTCGCGCGTTTTATGGGTGCCGATCACCGGAAAGCCCAGCTTTTCAAAAAGCGTACGCAGCATCTGCGGATCGGGCGCTGCATATTCCACAAATTCAAAGCCATCAGTTCCCATCGGGTTTTCAACTTTGGGATTTTCGGGCTGATTAACGGGCGTATCAGTCATCGCAACGGCTCCTTTTCCGCATCTATTTTATTGGTTACATATGTAACTAAATAAGCCGATGGGGCCCTTTTCGCAAGTCCCAATCTGATTTGTACGCCATCACAAAGAAGCTATGGCGATCTGCGTGCCATCTTGGCATGATGGCTTTGGAACCAGATGGATGCGCCGATGACCGATGAACACCAGCCGATAGCGGATAAACCCCGCCCCCATAGCGATCAGAAGACCCGGCTGAAATTGCCGCAGTTTCTGCCCTATCGGCTCGCCACGCTCTCTAACCGGATTTCCCGCACCATCGCGGCGCTTTATTCCGAACGCTTTCATCTCAGCATCCCGGAATGGCGGATCATGGCCATTTTGGGCGATGAAACCGATTTATCGGCCAGTGAAGTGGCTGAACGCACAGCGATGGATAAAGTGGCGGTGAGCCGCGCGGTTTCACGGCTTTTGGCCAAAGGGCGGCTGGAGCGGCATTTTTCCAGCACCGACCGCCGCCGCTCGGTGCTGGCGCTTTCGCCCGATGGCCGGGCGATTTATCGCGAAATCATGCCGCTGGCTTTATCTTATGAAGCACATCTGCTTGCGCATTTGAGCGGTGAAGAGCAAACAGCTTTGGATCATCTGCTGCGAAGGCTGGAAAGTCTTGATCTGGAAATGATCAAGACCCCCCAACATAATCAGCCATAGGCTTTGGCCTGAAGCCTTTGATGCGCCGATCAGGATGGCAGTTCCACCGCCAGCGCCGTGGCCTCGCCGCCGCCAATGCACAAGGTGGCAATGCCGCGCTTTCCGCCCCGCTGTTTTAAGGCATTGATCAAGGTCACCATGATCCGCGCCCCCGATGCGCCGATGGGATGCCCCAAAGCGCAGGCCCCCCCATGCACATTCACCTGATCATGGGGCAGATCAAGGGCATGGATGGCGGCCATCGCCACCACCGCGAAAGCTTCATTCACCTCCCACAGATCAACGCTTTTCTGATCCCAGCCGGTTTTTTCCAGCACGGCCTTGATCGCCCCTATGGGGGCCGTGGTGAACCATTCGGGCGCTTGGGCAAAGGAGGCATGGCCCCTGATTTCGGCCAAAATTGGCAGGCCACGTTTTTCGGCCTCAGATCGTCGCATCAGGATCAGCGCCGCCGCGCCATCGGAAATGGACGAGGAATTGGCCGCCGTCACTGTGCCGTCTTTGGCGAAGGCGGGCTTTAATTGCGGAATTTTATCAAGCCGCGCTTTGCCCGGTTGTTCATCGATACTGATCGTTACACTGCCCTTCCGATCCTCGATCTGCAGGGGGATGATCTCGGCGGCGAAGGTGCCATCCTCGCAGGCCTTTTGCGCCCGTTTCAGGCTTTCGATGGCATAGGCATCCTGAGATTCGCGGGTGAATTGATAATGCTGCGCTGTGCTTTCGGCAAAGCTGCCCATCAAACGCCCGGTATCATAGGCATCTTCCAGCCCATCGAGAAACATATGATCTTTCACCTCGCCATGGCCCAAGCGAAGGCCGCCCCGGGCCTTTGGCAAAAGATAGGGCGCATTGGTCATGCTTTCCATGCCCCCGGCCACAACGATATCATTGCTCCCGGCCAGCAGGCTATCATGGGCCAGCATCATCGCCTTCATGCCCGATCCGCACATCTTATTCACGGTTACAGCCCCAATGGCATCGGGAATACCGGCTTTTTTTGAAGCCTGGCGGGCCGGAGCCTGCCCCTGACCCGCTGGCAAAACGCATCCCATGATGGTTTCATCCACCTGATCGGGGGATAAGCCGGCGCGTTCCAATGCCCCCTTGATGGCATGGGCCCCCAGATCCGATGCTGAAAGGGCGGAAAGATCGCCTTGGAACCCGCCCATCGGGGTGCGGGCCATGGATGTAATGACAATGGGATCATCGGCAAAAGATGAACGCGAAGGGCTGTGCGACATGATATGGTCTCCTTTGATGCGCCTATCAGATAAGGGCGCGCCCCACCCCGGCGCAAGCCCCCTTGTGTCGGCCAGAAGATGAAGCTAACACATGATAAAATGTGAATGATCTATCCTCATGCCCGATCTTCGCTCAGGAAAGTTGCCTTTGATGACCGCAAAACACAACGCGCCCCAGGCCTCACCGGCTGATGACAAAAAGCCCGATTATGAACGGCCCGATGGCCAGATGCATGATGATCAGCCCCGCCGCGATGATTTTTCGCTGATCGGCTTTTTGCTTTTTGCCGGATTGATGGGGGGGGCGATGATTGGCGGCTTTGGCTTTTATGCCCCGGTGCCCGGTGCGCTGATGGGGGCGGCCCTGGGGCTTGGCATTGCCTTTGCGCGCTATTTATGGGTCCGATCCCGCCGCTGAAGCCGCCAAAGCAGGAAAATCCAGCATGATCGTCATTTCAACAGATCAAATTCCCGGGCGGGTGATCTCAAAAACCCTTGGCATTGTGCAGGGCTCTACGGTGCGCGGCAAGCATATCGGGCGCGATATTGCCGCCGGGCTGAAGGGGATCATTGGCGGCGAATTGCGCG
This sequence comes from Iodidimonas sp. MBR-22, assembly GCF_029946565.1. Classification (NCBI taxonomy): domain Bacteria; kingdom Pseudomonadati; phylum Pseudomonadota; class Alphaproteobacteria; order Iodidimonadales; family Iodidimonadaceae; genus Iodidimonas; species Iodidimonas sp. MBR-22. Next base: position 163,443 of record NZ_JARKVQ010000006.1, read on the forward strand.
GCTATACCGAATTGATGAATGAAGCGCGGGAAGATGCCATTGCCCGCATGGTGGCCGAGGCGCAAAAGCTGGGCGCGGATGCCATTTTATCGGTGCGGCTGACAACGGCATCTGTGACCGGGGGTGCAGCGGAAATTCTTGCCTATGGCACGGCGGTCCGGCTCGATGTCCAATCCTGAACCTAAGCTGGATTGGATAGATATGCTGGGCCGCATTTTTGCGCCTTGGTGGTTTGATGGCGGGATCAATCTTGGGGAAATGCTGCTCAGCTGGCTCATTCTCACCGCCCTTCCCACCCTGGCCCTTGTGTATCTGGCCATGCGGATCTCGTTCAATCATGCCAAAAGCCTGAAACGGCGGGCCTCCCTGCCCCATCGCCCGTTGCTCACCACACTGAAAAACGCGCCTGCAGGTTATGGCGAGCCTATTCTGGTTTGCGCATCTTATGTTGGCTCCCATGCCCGCATCCGATCTTTGGTGATCTTATTCCAGCGCCTGATCGGCGGCCATATTCCGGTTCTGGAAAGGATGCTGGCCCGCAGCCGAAACGAGGCTCTTTTGCGGCTTGAACAGGAAATGATGGCGGTGAAGGCCGATCTTTTGATCAATCTGCGCTTTCAGCAAAGCCAGATTGGCCAGAATAACAGCATTGCAATCACCGCCTATGGCACAGCCTTGCGCAAAACGCGATCTTAGTTCCCGAACAATGCCAGAATCGATTGTGGCGAGCTATTGGCAATAGACAGCGCCTGTAAGCCCAATTGCTGCTTCACCTGAAGCGCCTGAAGGCTGGCAGATTCCCGCGCCAGATCGGCATCCACCAGATTACCGATCCCCACCTGCAATTCATCCGATAACCGAATGGTGAAATTGGTGGATAATTCAAGCTGGCGCGCCGCGGCACCAAATTCCGCCAATACGCTGTTCACCACCTGAAGCGCATTATCAACTTCCACCAATGCCTGTTCGGCCCGGACATTTGAGCTGAAATTATCCGCCGGTCTTGCGGTGATGGTAAAGGGCGTTGCTGTTGCGATTGAAAAATCGGCTTCCAATTCAGCCTGAGAGGTTCCTGCCGGGATCGTGAAGGTCTGACCGCCCAGGCTGATGGTATTTCCCGGTACTGCGGGGATGGGGAAGGTGACCCCCGAAAAATCAAAGCTCGCCGGATTGGTGGTGGGGTTAATGATGCCATCGGCATTGCCTGCCGCCACAAGGGCATTGACGAAATCGCGATCATCAAGATTTCGGGCGATATCGGAAAGATTAGTGATATTGACGTCAAAACCTATTGCGGGATCAATCTCGAAACTATTGATCATCATCTCAAGGCCGTTTGTCGTCAGATCGCGGCCATTGATTTCAATGATATTTGATAATTCGGCTTCGCCCGCATCAACAATTCCATCGCCATTGATATCATTCACCGCCACCTCGGTGCCGGTAAGGGCGGTGATCCGGGTCAGTGAGGGATCAACGATATTGGTGCCGTTGAAATTGGCCTGACTGACAACCGAATTGACCTGCTCCAAAAGGCGGCTGAACTCATCGCTCAAGGCCTGGCGGGATTGGCTATCGATTCCGCTATCGGCAGCAGCGATGGTGGTTTCCCGCATATCGATCAGCAGATCGGATATGGTCTCAGCAGCCGCAATGGCGATATCGACCGTTGAAGTGGCGCGATCAAGGCTGGAGCGTACGGCTTCAAAACCCCGCACCTGCCCGCGCAAATTCTGGGCAATCGAGAAATTGGCCGGATCATCGGCAGCCGTTCGCACATCAAGGCCGGTATTAATACGGCTTTGGGTTATTTCCAGGCTGCGGTTGGTACCGACAAGCTGACGCAAGGCTTCTAATGCGCTACTATTCGTATTGACTGAAAAGGCCATTTTGCCCCTCCTTCATATTAAGGGCGACATCTGCCGCCGGTGCTTTTGCAATCGCAGCAGCTAATGCGAGAAGCGTGCCAATTCAGAATTAATTTTATAAGTAATTGTTTTTGATCAATAATTTTTAGAATTTGTGCGCGTTGAGATGCGAAGAAAGAAAGCTCATTCCACCGGATAGGGAAAATCCGCCCCAGCCAAAGCGGCAGAATTTACCACGTCTTTTGTGGCCCCCTCCCCCGTGTCATGCCGGATGCGGAGGAGCCCGAAGGGATGCGCCGCAGAGCCGGAGTCCATCTTTGAAGGATGGAGCATGGGAAAGGGTGGACCCCGGCTCGGGGGCCGGGGTTGTCTGTTTAAAATCTGGTAATCATAGCGTGCTGGCAGTGATAATGCCGGTATCGGATCGGGGAGGCCTCCCCGATCCGATGATGGTGGTCGCTCGTGCCGGGGTAGGGCTTATCGCTCGTCGTCATCGGGAGCGCCACCATCGCC
>NZ_JARKVQ010000007.1:0-161298 GCF_029946565.1 Iodidimonas sp. MBR-22
TGTTGTCGCCCGTTGACTTCGAAGCCAGACAGCAGAAACTGAAAGAGGCAGGTGTCTAGAAAACGTGGGGCATCTCAATGGAGAGACTAAAAAAATCACAAAAGACGATGGTTACTTCCCGAACTTAGTGTCAGTTGCCTTTAGCGTTTTTGACCCTTTCGACCTCCCAAAAGACGGAGATGATACCCATTACACATATATCGGCTTAACGGATTATGCGGATGAGGGCGGTGCCATCATCAAATCCAAGGATCAGGTTTTAGAGGAATTCGCAGCAGGAATCGTTTTTTGCTTTGAGAATGACTTGAGACGAAATCGTTGGGTCCATGCGATCGAAACTCTTCACAGTGATGAGAATTTTTTCGATATGCAGCTTTTGTCATTGGTAGATTTGCGCGACAAGGAGCTAAAAGAACGTGCGCTATTTTTGATTGGTAAGATGAGTTCAGGGCACGCAGTCGTAATCCTGACGATGACTCTCTTAGTGGCTAAGGTCGAGGAGAGGACACTGGTGCTGTTTGACGAACCAGAGACGCATCTCCACCCACCTCTACTTTCTGCTCTGATGCGAAGCTTAAGCCAGCTTTTGCACACGCGTAATGCAGTCGCCATAATTGCGACCCACTCCCCCGTTGTTTTGCAAGAAATTCCTAGTTCTTGTGTTTGGAAGGTCTGCCGGCGTAAGCTCGTATCAGAGAAAAAGCGCCCAGATACAGAGACTTTCGGTGAAAATGTGGGTGTCTTAACCCGGGAAGTGTTTGGCCTTGAAGTTTTTCGATCAGGATTCCACACCGTACTTTCCGAACTAGTTGGGCAAGGTGGAACTTACGATGAAATTATTGAGATTTTGGGCGGCAGTCTGGGTTATGAGGCTCGAGGAATGCTCAAGGCGATGATTATTAATCGCGACGAAGAGTCTATTAAAGAATGAGAAAATTAGACGCGCCACCTTATGATTCGATTTATTTGTACGATAAGATAACTTCAAGTCTAGCAGACCAGACGCTTAAATCAAAATTTTTTAATAATCGTGCAGACGTCGTTAAGGCATACGAAAGGTTTGATGAAAGTTCGCAGACAAAAACTTGGTGCAAGCTTCCAAGAGCCGCTCGCGGTCAACCACATGCGATCGTTTTGGGATCACTCTCAAAAGGGGAGTTGGTGAGCTTATACGACGAGGGTGTTGTGAAATCCAAAGATAAACCAAGAAAAATCTATGATCAGATTAAATTGTCCGCCCATGAAGAATGCCCATATTGTGGCGGTATCGGTGAAATGGGTGAATTTGGTGAGTTAGGTACAACTGATCACTTTTTGCCGAAGGCATATTTTCCAACATACGCTGTTCTACCCCTAAATTTGGTTCCCGCATGCCAAGTCTGCAACAAAGGGATGGGAGGCAGTTTTCCAACGGATGAGAACTTTCAGCCACTGCATCCGTACTTAGATGACGATCATTTTTTTCTTGAGAAATGGACTTCGGCATCCATTCGTGAAGAAATTCCAATGGTCGTTGATTTTGAAGTGAGACCGCCAGCTGCTTGGTCCGAGAAGGATAAACAACGTGTCAAGGCGCACTTTTGTGCCTGCAAACTTGCGTCACGTTACCGCACTCGCGTATGGGAGGAACTCACTCCCTTAATATCTTATCGCAAGTCCACGCTGAGCAACTTAAACTCTAAGCAGTTTCAAGAGCACCTTTTAGTAATAGCGGATGAGCCGAACTTACCAGTCAATGGTTGGAAGCGGACGCTGTATTCTGGGTTGGCTGCTTCGCAGTGGTTCTGTGAGGTGGATTTTACCTGACGCTTCTTTTGAGAGTTGTTAATATTTGACGCGATCTTCTTGTGGTTAATCCCCCCTGCAGTACTGTGGTAATCCCCCCATTAAAAATGGGGGGATTACCATGGGCCGCAAGGGCTTTGGCGGGCCTGACGAAATAAAAAACAGCGCAGATTTCATGAAAAGCGGGGGCATTGCATGACACCATTTCTGGGCGAAGTGATCGGCACGATGGTTCTCATCCTGTTCGGCGGCGGGGTTGTGGGCGGGGTTGTGCTCCGTCATTCCAAGGCCGAAGGGGCGGGTTGGATCGTCATCACGGCCGGTTGGGGCATGGGGGTGGCGGTTGCCGTTTATATGGTGGGCGGTATGTCCGGCGCGCATATCAATCCGGCGGTCACACTGGGTTTGGCCGTCTCCAATGCTTTTCCCTGGGCCGATGTGCCGCTTTATATCGCCGGGCAGCTTTTGGGGGCCTTCATCGGCGCGGTGCTGGTGTGGCTGCATTATTATCCCCATTGGGCGGCAACGCCCGACCCCGAGGCCAAGCGCGCCGTTTTCGCCACCGCGCCCGCCATTGCCCATGGGCCCGCCAATCTGTTGAGCGAGGTGCTGGGCAGCTTCATTCTGGTGCTGGGCGTTTTGGCCATTGGTGCCAACACATTCACCGAAGGCATGTTTCCGCTGGTGGTCGGTCTGCTGGTTTTTGCCATTGGGCTGTCTATGGGCGGCACGACCGGCTATGCGATCAATCCGGCGCGCGATCTGGGGCCGCGCATCGCCCATGCCCTGCTGCCCATTCCCGGAAAAGGGCCATCGGACTGGCGCTATGCCTGGGTGCCGGCGGTTGGCCCCTGTATCGGGGGGCTTTTGGGGGGCATTTTCTATCGAACGGTGTTCGTTGCCCCCAATCCTCTGGCCATTGGGGGCTTTTTGGCGCTGCTGATCGTGATCGTGGGGTTTTTCGCGCTGCAATCGCGCAAAGAACGCGCGCCCAAGCCGGAATAAGGCCGCTACGGCTTTTAAACATCATGCAACCAATATTGACTTGATGGGGCTTCGATGGTCATCTGCTTTGATGACCGGATTATCCATGAATTTCAGTTTTTTGCCCATGAGCGCTGATCCCCGGGCCGCAGCCGCTGCCTTAGCCGTATTCGCAGCCGCATCGGGGGTGCGGGCCTGATGCTTGCCTATGCGATCCGCCGCTTATTGGCGACGATCCCGGTGATGGTGATCGTTGCCATCATCGTGTTTTCCCTGCTCTATCTCACCCCGGGGGATCCCGCAGCGGTTCTGGCCGGTGAACAGGCAACGGCGGACGATATCGCCCGCCTGCGGCTGGCTCTGGGCCTTGATGATCCTTTTCTCGTGCGCTTTGGTCATTGGGTGGCGGGCGTATTGCGCGGCGATCTGGGCACCTCTGTTTTTTCCAATCGGCCGGTGCTGGATCTGATCGTGCAAAGGCTGGAGCCGACCGTGGCCCTGACGGCGGCATCGCTGTTCATCGCTGTTTTGATCGCCGTGCCTTTGGGGGTGGTGGCTGCCTGGCAATCCGGGCGCATTATCGATCGTTTGGCGATGGGCTTTGCGGTGCTGGGCTTTTCGATGCCGGTGTTCGTTTTGTCTTATCTTTTGATCATGCTGTTGTCTGTGGAATGGAATGTGCTGCCGGTGCAGGGCTATGTGCCGATCGCTTATGGATTTTGGCCCTGGGCGACGCATCTTTTGCTGCCGGCTTTGTCTTTGGGGATCGTCAATGCGGCCCTGATCGCCCGGATCACCCGGGCTTCGATGCTGGAAATTCTGGGTCAGGACTATATTCGCACGGCGCGGGCCAAGGGGTTGTCGGCCCCGGCGATCCTGATCCGCCATGCCCTTAAAAATGCTGCGGTGCCGATCATCACGGTGATCGGTATCAGCTTTGCCCTGCTCATCAGCGGGGTTGTCGTCACCGAAACGGTGTTCAATATTCCGGGCATGGGGCGCTTGGTGGTGGATGCCATTCTGCGCCGCGATTATCCGGTGATCCAGGGGATCATCCTGATTTTTTCCATGGCCTATGTTCTGATCAATCTGCTGGTTGATCTCAGCTATGGCCTGTTTGATCCACGGATCAGATATTGAGCCCGCGCCAATCCTTTGGGCGTTTGTGGCGCCGTCATCCCACCCTGATCATCGGGGGGCTTTTGCTGCTGCTGATGGGTTTGGCAGCGGTGGCCGCCCCTGTTCTGGGAACCATCGATCCCCAGAGGATTGCACCTTTCGATCGCCTTCGCCCCCCCGATGGGCAATTCTGGTTCGGCGGTGATCTGATCGGCCGGGATGTTTACAGCCGCACGGTTTATGGGGCGCGGATATCGCTGGCGGTGGGATTGGGGGTAGCGCTGTTCAGCATCGTCCTTGGGTTGGCTGTTGGTCTGCTGAGCGGTTTTGTGCGGCTGATCGATCAGATTCTGATGCGGGTGATGGATGGGATCATGGCGATTCCATCGATTCTTCTGGCGGTAGCCCTGATCGCCCTGACCGGTGCCAGCCTCACCAATGTCATCATCGCCATCACGGTGGCCGAAGTGCCCCGGGTGGCCCGGCTGGCGCGCAGTGTTGTGCTGTCATTGAAAGAACAGCCGTTTCTGGAAGCCGCAGTCACCGCTGGCACGCCTTTTCTGGCGATCCTGTGGCGTCATGTGCTGCCCAATATGCTGGCTCCCCTTTTGGTGCAGGGCACCTATATTTTTGCTTCAGCCGTGCTGACCGAGGCGATTTTGAGCTTCATCGGGGCGGGCACGCCGCCCGCCATCCCAAGCTGGGGCAATATCATCGCTGAAGGCCGAACGGTTTTTCATATCGCGCCCCATCTGGTTCTGCTGCCGGGGCTGGCCCTGTCGATCACCGTGTTGGCGGTCAATCTCGTTGGGGATGGCCTGCGCGATCATCTCGACCCCCGATTTGTGAGCCGCCTATGAACGCCGCTGTTCCTTTGCCCGCCGCGCCTTTGCTTGAATTGCGTGATCTGGATGTGTCCTTCCGCACCGAGGGCGGATGGCTGCAGGCGGTACAGGGCCTGTCATTCACCCTTGGGGCCGGTGAGACTTTAGCCATCGTAGGGGAATCGGGATCGGGCAAAAGTGTCAGCGCCCTATCGGTCATGCGCCTGATCCCCGATCCGCCGGGAAAAATTACCGGCGGCGATATTCTTTATCAGGGGCAATCCCTGCTTGGCTTCTCCGAACGCCAGATGCGGCAGCTGCGCGGGAATGATATTTCGATGATCTTTCAAGAGCCGATGACCAGCCTTAATCCCGTGCTCAGCATCGGCCAGCAGATTGGCGAGGCCATCAGGCTGCATCAGGGGGCCGATCGGCCCGAAGCCCGGGCGCGGGCGCTGGATATGCTGCGGCTGGTGCAGATCCCCGAAGCCGAAAAGCGCCTTGATGCTTATCCCCATGCGCTGTCTGGGGGCATGCGCCAGCGGGTGATGATTGCCATGGCTCTTGCTTGTGGGCCCCGCATTCTGATCGCCGATGAGCCGACAACAGCGCTGGATGTGACCATTCAGGCGCAGGTGCTGGATCTGATGCGGGATCTGAAGGATCGCACCAAAGCCGCCATTTTGCTGATCACCCATGATCTGGGGGTGGTGGCTGAAATGGCGGAACGGGTGATCGTGATCTATGCCGGGCGCAAAGTGGAAGAAGGCCCGGTGCGCGATCTGCTGCGCTGTCCCCGGCATCCCTACACCCGTGGCTTATTGGGGGCGGTGCCCAGATTGGGGACGAGCCTGAAAGCGGAAAAAGCCGGCCGATTGCTTGAAATCCCCGGCACCGTGCCGCGATTGGATCAGCCGATCATCGGCTGTGCCTTCGCCCCGCGCTGTGCATATGCCGTGGATCGCTGCCATCGGGAAAGGCCCCCTCTTGAAGCCCGCGATCCCGGCCATCTGGCGGCGTGCTGGCGTGCCCATGAAATGGAGCCGCTCTGATGGCCGACGATCCCCTTTTGCGCATCGCTGGGCTGGTCAAACATTATGATCTGGGCGGTGGCTTTATAAAACGCCTGCTGGGGGAGCCACGGCAATGGGTGCGGGCCGTGGATGGCATCGATCTGACCATCAACCGGGGCGAGACTTTGGGGCTGGTGGGGGAAAGCGGCTGTGGTAAATCAACCGTGGGCCGCGCCATCCTGCGCCTGACCGAGCCCACAGCGGGGGCTATCAGCCTTGCCGGACAACCCATGGGCGAGGCGAACCGCCGCCAGTTGCGGGCCATGCGGCGGGATTTGCAGGTCGTGTTCCAGGATCCTTTTGCCTCGCTCAATCCCCGCCGCACCATTGCCCAGGCGGTGGCCGAGCCGATCAGCAATTATGGTCTGGCCAAAGGCCAGGCGCTCCGCGCTGAGGTCATCGGCCTATTGGAACGGGTGGGCCTGCGGGCCGATCAGGCGGATCGCTATCCCCATGAATTTTCGGGCGGCCAGCGCCAGCGGATCGGCATTGCCCGGGCACTGGCCACACGCCCCAGGCTGATCATTCTGGATGAGCCGGTCTCGGCCCTCGATGTTTCGGTACAGGCGCAGGTGATCAATCTGCTGATGGATCTGCAGGCGGACTTTGGCATGGCCTATCTGTTCATCGCCCATGATCTGGCGGTGGTCGAGCATATCAGCGATCGGGTGGCGGTGATGTATCTGGGGAGGATTGTTGAAATCGCCCCCAAGCGCCGCTTGTTTGCAGCGCCGCATCATCCCTATACCAAGGCCCTGCTTTCGGCGGTGCCATCGGCTGATCCCGATGCGGTTTCGCACAGGATCGTTTTGAAAGGCGATATCCCAAGCCCGGTGGCCCCGCCATCGGGATGCCGCTTTCGCACCCGCTGCCCGATGGCCGAGGCCATTTGCGCTGCCGAAGACCCGCCTTTGCGGCCCCAAGGGGAAGACCATCAGGCCGCCTGTCATTTCGCGGCAGCCGGGCCCCTGCCGTCCCCTTGAGGCACAGGCCGCGTTCAATAAACCCGAGGGCCTTTTTCAATATTCCAAAAAACCGTGGTGCCCGGCACGCTCAGCACCCCCGAAAGGCGGGGGCTATAGGCCACCGGCACATGCCATTGGCCGATGGGCACATAAGGAACCGATTGATAGGCGCGGATCTGGATCTGATCGGCCAGGCTTTGGCGCTGCTTTGGGCTTTGCACATAAGGAAAGCGATCGATCATCGCCTGCAGCACAGGATCATCGGGCCAGCCGGGCCAGGCCTGATCGCCATTGGCCTGCAAGGGGATATTGCCAACCGGATCGGCAATATCATTGCCCGGCCAATAGGTAAGGCCGATATGCCAGCCCCCATTTTCGGGGGCGGCGCGATTGGTGCGGCGGCTGCTCATGGCGCCAAAATCCATGGCCTGCAGATCCACCGTCATGCCGATGGATTTCAGCGCTTCGCCCAGCACCAAAGTGGCGATATTCATGAATTGGATATCCGTGGGGTGCAAAATCACGATGGGGCGGCCATCATAGCCCGCCGCAGCCATCAGGGCTTTGGCTTTTTCACGATCGTGGCCGATGCCGGGCGGCACTCCCGCTTGGGTGGATAAAGGCGATCCGCAGCCAAAAAAGCTGTGGCAGGTTTCGGTGATATCGGGATTGCCGAACATGGCCTGCAGAAAATCCGCCTGATTGACCAGATGAAACAGCGCCTGGCGGGCGCGCGGATCATCAAAGGGCGGATGCAGATGGTTCATCCGCAACATGCCTTGAGTGCCCAGGGGATCGGTGCGCTCGATCCGCAGCCCCTCGCGCGCGAGCATGGGCAGAAATTCAGGGGCCGGATTTTCCACGAAATCGATCTCGCCATTGGCCAAAGCCAGCACCGCCGATTGCGGATCACGAATATTGAGCCATTCAATGGTGCCCACCCGCGCGATTTTGCCCCCGGCCATGCCATTGGGCGGTTCGGCGCGCGGGATATAGGCATCATTGCGGCGATAAACGACCTTGCTGCCGGGGATCCATTCTTCGGCAACGAACCGATAAGGGCCTGATCCCATTACCTCATGCAAGGGCGTTGTGGCCGGGGTTTGCGCCAATCGGGCGGGCATGATCGCGGGGACCGGCCCGCCGGTTTTCGACAAGGCATGCAGCATCAGCCCATAAGGCCGATCCAGCTGCCATGAAACCGTGCGCGCATCGATGGCCTCGAAAGTTCGGGTGATGGCAAAGATCTGCCGCCCATAGGCATCGCGCATCCCCCAACGCTTGAGGGAGGCCACCACATCGGCCGCCGTAACGGGGCTGCCATCATGAAAGGCAAGGCCATCGCGCAGATGAAAGCGCCATGAAAGCCCATCATCGCTGACCGACCATGTATCGACCATTTGCGGCTGCGGGTTTTGATCCCGATCCCGACCAAAGAGAAAATCATGAGTGAGAATACTGTGTCTTTGCACGATCCCGATGGTAGTGACCACCGGATCAATGGATTGCAGATCGGCATAGGGCACGACCCGCAGGATATCGCTGTCATCGATGGGGGTGCAGCCCCCCAGCATCAGGCTGCCGGCCCAGACCCCTGTCAGGCCGAAGCCTGACAGGATGGTGCGTCGGTTTGGGTGGAAATCCATCTTAAAAGGCAACCGATGCGCCCAGAAAAAACTGGGTGCCAAAAGCATCGAAGCTATCGGGGAAGGTATTGGCCCGGCGCTGATTGGCCCCCAAAAGCGGCGGACCATTATCCAGCACATTATTCGCCCCACCCCAAAGACTGATCCGCTCGCTCAGATCATAGGTGAAGGATAGATCGAGATAATGTTCCGAGCCAAAGCGGGTGACGGCAGGGAGGACCGCCGGGGCCGCTTCACCCCGACGCAGGGGCAGATTGACGACATCAAGACCGGTGCCATCGATCCAGCGATGACGGGCCGAAAGACCGATCTTGCCGCTGGTCCATGTCACCCGCGAGGTGGTGCGGAATTCAGCCTTGGGCTCGCCGCAGGTGGGGCCGAAAAGGCCGAGGCAATCATCGACATTGTCTGGCAGATCGGCAATCGGGGTTTGTTTGAAACTGTCGATCCAGGTGCCGTTCAGGGAGAAATCAAAGCTGCTGTCATGGCCAAACAGGCCCCAGTTTGCGGCAAGGCTGTAGGTGACCTGAAGATCCACCCCCGATGTTTCAAGACGGCCGATATTGGCATTGGCGGCATTCACCAGAAACGGGCTTTGGATGATGCCATTCTCGGGATTGCGGGCGATGGCCTGACAGGCCGGGCTGTTGATATCGCGGATCTGATTGAAGCACAGATCAAGGATATTGTTCACCCCACCGGCAAAGGGCGAAATGGCATCTTTCACCTCGATATCGAAATAATCGAGGCTGATGCGCAGGCCGGGGGCGAAATCGGGGGTGAGGATCGCCCCGAAGGTGATGGTATCGGACCGTTCTTCCTCCAGATCGGGATTGCCCCCAAACAGGCCCGGGATTTCAGGATTGGGCCGCACCGCTGCATTGCCCACCAGATTGGCGGGAACCCCGCTCGCAATGCACAGATCGCGCAAAGCGGCATCAGTGGCAGCGGCGGCGGTGGCGCAGGGATCAGTGGCATTGACCGGGAATTGCCGCTGACCGCCAAAGGCTTCCCCCACATTGGGGGCGCGGATGGCGCGCTGGAACTGGCCGCCAAAAGCGATCTGGCCATTCACCCGCCAATCCACCCCGCCCAGATAGGTCCAGACCGCGCCAACATTATCCAGATCATAATCGGAATAGCGAACGGCGCTGTTCAAATCGAGGGATTCAATAAGGGGGGCATCGCGCAGAATGGGGATACGGGCTTCGGCAAACAGCTCCCAGACCTCGATGGAGCCGGCGGTGGCGGTGATGGGGTTGAAGCCCGCGACATCGCCGATTTCCAGCAATCGATCAGGATTGAAATTGACCGAGCTCGACCGCCATTCCGCGCCGAATGAGGTGCGGACCACCCCGGCGGGCATCTCAAAAAGATCGGCTGTGAGGTTGGCCGAGGCGACCTGTAATTCGGTGACATCGATATTCACCGAATCAACGGCAATGAAATCGATCCCCGCCTGGCTGATATTGGGGCCAAAAGGATTGACGATGGGCGCCCCATCCGGTCCGCCCGAGCCCGACAGCACGCCTTCGCGGAAGGCAGACAGCGAGACATTCCCGATTTGGGTCTGGGTGTTTTCCGTACGTGCGAAGGAATAATAGAGGTCATAATCGATATTTTTCAGAACGCTGTCGCCGAGATCGGGAAGATCACCCCTCAATCCCACCACAACCCGCCACGCATCACGATTATCCTCATTGCGGCGCGGCCCCACTTCTGAAAGCCGCCGATTGGGGTTCAAAGCCACCAGACCATCATTGGCCGCTGCCCCGGCTTCAAAGGAATCAACGATCGACAAAACATTTCGCAGTTCAGGGCTCAGGAAGGGATTATCCACCTCAAAGGGCATGGACGCATTGATGAAGCTGGAAGCAAAGCCCACAGTGGTGCGATTATTGCTGAAATGGCCTTCCAGATAGCCGGTGGCATGATCGTTGAGATCATAATGGGCCATGCTGTTGATCGACCAGCGTTCCTGCGGCACTTGCAGGAAATTGTCGGCGGAATAATCAAACAGATCATCGGGTCTTGCGAAGGGGCGCACGGATTGGCCCTGATTGCCGGGAATGAAGCCATCGGCCCCCAGGCCCGATAGATTGGCAGCGGCCAGAGCCTCGGCCAATCCCGGCCTTGCCGCCAGCGCCGCATCCGTGAACGGAAGCCCCGAAAACCGGCCATTGGGAACGAAGGAACTGCCGCCCACGCCCAATTCCCGCTGGGCCTGTCCGGGGATGGTGACATCGCCCAGAACCCCATCGGAAAAGCTGCGTTCATCGGTCAGGATGGGGTCACGCTTGAAATAATTGACCGAAATCACCGCATTGCCCCGGCCATCGGCAAAATTGCCCCCGGCCGTAAGGGTAATGTCATTGGTGAAGCCATCGCCCCGGCTGTTGAGATTGCCCTGAGCGCGGGCTTCGATCCCCTCGAAATCATCCCGCAGGATGAAATTGACGACCCCGGCGATGGCATCCGAGCCATAAACCGCAGAAGAACCGCCCGTCACCACTTCGGTGCGTTCGATGAGGGCCGTGGGGATGGCATTGATATTGGTGACCTGACTGCCATCGAAAAAGACGAACCGCCGACCATTGACCAGAACCAGATTGCGGGTGGCCCCAAGGCCCCGCAGATCAAGAGTTGCCGCCCCGGTGCCGGTGGCGCTGGCCAGCGAATTCGATGCGGCCGTGGTCGCGGGCACGAATTGCGGCATGGTATTGAGCAGATCTTCGGCATTGAGCGCGCCGGCGAGCTTGTAATTCTGCTCGGTCACGGCGGCAATGGGGACCGATGCGGAGCGCGCGGATCGTGCCAATCGCGAGCCGGTGACGACGATTTCCTCGATCACGGTTTCTTCGCCGGTTGTTTCATTGGCTTGGGTCTGGGCATAAACCGTGCCAGAGCCTGTGGCGCTTACAATTGCAATTGCAAGCGCTGATGCGGATGTTTTCAGCATGTCATCATGTCCCCTTGTGCTGGATGGCTGCTTTTTCCAGCCAATGCGCTGTTCTCACCTGATTGACTTTTCTGCTCCCCGCAGATCCGTTCCGGCAGGTTTTTTTATCCTGAGCCGGTCATTTGGTTAATTGTTATAGATATCTAACTGAGTCAACTCAATATCAGACCATATGAAAAAAACAACAATTCATGGGAAAATTAAAAATCATGGGATCATTTAAAATCGGGCGGTGGTTTAATGTCATAGGGAAATCACAGATCCATGCGTTATATGGGTGCTTTGGGCCTGCATTTCAGCCTGTCGCCACGATAAATACAATAATATTAGTGAAACAGACGCAATAAAGATACTCAAGGCAAGGCACAATGGATCAGATCGAAGCATATTTATGGGCCACACCCAATTCCCGCCGGGTGACGATCCTGTTTGAGGAACTGGGTCTATCTTATCATATCCATGCGGTGAATATTCGGACGGGCGCGCAGTTTGCCCCTGAAATTCTGGCGCTCAACCCTTATGGCAAGCTGCCGATCGTCACCTGGATAGAGCCGGAATATGAGGCAGATCAGAAGGCTGGCCAGCGCCATGTCTTATGGGAATCCGGGGCGATCCTGATCCGCTTTGCTGAACGGTTCGGGCGCTTTTTGCCAGATGATGCGATGGCGCGTGATGCGGTCATGCAATGGCTGATGGTCGCCCTCACATCGGTGGGGCCGATGTCGGGTCAAGCCCATCACTGGACAGAACTGGCCGATGAAAAGCCTTTGGCCGCGATCCGGCATCATCAGGGCCTTGTGGCTCGGGTCTATCGGATGCTTGATGCTCATCTGGCGGATCGGCCCTATCTGGCAGCGGATTATTCGCTGGCGGATATCGCGGCTTTTCCGTGGATCGATGAAAGCGCATGGACGGGTTTGCGGCTCGCTGATTTTCCCCATCTTTTTACCTGGCATCAGCGGATCGGCGCCCGCCCGGCAGTGCAGCGGGCTATGCGCCTGCCCAAAGGGGCGCGGCTTGGCTGATCCGGGATGGGGGCGCGGCTTTTTTTGCTGCTTCCGCTCGCCTTGCGGCTCACATGAAGCGTGCTCAGGGCTTTATCGTCTGCTGCTTCCGCTCGCCTTGCGGCTCACATGAAGCGTGCTCAGGGCTGTTTTTGCGTCTTGCGTCCCGGGCCATAGCCCCTTATTCGCTATAGGGTGCTGTTTTTACCAAGCCGTCGAGAGGTGACATGACCATTTATCTGCATCATGGCGATGTGCCAAACGATATTGATTTCGGATCATCTGTTGCCATTGATACCGAAACCATGGGGCTGAAGCCGCATCGGGATCGTTTGTGTCTGGTGCAGCTTTCGGCCGGTGATGGAACCGCGCATCTGGTGAAATTTGATGGTCGGGGCTATGATGCACCCCGCTTGAGCGCCCTTTTGGCGGATCAGGCGGTCACCAAGCTGTTTCATTTTGGCCGCTTTGATCTGGCGGTTTTATATCATGCTTTAGGGGTGATGGCGGGCCCGGTTTATTGCACGAAAATCGCATCAAGATTGATCCGCACCTATACGGATCGCCATGGCCTGAAAGACCTGTGCCGCGAGCTTTTGGGGGTCGAGATTTCAAAAATTCAGCAAAGTTCGGATTGGGGGGCGGCAGAATTGAACGAGGCGCAGCAGGCCTATGCGGCTTCGGATGTTTTGCATCTTCATGCCTTGCGCGCGGCGCTCGATCCCCTGTTGGAACGCGAAGGGCGGATGGAGATTGCCCGCGCCGCATTCACTTTTCTGCCTACCCGCGCCCGGATCGATCTTTTGGCCGGAGAGGATTATGATCTCTTTGCCCATTCATGATCAACCCGGCCATGATCAGTCTGGCCCAAAATCTGATGATCAGGCGGCCGATGGCCGACGGTCGCGGGGGCGGGGCGGTCGGCGCTTGAAGCCGGATGGGGTGCGCCCCTATCGCCCGATCACCGCCTATGATCGCTATGTGCGGCTGATGAAGCCGCTGCTGATCTTTGTGGCCGTGCTGAGCGCGGGATTAAGCTTTTTATGGCCGCTGTTTGTGGATGAAAAATCCTCCTTTGTGTTCAATCGTGAAACCATGCCGCGCGGTGATCAGGAAGTGCGGGTGGTGGGGGCTACCTATCGCGGGACCGATGAACATAACCGTCTGTTTTTCATCAGCGCCCGGGAAGCCGTGCAATCCAGCCCCGATGCCCCCCGGGTCGCATTACAGGAATTGCGGGCCCAGATGACTTTGGAAGAAGGCCGCACCGCGGAAGTGGTGGCGGAAAGCGGGATCTATGATACCGCCTCCCAAAGCATCGAGGTGCCGGGCCTGATGCATATGGAAACCAGCGATGGCTATCGTCTCGATAGTTTTGGCGCGCGGCTTGATCTGGAAAAAAAGATCATCAGCAGTGATCGCCCGGTCGAGGGCACAGGGCCCCTTGGCAGCTTGCGGGCGGATAGCTTCACCCTCGATATCGATCAGCGGCTGATGAAATTGGATGGCAATATGCGGATGCGCACGGTGCCTGCGGCGCGCTCTGGTCAAAGCGCGGGTGATGCCCCATCCTCAGCAGATCCATCGTCACCAAATAGGAAGGATAACAGATGAACCATTGGCCTTCTTTGGCGCTTTGGGCGCCTATCGGGCGTGGCATGCGGGCCCCGGCTTTGCGTTTGGCCCCGGCTTTGCGTTTGGCTCTGGGTTTGTTTGTGGGTTTGTCTCTTTTTCTTTTTGTCGCCTCCGGGCCTGGCTCGGCGGCCATGGCGCAGGGTCTTTCGGCCTTAAAGGATCATGATATCGATCAGCCTATCGAATGGTCGGCGGATCGCTCGGAAATTCTCGGGCGCGAAGATGTCGCCCTGTTGATCGGTAATGTGCAGGTGGATCAGGGCTCTCTGAATCTGACATCTGAACGGATGCATGTGTTTTTCAAAAGCATCGATGGGCAAAATACCCCTGAAATGGAGCGGTTGGATGTAACCGGGGATGTTAAAATCACCAGCCCAAGCGAGGTGGCAACCGCGGAATGGGGGGTTTATGATATCCCCAATCGCACCATCACTTTGGGCGGTGGCGTGGTTTTGCTGCGGGGGGAAACCCGGCTGGCGGGAGAGCGGCTTCTGATCGATCTCAGAACAGGGGTGACCAAGCTTGATGGTGAAAATCAGCCGGGCGATGATGCCGGTGCCCGGGTGCGCGGGCGTTTTGTTTTGCCGGAAAACGATAAGGAACGCGGGACTGCGGGGGAAAACAAGCCCGGGCCAGAGCCGCAAGACAATGGAGGCGATCGCTGAAATGTGAGGATGGAGGCTGGCGACGGAGGGCGAACCAGCCTTCCGGGAAAATCTATGCAGGAAATGCGCCAGTTTTTACATTCAAGCCTTTTTTCCGGGGCGCGGCTCATCATTTATTAAGCATATCCCAGACATGATCGTGATCTTATGACCTTGCAAGAGATGGATAAACTTTCACCCGAAATCACCGAAGCCGCGGGTTCCGCCCTGCCGGAAAGCGGGCTGGTGGCGCGTGGGATCGGCAAAAGTTTTGGCGGTCGGCTGATTTTGCGGGATTTATCCCTGCATGTGCAGCGTGGCGAGGTGGTGGGCCTGCTTGGGCCCAATGGTGCCGGGAAAACCACCTGTTTTTATACGCTCGTGGGGCTTGTGGCCGGGGATCATGGCTCGATTCTCTTGGATGGCCGCGATATTTCAAAGCTGCCGATGTATCGCCGCGCCCGCCTTGGGATCGGCTATCTGCCGCAGGAAGCTTCGATCTTTCGGGGGATGACGGTCGAAGAAAATATTCTTGCGGTGCTGGAAGTGAACGAGCCTTCGCGCAAAAGACGCGATCAAAAGCTCGAAGAACTGCTCGATGAATTTTCCATTGCTCATTTGCGGCATTCCCCTTCGCTCGCCTTGTCCGGAGGGGAGCGGCGGCGTTGTGAAATTGCCCGCGCTTTGGCGTCTGAGCCGTCATTCGTGTTGCTTGATGAGCCTTTCGCCGGGATCGATCCCATCGCCATTGCCGATATTCGCTCGCTCACCGCGCATCTGAAGGATCGCGGGATCGGGGTTTTGATCACCGATCATAATGTGCGTGAAACCCTGGATATCATTGATCGCGCTTATATCATTCATGATGGCCGGGTGCTGATGGAAGGCAATGCCGAGGAAATATTGGCCAGCCCTGATGTGCGGCGTATTTATCTGGGGGAGGCTTTCAGTCTGTAGCTCATGGCCCTGACCCCGCGTCTCGATCTGCGACAAAGCCAGCAACTGGTGCTGACGCCTCAGCTTCAGCAGGCGATCAAGCTTTTGCAGATGGCCAATCTGGAATTATCCGGCTTTATCGAGCAGGAAATGGAACGCAATCCCCTGCTGGACCTGGCCACTCCCGAAATAAGTGGCACGGCCTCGGGCAATGAGGGGGCCGATGCTGCGGACGGAGACGCCCGGGCCGATCTATCGGGCTATGATCGTGATGATGGGGTTTATGGTGCCGATGCGGGCTTAGCCGGAGATGGCGTGGTGGCGGCCAATGATGCGCCCCTTGATGCCGATTTTTCGCTTAATGTTTTTGATGATGCCCCCCATGATGCTCCATATGATGCGGCTGGCGGTTCGGGCCAGCTTGGGCTTTCGGGCGGCGGCCAGACGGGTTCGGGCGGCTCTCTCGGCCATGATGATGGCTTTGAACAACGGACCAGCGCCGGGATCGATCTTAAAACCCACCTCACCAGCCAGATGCAAATGCTTTTATCCGATCCAGCCGATCGGCTGATCGCTGCCGAATTGATCGATATGATTGATGATGCGGGCTATCTGGTGGGGGATATCAGCGATCTTCCCGAACGATTGGGCAGCAGCCCGGAGGCGGTGGCGGATATTCTCAATCGTCTCAAAAACCTTGAGCCCACGGGTGTTTTTGCCAGCGATCTGGCGGAATGCCTGCGCCTGCAATTGATTGAACGGGATCGCTATGATCCTGCCATGGCCGCTTTGCTCCAAAATCTGTCGCTTCTGGCGCGGCACGATCTGGCGGCTTTGAAGCGTTTATGCGGCGTGGATGATGAAGATCTGGCCGAGATGATCGCCGAGATCAGGGAACTGGACCCCAAGCCGGGCCTGGCATTTGGCAGTGAAGAGGCGCAGCCGGTGGTGCCCGATGTGTTCATCAGACGGACCCATGATGGCCAATGGACTGTGGAGCTTAATAGCGACACCTTGCCCCGGGTTCTGGTCAATCAGCATTATTTCACCCAGTTGAGCAGCCGAAAAGGCAGCAAGGATGACAAGCAGTTTCTTTCGGATTGTTTATCCAGCGCCAATTGGCTGGTGAAGGCGCTGGATCAGCGGGCGCGGACGATCCTGAAGGTTTCCACCGAGATTTTGCGGCAGCAGGAAGGCTTTTTTACCCATGGTGTCCGGCATCTGAAGCCGCTCACCTTGCGCGATATTGCCGAAATCATCGATATGCATGAAAGCACCGTGAGCCGGGTGACCTCTGGCAAATATATGGCGACGAATCGCGGGGTGTTTGAATTAAAATATTTTTTCACCTCGGCGATCCAGTCTTCGGAAGGTGGCGATGCCTATTCCTCGGAATCGGTGCGTGATCGCATCCGCCAATTGATCGATGCCGAAGATGCCAAAAAGATTTTATCCGATGATCGGCTGGTCGAAATCCTAAAGGCCGAAGGGATCGATATTGCCCGGCGAACGGTGGCAAAATACCGGGAATCCCTGCGTATTCCTTCCAGTGTGCAGCGCCGCCGGGAAAAGCGGATGAGCGCCTGATCCCGGCTTTTTTGATAAGCCATCGCCGCAGTGTTTGCAGAATTGATCGCGGATGTGATTGCAGCCCCCATGGGGGTTTGTGCTAATATAGCCATGTCGTCGCATTTTATGTCTCAACCACCAGCGACAGATGCTTCTTTGGTTCAATCAAACGGATGGAAAGGCTGACAGGATGCAGATCAATGTTTCCGGGCGGAAAATTAATGTTGGTGATGCACTGAAAACCTATATCGATACTCGCCTTGAGGCGATGGTCGAGAAATATTTCAGTCGCTCGATCGAAGCCCATGTCACCCTTTCGAAAAACGGGCCTTTTTTCCATTTCGATTGTTCCTTGCATGTGCGCCATGGCATTCATATGCAAAGCAGCGCTGAAGCCGATGATGCCCATGCGGCTTTTGATCTGGCGCTGGATAAACTGGAAAAGCAGTTGCGTCGGCATAAACGACGCCTTAAAGATCGCCATACATCCGGTCGCGCCGGGATGGAAGAAGAAGTGGCGCTGATCGCTCAGGCTTATGTTTTGCAGCCTGATGAAGAAGATGCCGATGATGCGGCAGATTTGAATGGCGCCCATGGTGATGGCGATTTGGCAGATGATCAGCCGGTGATCGTGGCGGAAACGCGCACCGAAATTCCCCATGTCTCGGTTGGGGATGCGGTGATGCTGATGGATTTGTCCGATCAGCCGGCGTTGATGTTTCGCAATCGCAAAAATGGCCAGTTCAATGTTGTCTATCGCAGGCCGGATGGCAATATCGGTTGGGTTGATCCCGCTGAAACGAAGATTTAAGGATGCGCAGGCCTTTTTAAGGGCTGCACTCAGTGTTCAGACACAGGTTGGAGCGGGATGGAAATCGACGATCTGATCGGGCCCGCAAGCATTTTGCCGGGGCTCAAATCCAGAAGCAAAAGGCAGGTTCTGCAAGACTTGTCTGCACATGCGGCCGAGCTTATCGGAATGCCGGAGCGAACGATCTTCGACATTCTGACCGAGCGCGAGCGTTTGGGCACTACCGGTGTGGGCCAGGGCGTGGCGATTCCCCATGGGAAAGTGCCGGGTCTTGATAAGGTGTTTGGGCTGTTTGCGCGCACCAACGAGCCTATCGATTTTGAATCCATGGATGATCGGCCGGTTGATCTTTATTTTCTGCTGCTTGCCCCCGAAGGGGCAGGGGCCGATCATCTCAAGGCTTTGGCGCGGGTTTCCCGTTTGTTTCGGGATAAGGCCCTGTGTGAAAAATTACGTGGGGCGGAGGGCGGCGATGCCCTTCATGCCCTGCTTTTGCGCAAGGCGGCGGCGGCCTGATCATCGGCTGTCCGATGTTTGGGCTGATGTTTGGATCAAGGCCTGCCGTTCTTCCTGAAGATAGGCATTGAGCCCGGCCACCGCCTGTTCCAGCCTTTGCAGGCTGCTTTCGATATCCCGGCCGGGCACATCATCGCCATTATTCTGGCCGGCATAAAGGGTGACGCGGGCCGTATCGGTGGTGCGCCACAGGGCGGAAAGCCGGCTTTCCACTTGGCTCAAGCGTGAAAGCGCGACTTGGGCCGTGCGATAGCTCATGCCTTGTAATTGTGTATTCTCCTCAATTCTTATCGCTTGTTTGGCCTCTTCATAATAGCGGCGATTTTGGGCAGCGTCCCCGAGCAGGGCCTCAAGACGGGTCGGCAGTTCTGCAAGCACGGCCTTGGCTTCAAGGGGGCTTTGGCTTTGGCCGACAGGTGAAGGCGGTGGCATGGCAATGGTGGGCAGCAGGGTTACTTCGCTTGCGGGGGGATCTCCCGCCAATCGCGGCCAAGATCCCTCATTGGCAGAACAGCCAGCCACAAACAGCATGGCCATGAGCGGGATGCCCTTTTTTGTGGCGCTTATACGTCTGAAGCTTTTGGCGATGGTTATGATGCGCATGCGGATATCCCCTGATGAAAAGCGGCCATATCCTTATCGTGCCACAGAACTGTGATTTCTGTGAATAAAGGGCTTGCCAGCCTTCATGGATGTTTATATGGTCCGCCACCTCACCGCAATGCTGTGCGGCTGAAAATTGATGATGATCACGCGCTCGTAGCTCAGCTGGATAGAGCACCAGACTACGAATCTGGGGGTCGGGAGTTCGAATCTCTCCGAGCGCGCCATTTTCCCCCCATAAAATAATTCCTTTGGCGCTTTTAAGCAGCTTCTGTGGGCATCGGCTTTTCATCCGCGCTTGCGGATAAAATTATTTTATCATCGAACGCGGATATTGCTTTTTTATCCGCGTTCGCGTATATTGAATGGTGGAGGAACACCATGCCGATACGCGATCCCCAACAGCTCGGCGCAGCGCTTCAACGGGAGCGAAAGCGTCAGGGCCTGACCCAGACACAGCTCGCCGAAAAAGCCGGACTGCGTCAGCAGACGATTTCAGCCGTTGAGGGTGGCAAGCCGCGCTCCGAGCTTCAGGTTATCTTCGACATCATGGCCGCCCTTGGGCTTGAGGTGGCGCTCAGCCCGCGCGACGGCAAGACATCTCCAAGTCTTGAGGACTTGTTCTGATGGGCCGGAAACGCAAATCCGGCGTGCTCACCGTCGCGCTGAACGGGCGTGTTGTGGGCAGGCTTGGGCGCGCCGCCGATGGTGCGACGCGCTTCGGCTACGTCCAGGACTGGCTCGATTGGGAGTATGCAATCCCGGTCTCCCGCTCTATGCCGCTCGTAGACCGGCCCTTTACCGGCCTTGCCGTCAGGGCGGTCTTCGACAATTTGCTTCCCGACGATGATCGCATCCGGGCACGGATCGCGGCCAGAGTGGGTGCCGACGGGACCGATGCTTTCTCGATGCTCGCCGCGCTTGGCCGCGATTGCGTTGGCGCGCTTCAGTTTCTCCCGGAAGACATGCCGCCCGCACCGCCCGGCCCGCCGGAAGGCGAGCCCATCAGCGCAGAGGCAATCGCCGAGCGCATTCGCTCGCTCAGCGTCGCGCCTCTTGGCATGCGTGGCGGCGATGATAGCTTTCGGATTTCGCTGGCGGGCGCACAGGACAAAACCGCCCTTCTTTATCATGAGGGCAAGTGGATGATGCCGACCGGCACCACCCCGACCACCCATATCCTGAAGCCCCAGATCGGGAGGGTCCAAACCCCCGGTGGTGAGGTGGACCTCTCCGAAAGCGTGCAGAACGAGCATGTCTCTATGGCGCTTTGCAGCGCGCTCGGGCTGGCCGTGGCCCCGACTGAAATCCTTCAGCTTGACGATGATCTTCTTGTTCTCAGCATTGAGCGCTTTGATCGCCGCCTTGACGGCAAAGGGCGTCTCCTGCGGCTTCCTCAGGAAGATTTATGTCAGGCGCTCGGCATCCTGCCGACCGGCAAATATGAAAGCGACGGCGGCCCCGGCATCGAAAACTGCCTCGCCCTCTTGAAATCGAGCGATCACCCGGACGCCGACCGGCGCGCGTTCATGAAGGCCCAGATCATCTTTTGGCTGATCGGTGCGACCGACGGCCACGCGAAGAATTTTTCCCTGTTTCTGGAACCACAGGGGCGCTTCAGGATGACACCGCTCTACGACATTCTCTCGACCCAGTGGCAGCATGACTGCCGCCAGATATCCCGCAATGCATTCCGGCTTGCGATGGCGATCGGCGACAAGCGACGGTATAAGGTGACGGAAATTGCGCCACGCCATTTTGCGCAAACCGCAAAGCGCGCAGGCTTCCCGCTCGACGTGCTGCATGAGGCGATGGGCGAGATCGTGAGCGCGCTTCCACGTGCCTCAGAAGCCTTGACAGATCAATTGGACGCCCGTGTGTCAGCCGCCATGGCAGAGGCTATCTTGGCCGCCGCAAACACGAGAGCGCAGCAGATCGCAGCGTATTTGAATGGCTGATATCAGCCATGCTCTGTCATGCTCTGTGTATGGAGTCGGTGTGACAAGGGAACAGATCGGCGGTAATACCGGTTCCATGCCAGCGGCTTTTACGCATGGCTCATAAGCTCTCCGCCATGCGGTGGCTAGTGATGTGACCCGAGGCGGGTGTTGAGCGATTGCCGTTCATCGGTCGTCAACTGTTCATTCCGTTCGAGATACCAGAGCACCGAATTCCCCATGCTATCCACCGCCCCGCTATCGGCACCCGCTTCCAACAACAGCTCGATCAGCCCGGGCGATGCGTTTTCTGCCGCATAGATCAGCGGCGTGCGCCCATCTCGTTCCAGCTGATAGCATTCGTTCCGATCAACCGATGTGCGGGCAGAAGGGTCCGCCCCTTCAGAGAGAAGAAATTGCGTTGTCGGGAGATCGTTTCTTTGGGCCGCGTACATCAAGGGGGTTTTTTGGAACCAGTTGGTCGGTGCATTCACGTCGGCCCCGAGTGACAGGGCGAGTTCCATGAGGGGCCCATCCCCCAGTGCGGCGAGGAACAGTTCGTTCAGGTTTTCCATGCGCTTGTCTTTTGGTCGCCGGAAGCCTGCCTGTGAAATCGCCTGTTCCAGCCGCTCCAAGAGTTGGCGCACCCGCTCCGCCCCTTGCCGGGTGTAGGTGGCGGCCAGAACGGCATCGTGCCAAATACTATAGTCCCAAAGACCGTCGTCACTAAGCGGTTTGCCTGTTTCAGGCTCGGGTGAAAGCGCGAGCAGCGCATCAATGGCGGCGGCGGCAATATCCTTGGGGGCGCTTTCCCCAGTGATGTTGAAAGGGCCGTGCGCATCATCAATGACAGCCGTCAGGTGAAATGGATCGGACGAATGATTATAGATTAACCGGTCGGCGAGAAACCGGTAGCCCTGTTCCGCAAGGCGCTTTGCCTCGTCATCGCTTGAGGTGAAAAAGTGCCGGTAATAAGCCGTCATCTGCTGTATAAATCCAGCCCGACTTGCCTTATATGCCTCATAAATCGACCAGCTTGTCGGGTCGTCCAAACCCCATGCCAGAAATCGCACCTCCCGCGCGGCGTCGGCCTTGGCGGTTGCGATAACGGGTCTGCGCTCGAAAGCGGCCGCCATGGCATGAGGCCGATGAAACAGTGTCAGAAGGGGCAGTTCGAGGGGGTCGGCGGTCCACCCCATCGTGCCCCGGCATCGGTATTGGGGCACCCCATAGATCGGTTTCATTGCATGGAAGAAAGCCGATTGCGCGATAAAGGCTTCAACGCTGTCTATGCTTGGCAAAAGATCGATGCTGCAGACGGTTTCCGGCTTTCTGTCGTTGCTCAGCCGCAGGAGCGAGGCGCTTGTGGGGTGCGCAAGGTCATGGTGCGGCGCAGATGCGGTGTAAAGAGCGCCGTTGTGTTTGAAGATAGTGACGACATCGCTTGGGCCATAGCTGGCCAGCGCCTTTGGGGTCTCTCCGAGCGCGGCCACACTCGCCGCCGATAGCATATCCGAGCGGGGGTCAAGAAGCCGAAAGGGGCGATCAGATTGTTCGGCTTCATGCGCCGCCCATGCCTTGCGATAGGCATCCGCATCCTCCACCAGAAAAAGCCGCGCGCCGATATATCTCCAGCCCATTTCTGCGCCTTCAATGTGAAGGGTCTCGAAATTTCCGTCATCATCGATATCGATCGGCGCGAAATAGGATCGATCATATAATCCGCCATATCTGCCATAGGCGCGGGCATGGGTCTGCCTTTCGGGCGGAAAGCGGATGATCTCCGTTTCGGGAAAGGCCGGTTGAAGATCAAGCCAGGTTTCACCTATCGGCTTTTCCGATTGAAAAACATCGACCCACGCCGATGAGAAGGCGCGGCACAGCTCTTGATCCCTATTCTCAATCGGTGTTGGGGTGAAGGGCGAGACGGCAGGCATTTCTTCTTGCGCAAGGGCACTGAAAGCAAGGCCATTGAACGCAAGAGATGCGGCAATGAAGGCGAGAAAAAGGGACAATCGTCTCATCAGCCAAACTCCGGATATTTGTATAACTTAAGGAGAATAATGGAATAAAAACGACCATGTTGGGTAGTAAATTTAAAACATCTTAAAAACAGGCTCGGGCAGCGATTTTGCGAGGCGAGCGAGATGATCCCGGCATGGCCAGCCCGCCCCACAACAGGGGGAGCATTTGGATCTCGCGCTCATCCTTGCTTATATTGCGAGGGTGTGACGCCATTTTGCGCCTTGAAAGCACGTGTGAAGCTGCGAAAATCTGCGTAATTCAGTAAGTCTGCGATCTCGGCAAGATCATACCCAAGATGCAGCAGGATTTTTGCCCGGTCATCGAGCGCCCGCTGTTTCAGGCTGCGAAAATCCACACCCTCATTCGCAAGTCTGCGGCGCAGGGTTGCAACGCTCATTCCCAGCGCCCGCGCGATCAGGGATTGCTCGCTTATGCCATGTTCAAATTGTGCGCGAACCCGGTCGGTTATCGACATCCGCGTCGGCTGTTTCGGGCCACGCGCTTCGATCAGATCGACAATCTTGCGATAGACGGCATTTTCCGCAGGCAATCCGGTCGGACTGCCCGTCACAGATAGGCTGGCAGCAGAAACATCATAGCTCAGGGCATAGGTGCGCGCGTTCCATCGGATCGGAACACCAAGAAATTCCAGATGTGCCCTGTGTCCCTCGGGCCGTGGACGCCGCGTCCAGACCTTGCGCAGCTTGCCGTCCAACGCGTCGCCAGCGAGCAGCATGAGCGTGCAGTGCAGGAAAACCAGCACGCATTCCAGAAAGATATGGATATAGCCCTGTTCATCCTGCCGCATATAGGGAAAGCCGCGATCATCGATCAGATAGGTGATGCTGTCGGCATCTTCGCGCACGCCATTATAATGGCCGCCATGCAGCATGTTATAGGCCTGTGCCACTCGCTTCATCGCGGCGCGCAGTTCACCTTCGCCTGCCGCGCCCGACCAGACGAAATGCGTTGATCCCGGCATCAGCGAGCGCTGCGACAGCCTGCAGGTTTCGTCCCCGATTTCCAGCGATACCTGTTCCAGAACACGGAAATAATCAGCCAGATTGATCTCGTCTTCTGGCCCGGCACGTTCCAGATTTTGTGGCAGGCCCAGATCACGCATGATCCGCGCGACAATATCGCCCGATGCCGCTGTCATGATAGAGAGCGATTTCAGCGTCATGATCGGCACGGCATAACCACCGTCGAAGCCTAAGGTTCGGGCCATCTGATCCTCCCTTGCTGACGTAGTTTCGACGACATGAGCGAAATTGTACACCCTGTTTGATCCGGGCTGTCCTCGTCGCCGCCATATCCACCGGTTTATGATGTGTTTAATCACAGACGACCCTTCCGAGGGTCGCGCACATGAATGAGGGGAGGATGATATGAGATACAGCCCGGCGCAAGGCCATCTGGGCCACTGTGTTTTATCCGTGACGGGGTTGGCCTGCGCTGCCATAGCGCTTTTCCCGGTGATGGCAGAGGCGCAAGAGCAGGCGGGCTCTTCCGCGCGGCAGCCGGTTCTTGAGGAAATCATTGTCACTGCCCGGCGGCGTTCGGAAACGCTTCAGGACGTGCCGGGGGCGGTTTCCGCGTTTTCTGAAAATCTGATCGCGAACTTGCAGGCTGATGATCTCAGCGGTCTGCAATATGCCGTGCCCAATCTGTATCTCGAAGAAGGCGATGCATCGAATGCCGTTATTTTTCTGCGCGGTGTGGGGCAGAATGATTCCCTTGCTTTCGTCGAATCGGGCGTTGCAGTTTATGTGGATGATGTTTTCATTTCCCGAACGCAGGCCGCTTTTCTTGATCTGTTCGATGTGGAACGGGTGGAGGTTTTGCGCGGACCTCAGGGCACACTCTATGGCCGCAATTCACCCGGCGGTGCCATCAAGTTCATTTCCACCGTCCCGCCCGAAAGCTTTGAGGCCGATTTCGAGATCGGCGGCGGCCGTTTCGAATTTCTGACCCTGAAGGGCCGGGTTGGCGGCCCGATCATCAAGGACAAGCTGCATGCCAAGCTGGCGGTGGCGCTGACCAATCATGACGGGATCAACCGCAACAGTTTTACCGGGCGGCGTGACGGTGATACCGAATCCCTTGCCTGGCGCGGGGCGCTGACCTTCACGCCTCATGACGATCTGACCCTTAGCCTGACGACCGATGGCAAGCTGGATCGCCCCGATACATCGAAAAGCCCCATTCGCGAAACGCCCCTGCTGGCTTTTCCGGATTTCTTCAATGCACCGGACCAATCTGTCATTCTGCCGCCTAATGACGATCCCTTCGTGGTCGATACCAATGCCAACGGGTTGAATGATCTGACCAGTTTTGGCTTTACCTTGAAAGCCGACTGGCAGATTTCCGAAAGCTGGTCT
Organism: Iodidimonas sp. MBR-22; assembly: GCF_029946565.1. Lineage (NCBI taxonomy): Bacteria > Pseudomonadati > Pseudomonadota > Alphaproteobacteria > Iodidimonadales > Iodidimonadaceae > Iodidimonas > Iodidimonas sp. MBR-22. The sequence continues at coordinate 25,417 of NZ_JARKVQ010000007.1, forward strand.
CTGGAATCCATTTCGGCTTATCGGGAGATGGATTTCGATCTGACCCTCGATACCGATGGCTCACCCCTGCCGGTGCTGGATGTGTCATTGTTTCAAGATCAGTGGCAGGTCAGTCAGGAGTTTCGGGCCAGCTATGACAATGGCAGGGGCTTTACCTTCACCGGCGGCGTTTTTTACTTCCATGATTCTGACCTCACCTTATCGGGTTTTGATGCGCAGGCAGGGGCGCTGCCGGCTTTCGGATTGCCGCTGGCCCTGTTTGCCCCCAATAGCCAGCTCGCCGATACCGATCAGCGGACCGATTCCATCGCCGTATTTGGCCATTCCACCATCGATCTGAGCGACAGCCTCAGTTTGGAACTGGGATTGCGCTATACCTATGATGAAAAAAGCTCCCGCCGACGGTTCGAGCTGTTTGCGCCGGATATTCGGGTCGCGCAGGATTTTCCACCTTTCCTCGCGGGCGTTGGCACGCCGCTCAACACCATTTCGGGCAAGGAGGATTGGGATGCGCTGACACCGAAGATCGCCTTGTCCTATGCGCCAAGGGATGGGCTGCTCACTTACGCTTCGGTTTCACGCGGCTTCAAAAGCGGTGGATTTGACGGGCGGGGTTCGACGGAGTTCCAGTTCCAGCCCTTTTCTCCTGAGACAGTCTGGACCTTTGAGGGAGGTGTGAAGTCAAGCTGGCTGGAAAATCGGCTGGCTATGAACGCCACCTATTTTTACAGCCGTTATCGCGATTTGCAGGTGACGTCTTTCGGGCGGGATGCCGAGACCGGCTTTTTCCAGAGCCTGTTCAGCAACGCAGCCGCGGCCCGCATTCAGGGCGTGGAGTTTGAACTCGCGGCCAGACCCATGGATCGTCTTTCCATCAATGCCACAGTTGGCTTTCTGGATGCCGAATATAAAGAGTTCATCACATTGGTGAATGGTGTGCCGGAAGATGTCAGTGATCGTGACCTGATCAACTCACCGAAATGGAATGCCAGTTTGGGGGCAACATGGGAACAGCCGGTTGGCAATGGCCTGCTCGGCGTTTTTCATCTGGATGCCGCCTATCGCGGTGATGTGGCCAATGAAATCACCGATTCACCGACGCTGCGTCAGGACGAATATATTCTGCTCAATGCCTTTATTTCGGTGAAAACCGATGACGACAGATGGGAACTGCGCGCGGGCGGCAAGAATATCACCGGTCGGGAAATCCGCGTGCAGGGCTTTAATCTGGCGGAATTTCCGGGCGTGGAAACAGCATTTTTCAGCAATCGCCGGAGCTGGGATCTGCGGCTGTTTTATCACTTTTAGGGGCCAATAGATGACTTTGGATGATGATGCCGCGGCTTTTTTGCGGGAAATGAACGCGGCAGCGGCGGATGGGCCGAGCTTTGCCGAGCTTGGTATCGTGGCCGCGCGCGAGATGAGCCATGCTTTGTTTACCGGTTTGGTGTCGTCCAGGGTGCCAGCCTGTCAGAGTGAGGATCTGTCCCTGATGGGGCGCGATGGTCCGATCGGCGCCCGCTTTTATCGGCCTGCCGGTCCTGTGGCAACCGAGCGGGCGATTCCACTCGTCGTGTTTTTTCATGGTGGCGGCTGGGCGATGGGTGATCTTGACAGCTATCATGAACTGGCTGGTGATCTGTGCGACCGCAGCGGCGTTGCGCTGCTTTCGGTGGATTATCGCCTTGCGCCGGAGCACCCTTTTCCCGCCGGGCTTCATGATTGTATCGATAGCCTGCGTTGGGTGGTGCGCCATGCATCAATGCTTGGTATCGACCCGGCCCGGCTTGGGGTGATGGGCGATAGCGCCGGTGGCAATCTTGCCGCTGTGGTGGCGCATCGGCTGCATGGCGGTGGCGAATTGGCGCTCAGGGCGCAATATCTGATCTATCCAATGCTGGATATCAGCCGCCCGCATGAGGCCTATCCATCGCGCATGGATTGGGGCGGCGGCGGCTATCTTCTGGATCGGGATGCCATCGATACCACAGCGGATTGGTATGTGCCCGATGCCACCATCAGCCGCGCCGATCCGGCTCTTTCTCCCCTTTTTATCGAGGATGTGTCCGGTCTGCCGCCTACTTTTCTGATCGCTGCCGGGCATGATCCTTTGCGTTCCGAGAATGAAATTTTCGTCGCGCGCCTCAAACATGCCGGGGTGAAGACCCATGATCGCTGCTTTGAAGGGGCGATCCATGCCTTCCTCTCTTTCCATCAATTCAAGGCGGCTCAAGCGGCCCGTAGCTGGCTGGGAGAGGCGATGGCGCAATTGATCGATGATGAATTTTAGGTTCAGCCGGTTGCGCCTGTCAGCCTGAAAGCCCACGGGCATGGTGGATCAGGTGATCATCGATGAAGCTGGCTTGAGCGATTAAATATCGCCGCGGCGATAGGCTAATGACCTCTATCTATTGTGTTTTTTAAAAAATTTAAAACTTTTTGAAAACAGGATCGGGAGCGATTTTGCAAGGCGCGCGAGGTGAGCGAAATTGTACAGCCTGTTTGATCCGGGCTGTATTCGGTGCCGCCACATCCACCGGTCTATGATGTGCTTAATCACAGGCGGTTCTGATTGCGTATTTTATTCTTGCACCGCATAGAACAAAATGCGAACATGATATAAAGCTTTTAAAATCCGCTGGGACGATTTATGACAGAATGTCAATAAATGACACGGAGATATTGGCCATGAATGCTCCCACCGGCACGCATTTTTCCGCATTGATGAGCCATGCCGGCCTAGGCATCAGGGATGTAGCCGCGCTGCTGAGCATGAGCGAGCGATCCGTGCGACGCTATATGAAAGGTGAGGGCAAGCGGATCGATCCGCTTAAGCTTGAAAAATTGAGCAATATTGCGAATGCGCGGGGCTTTCAAGATCGCTCCTGTGGCTTTCGTTTCATTGATCTTTTTGCGGGCATAGGCGGAATTAGAATTCCGTTTGAAGAAATCGGTGGGCGCTGTGTATTTACGGCTGAATGGGATCGTTTCAGCCAAGAGACGTATAAGGCCAATTTTCCTGAACGGGCAGACAGCGAACATATTTGTGCGGGGGATGTGCGGCCATTTGCGGATAGTCCACAAAAAATTCCTAAGCATGATGTGCTGCTGGCTGGCTTTCCCTGCCAGCCTTTTTCTATTGCCGGGGTCAGCAAAAAAAATGCCTTGGGTCGTCCGCATGGCTTTCTTTGTGATACGCAGGGCACCCTTTTTTATGATCTCGCGAAAATCATTGCCTATCATCGCCCACCGGCATTCTTGCTGGAAAATGTAAAGAATCTGGAACGCCATGATGGCGGCAAGACATTTGCCACGATCATGAATGTTCTGGAAAATGAGTTGGGTTATCGCGTCTTTCATCGGGTTATCAGTTCGGCACCGTGGGTGCCACAAAAACGCGAGCGCATCTTTATTGTTGGGTTTAAAGATCAGCGGATGACTTTCGATTTCGACAGGCTTGCTATCCCCGAAGGAAATGGGCCCAAACTTGGTGCCATTTTGGATAAAGATGTTGATCCAAAATATACCTTGACCGAGAATCTGTGGACTTATCTTCAGGGCTATAAGGAAAAACATCGCAGCGCTGGGAATGGTTTTGGCTATTCACTTTTTGGCCCGAAGGATGTGGCGCGCACTTTGTCTGCCCGTTATTACAAGGATGGGTCGGAAATTCTGATCGCGCAGGAAAACAAACGTCCGCGTCGCTTGACGCCGCGAGAATGTGCCCGTCTCATGGGGTTTGAGAAGCCGGGCAAGGCAGATTGGCAGATTCCCGTTTCTGATACACAGGCCTATCGTCAGTTTGGCAATGCCGTTGTCGTGCCGGTCGTGCGGGCGGTTGCGCAATTGATGCAGCCCAGTATTTTTAATGCCATGGTGCTGGATGGGCGCGAGGTTCCGAGCAGTTTTCAAGGACAACTGCCCCTGCCAGAGCCTTTGATAGCGGCAGAATAATCCCCATTAATCAAAAGAATTTATAGGCCAAGCCAGATGATTGGAGGCATTCGTTTAAATGTGCCGCACCGATTGATAAAAATCTTTAACATACTACTTATAGAAAAGTTGTGGTAAAGGCATATAATCATCGGATTTTTCCATAAGTTGTATAAATCCGCTTTTTGTGACTGAGCTCTGATGATAGATTAAGGGAGAACAGACACGATGAAACGTGGGCAATTGGCTGACTATTTCGAAGGCGTGGGGGTGAAGCGGCTTTCGGCGGTGGATGCCGAGCCAAAGACTTCAAACCAGCATGAAATCGGCACGACCCAAAAGATGCGTCATGATTTTCTTGGCACAGAAGATCAGAAGACATTCGATGTGATCTATGTCTGGCTCGGCGAAGATCAGGATGGCATGACAATCGAAGGCTGGGCAACTCACTATGATGCGCGGCGAAACAAGCCCAGGGCGGGGGAATGGCGGCTTTACTACCCTTCCAATCCGGTCACCGAGATGATGCAGAGCGGAGATACTCTTTTTCTTGCAAAGGCCAGACAAAAAAATCGGCACCAAAACCAGCGCGATCTTTTGTGGTTCATTGTGGTGCCCGAGGGATCGACCAACGAGCAGCAGCTTTTCTGGCTGTTTGGTCTGCATCCCGGGGATCAGTCCTTCGTTTCCCGGGAATTTACTGACGCAGAGCCGGAGCTGGATTTCGCTGCCCGATATATCCTCGATGAGGTGGGGATCGAATTTGAAGAGCCGGAAGCCAACTCGCTTGACAGTATCATTGAAAAATTTGGTACCACCTTTCCGAAAACGTCTGAGTTTTCCCAGCTTGCCCGGCTAACCCTTCCTGAAGTTCGAGCTGAGGACGATCCTGATGGGGCCTTATTGGCATGGCTTGATCATGAAGAAGCGTTGTTTCGTCGCCTAGAACGGCGTGTCGTGGCTGAGCGCCTTGCGCAGGGCTTTGTCACGGCGGAGACTATTGATGTGGACGGGTTTCTCAGTTTTTCTTTGGGGGTGCAAAATCGTAGAAAATCACGTATGGGCCATTCCTTGGAACACCACATCGCTGCGGTGCTTGATGCTTATGGTATCGCCTATGTTCGGGGTGCAAAAACCGAACATAATCACAAGCCGGATTTTCTTTTCCCCAGCTTAGCGGCTTATCAGGCTGCCGCCTGTGATGAAGAAGGTTTGGTTATGCTGGCGGCGAAATCCAGCTGCAAAGATCGGTGGCGACAGGTTCTAACAGAAGCTGAGAAAATCCCGCGAAAGCACCTTCTCACTTTGCAGCCCAGCATAACAAAATCGCAAACGGATCAAATGCTGGCTGCACAACTTCACTTGGTAGTGCCAAAGGCGGTCCAAGTCACATACAGCCCGAGCCAGCATGACAGCCTCTTATCGGTGAAGGATTTTATCAATTTCATTCAAGCCCGGCAGAAAGCGGCGATCAGCTAATATTATAGTTAAGCTCCCATCAGGCTGCGGGCATGGTGGATCAGGTGATCATCGATGAAGCTGGCGATGAAATAATAGCTGTGATCATAGCCATCCAGTCGGCGCAAGGTCAGCGCCTGGCCTGCCTCGGTACAGGCCTGCTCAAACAGATGAGGCTGTAACTGGCTGTCGAGAAAATCATCAGCCAGCCCTTGATCGATCAGAATATGGGCCGTGCTTTTATAGGTGCCCACAAGGGCGCAGGCATCATAAGCGCGCCATTTCTCGCGATCCGCCCCCAGATAGGCGGTGAACGCCTTTTCCCCCCATGGCACCTGCGCGGGGGCGACGATGGGGGCAAAGGCAGAGACGGTTTTAAACAGATCGGGATGCCGGAAATGCAGCACCAGCGCCCCATGGCCGCCCATGGAATGGCCCGCAATGCCCATTTTGCCGCTGCCTTCCTGCGCTGATCCCAGCCCCAGTTCTTGTGCCAGCAAAGCCGGTAATTCCCGGGCGATATAGCGCTCCATCCGATAATGCCGGTCCCACGGCTTTTGGGTGGCATCCACATAAAAGCCCGCGCCCAAGCCCAGATCATAAGCGGCATCGGGCGCATCGGGCACAGCATCGCCGCGCGGGCTGGTATCGGGGGCCACAAGGATCATGCCCAGTTCCGCCGCCTTGCGCTGCGCCCCGGCTTTGGTGATGAAATTCTGCTCAGTGCAGGTCAGCCCCGAAAGCCAGATCAGGATCGGGGCGGTGGCGGCATCCACATCGGGCGGCACATAAAGGCCAAAGCGCATCTCGGTCCGGCAGGCCTCGCTTTCATGGAGATAAATGCGCTGATGGCCTTCAAACATCTTGTGATCGGAGAGAATCTGCATGTCAGCCTAACCCTTTGGCATCAATAAACAATGACGGAGCGGATGCTGTCGCCGCTGCGCATCAGATCAAAGGCGGTGTTGATCTCATCGAGCGGCATTTTATGGGTCACCAGATCATCGAGATTGATCCGCCCATCGAGATACATATCGACGATTTTCGGCACATCGGTGCGGCCCCGCGCCCCGCCGAAAGCCGAGCCGCGCCACACCCGCCCGGTCACAAGCTGGAAGGGCCGGGTGGAAATTTCCTCGCCCGCCCCGGCCACGCCGATGATCACGCTTTCGCCCCAGCCCTTGTGGCAGCATTCAAGGGCGGCGCGCATGGTGGCGGGCTTGCCGATACATTCAAAGCTGTAATCCGCCCCGCCGCCGGTCAATTCCACCAGATGGCCTACCAGATCGCCTTTGACCTCTTTGGGATTGACGAATTCGGTCATGCCGAATTGCTGCGCCAGCGCCTTTTTGGCGGGGTTGATATCCACCCCGATGATGCGTTTCGCCCCCACCATTTTCAGCCCCTGAATAACATTCAAGCCAATGCCCCCAAGGCCGAAAACGACGGCGGTGCTATCGGGCTCAACCTTGGCGGTATAGATCACCGCGCCAATGCCGGTGGTAACCCCACAGCCGATGGTGCAGACCTTATCAAAGGGCGCATCTTTGGAGATTTTGGCCAGGGCGATGTCTGGCAGCACGGTATAGTTGGCAAAGGTGGATGTGCCCATATAATGCAGGATCGGCTTGCCCTTATAGGAAAAGCGCGAGGTGCCATCGGGCATCAGCCCTTGCCCTTGGGTGCTGCGAATGGCCTGGCACAGATTGGTTTTGGGATTGAGGCAATAATCGCATTCCCGGCATTCCGGGGTATAAAGCGGGATCACATGATCGCCGGGCTTGAGACTCGTGACCCCGGGGCCGGTTTCTACCACTATCCCTGCGCCTTCGTGGCCCAAAATGGCCGGAAAGGCCCCTTCAGGGTCGGCCCCCGACAGGGTGAACTGATCGGTATGGCACACCCCGGTGGCTTTGATTTCCACCAGCACCTCACCCCTTTTGGGGCCTTCAAGCTGAACGGTTTCGATCTCCAAAGGCTTGCCGGCTTCAAAGGCGATTGCGGCCCTTACATCCATGGTCATTCTCTCCGTTTTTCATAGTCATGACAGGGGCTGATATCAGAATTGACTAAAATCGGGGCGCCGCTTCTGCGCAAAGGCCATAAAGGCTTCCCGCGCTTCGGGGGAGACGAGACGTTCGGCAAACAAGGCCCCCTCGCGGTCCATCTGCGCGGCGATCAACGCCCCATCGCGCATCAGCCTTTTGGTCAAAGCCAAAGCGCCGGGGGCTTTCTGGCTTAGCATATGGGCCTTTTCCCGCGCCGTGACAAGCACATGCGCCGCATCAAGGGCTTCATTGGCCAGCCCCAGTTCGGCGGCCTCGGCCCCCTCCATCACGGCACCACAGGCAAACATGGCATAGGCCCGGCGGGGGCCGATGATCTGGGGCAGCAAAAGGCTCGATGCGGCTTCCGGCACCAGCGCCAGATCCACAAAAGGCACCGAAAGCCGCGCATCTTTGGCCACATAAACAAGATCGCAATGTAAAAGCAAGGTGAGGCCGATGCCCACGGCCAACCCCTCGACAGCCGCAATCACAGGCTTTTCATAATGCGCCAAAATCCGCAAAAGCCGCATCACCTGCATATCTTTGGCATCTCGCTGGCCGGTGGCGATCAGGCTGAAATCATGAATATCATTGCCCGATGTGAAAACCCCGCCTTCGCCGCGAAAAAGCACGGCCCTGATCCCCTCATCATCGGCGGCGGCTTCAAGCTGATCGGCAATCTGGCGATACATGGCATCGGTCAGGGCGTTTTTCTTGGGCACGCGGTTGAAGGCGATTTCGAGGATGGTGGCATTTCGGGTGATAAGAATGTCTTCCGGGCTATCGGGCATCGGCTCTGGTCCCTTGATCAATTGGGCTTGAAGATCGCCATGTTTGGGCGGATTTTTGTGCTAAAGTGCTTGGCGTCCAACTATAACCTATGAACGAAGCAGAAAGGAATGTCGCTATGCCCGTCAAGAGAAGGAACGGCAAATCTCGCTTATCCTGCCTGATTGCGGGGGCTTTTATAATGGTCTCGGCTTTCCCTGCCATAGCACAAAAGGGCCAATCCAACGAAGCCCAACAAGAGATGCGCTCCCAACCCGAAAAGATGAAGGCCAATATGGCGGACATGCGCAAGGCGATGAATGCCCGCCACAAGGAAGAGCGTAAAACCATGAAGGGCGCATCGACAGATGAGCGCAAGGCGATGGAAGAACGGCATCAGCGCGAACGGGCCGAGATGATGGACAAGGCCGATCTCTCGGACAAGGCGGATAAGGCGGATAAGGCGGAAAAAGCTGGCAAGGCAAAAAAATCCAAAGTCGAAAAAGAGAAGGCTGAAAAAGACATGCCTGAAAAAGAGAGGGGCGCTAAAAAAATTGAACCGCCCAAATTCAGGAATTAGGCTATCAAAGCGTTGGTCCCCTGGCCCGGGCCATAGTGAATGACAAGGACCTTATCTGGGGGATAGTGATGAGCAGGAAAACGACGGCACTGATGGCGCTCGATCAGGGGACAACCTCGAGCCGGGCCATGATCTTTGACAAGGCGGGGCAGGTGGTGGCCGCCGATCAGATGGAGTTTGAGCAGCATTATCCGGCCGAGGGCTGGGTGGAGCATGATCCCGACGATCTGTGGTCGAGCAGCCTGAAGGTGGCGCGCCGGGCTTATGAACAGGCACAGGCGCGGGGCTATGAGGTGGCGGCCATCGGGATCACCAATCAGCGGGAAACCACGATCATCTGGGATCGCCAAAGCGGCAAGCCGATCCATAAGGCCATCGTGTGGCAGGATCGCCGCACCGCCCAAAGATGCCGCGATCTGAAGGCTGATGGGGTGGAAGAGATGTTCCGCGCCCGCACGGGGCTGTTGCTCGATCCCTATTTTTCGGTCAGCAAAATCGCCTGGCTGCTCGATCATGTGGATGGGGCGCGCAGGGCGGCAGAAAATGGCGATCTGGCCTTCGGCACGGTGGATAGCTTTTTGCTGTGGAATCTGACCGGCGGCAGAGAACATGCCACCGATGTGACCAATGCCGCCCGCACCGGGCTTTTGAATCTGGAAACCCTGGAATGGGATGAAGACCTGCTGCGGCTGTTTCGGATTCCGGCAGCGATCCTGCCCCGGATCAAGGATTGCGCCGATGATTTCGGGACCAGCGATCCCGCCCTTTTTGGAGCGTCTATCCCTATCTGCGGCGTGGCCGGGGATCAACAGGCAGCCAGCATTGGCCAGTGTTGTTTCGCCCCCGGATCGATCAAAAGCACCTATGGCACCGGCTGTTTCGTTCTGATGAATGCGGGCAGCCGTCCGCCGGTTTCACATAATCGGCTGCTGTCCACGGTTGCCTATCGCTTGAAAGGGCAAACCGCCTATGCCCTTGAAGGCTCGATCTTCATTGCCGGGGCGGCGGTGCAATGGCTGCGTGATGGCCTGAAGATCATCGACAGTGCTGCGGAAAGCGAAGCTTTGGCTTCAGGCCTTGCGGATAATTCCGGGGTGTATCTGGTACCCGCCTTCACCGGCCTTGGGGCGCCGCATTGGGATCCCGATGCCCGGGGCGCGCTTTTGGGGCTGACCCGGGCCACCGGTCCGGCGCAGATCGCCCGGGCGGCATTGGAAGCGGTGTGCTATCAAACCCATGATCTGTTGGCGGCCATGGAAAGCGATGGCCTTGCCCCGCAATCCCTGCGGGTGGATGGGGGCATGGTGGGCAATGATTGGGCCATGCAGTTTCTGGCCGATATTTTAAATATCACCGTCGAGCGGCCTGCCGTGCGGGAAACCACGGCTTTGGGGGCGGCCTATCTGGCTGGCCTGCAATGCGGGATTTATGAAAATCTGGCCGACATCGAACAGAATTGGGCTTTGGAACATCGCTTTACCCCAAAGATGGAGCCCGAGGCCCGCAAGGGGCTGATCCATGGCTGGCAAAATGCGGTGGACCGGGTAAAAACCTGCTGAGCGCGGCATTTTGGGGCCATGGCGGTTTTCTTTTGCGCCTGCCTCTTGCCCGATCCGCTTAAATCTATAGAAAGCAGGGAAACGGGCAGCATTCGATGCCGCCCATGATGATGGGCCAAATCGCAAGAGGATATCATGGCAGGGCATTCCAAATTTAAAAATATCATGCATCGCAAAGGCGCCCAGGATGCAAAGCGGGCCAAAATCTTTGCCAAGCTGGGGCGGGAAATCACCGTGGCGGCCAAGATGGGCCTGCCCGATCCCGATATGAACCCGCGTTTGCGCACGGCCATTCTGGCCGCCAAAACCCAATCCATGCCGAAAGATCGGATCGAGCGGGCCATTGCCTCATCCCAGGGTGGCGATGCGGAAAATTATGATGAATTGCGCTATGAAGGCTTTGGCCCCGGCGGCATCGCTTTGATCGTTGATGTGCTCACGGATAATAAAAATCGTTCAGCCTCCGATCTGCGCACTATTTTTTCCAAGAATGGCGGCAATCTGGGGGAAACCGGTTCGGCGAATTTCATGTTCGATCGGGTGGGCGCGATCAGCTTCAAGGCCGCAGTGGGATCGCCCGATGATCTGTTTGAAGCGGCGGTGGAAGCCGGTGCCGACAATGTGGAGAGCGATGACGACATCCATGAGGTGCTGACATCCCCCGAAGAGCTGCACGCCGTCGCCAAACAGCTTGAGGATCGCTTCGGCGCGCCGGAAAGCGCCAGGCTCATCTGGAAAGCAAAAGACCTGATCCCGGTATCGCAAGAGGATGCGGAAAAGCTTTTGAAGCTCCTTGATGCCCTTGATGATAATGATGATGTGCAGGAAGTGTTCGGCAATTACGAGATTTCCGATGACATCATGGCCAAGCTGGATGCGGCCTGATGCTCTGGCCATTGGGTTTGGGGTTTTCGGGGATGCGCCGGGATTGACCTGCAGAATGGGAGCATGATGCGGCTTTTAGGATTGGACCCGGGCCTTCGCCTTACCGGCTGGGGGATCATCGAAAGCGAGGGCACGGCCTTGCGCCATGTGGCCAATGGCGTGGTGCGCACCGATGCGGCCCGATCTTTGGCCGAACGATTGGTGGAATTGCATGATGGTTTGATGGCGGTGCTGGAAACATGGTCCCCCCATGAAGCGGCTGTTGAGGAAACCTTTGTCAATAAAAACCCACTATCGACCCTGAAGCTGGGGCAGGCGCGCGGCGTGGCTTTGCTGGTGCCCGCCCTGAAGGGGCTGGTGGTGGCGGAATATGCCCCCAATCATATCAAGAAATCGGTGGTGGGCGCGGGCCATGCCGCCAAAGAACAGATCCATGCCATGGTCACCGTTTTATTGCCGGGCGTTGCCATCTCAGGCGCCGATGCCGCCGATGCCTTGGCGGTGGCCATCTGCCATGCCCATCAGCGGGGCGGGGTGGCCATGCGCGCGGCGGAATGTGCGGCAGCGGCAGGGGAGCCGGGCGCGGTTCAAGGCGGGGCAGCCAGCCATAGCCGCATCGGGAGACGGCGATGATCGCGAAACTCAAAGGCCTTCTCGATCAAACGGGCAGCGATTGGCTGGTGATCGATGTGGGGGGTGTGGGCTATCTGGTCTTTGCCTCGGGTCGCACCCTTTCGGCCTTGCCCCGCTTAGGCGAGCCTTTGGCGCTGGTGGTGGAAACCCATGTGCGGGAAGATCATATTCATCTTTATGGTTTTTCCGATACCCATGAACGGGATATGTTTCGCCTGCTGATTTCGGTTTCCGGGGTGGGGGCGAAGGTGGCTTTGGCCATTTTATCGGTGATGGAGCCTCAGACGCTGGCCCATGCCATTGCCGCTCAGGATAAAGTGGCGGTGGCCCGGGCGCAGGGTGTGGGGCCGCGCCTTGCCCAAAGGGTGGTGACGGAATTAAAAGATAAAGTGGCGGGCGTGGCCTTTGCGGCGGTCACCGGGCTTTCGCCTGCCGATGGTGCGCAGGGTGGCTCGGCACTGATGGCAGGCCAAGGCTCGGCCGGTTCGGATGGTGGTTCGGGTGGAAGCGGGCCGGGGCGCGCCCCGGATGAGCGGGCCGCGCTGCTCGAAGATGCGATCAGCGCGCTGGTTAATCTGGGCTATGGGCGATCCGATGCTTTTGCTGCCCTTTCAGTGGTGGCGCAACAGGGCGATGAAACCCTCAGTTTACAAGGGTTGATCCGCGCGGGCCTGAAGGAACTGGCCCGATGACGGATCGGATCGTGACCCCCATGGAAAATGAGGCGGATGCCGGCAGCGGCGATCTGCGGCCCCAAAGGCTCGATGATTTCATCGGTCAGCGGCAGGCGCGGGAAAATCTGCGGGTGTTTATCGAAGCCGCCCGCACCCGGGCCGATGCCCTTGATCATGTGTTGCTATATGGCCCCCCCGGCCTTGGCAAAACCACTTTGGCCCAGATCGTGGCACGGGAATTGGGGGTCGGCTTTCGTGCCACATCCGGCCCGGTGATTGCCCGCGCCGGTGATCTCGCGGCGCTGCTCACCAATCTGGAAGCGCGCGATGTTTTGTTCATCGATGAGATCCATCGCCTTAATCCTGCCGTGGAAGAGATTTTATATCCTGCTATGGAAGATTATCAGCTTGATCTGATCATTGGCGAAGGTCCGGCGGCGCGATCGGTGAAGATCGATCTGCCGCCCTTTACCCTTGTGGGAGCCACCACCCGCATGGGGCTTTTGACCAATCCCTTGCGCGATCGCTTTGGCATTCCCACGCGCCTTGATTTTTATGATGTGGATGATCTGATCAAGGTGGTGCGGCGCGGGGCCCGGATTCTTGATCTGGCGCTCGATGAGGATGGTGCCCGGGAAATCGCCGCCCGATCACGGGGCACCCCCCGGATCGCCGGACGGCTTTTGCGCCGGGTGCGCGATTTTGCTTTGGTGGCGGGCCATGAACGGGTGGGGCGATTGGCGGCGGATGCGGCCCTCACCCGGCTCGAGGTGGATTCCTTCGGTCTGGATGCCATGGATCATCGCTATCTGCGTTTGATCGGGGTGTCTTATGGTGGCGGCCCGGTGGGGGTGGAAACACTGGCGGCGGCGCTGTCGGAGCCGCGCGATGCCATCGAGGATATTATCGAGCCCTATCTCATCCAGCGTGGGCTGGTGCAGCGCACCCCACGCGGGCGGATGCTGATGCCTGCGGCCTATGGCCATCTGGGGCTGACCCCACCCAGAGGTGGCCCGGCTGCCGGGATGGATCTTTTTTCAACCGATGAGCCAGACGCATGAGCGCCCCCGGCCCCGAAAGCGGATATCTGGATGCGGGTGCGCATTATCTGCCGCTCAGGGTTTATTATGAGGATACCGATGCCGGGGGGATCGTGTATCACGCCAATTATCTGCGCTATTTTGAACGGGCGCGCGGAGAAATGTTACGCCTGCTGGGGATTGATCATATTGCCGCTTGGGCAGGGCCAAGGGATGGGCCAAGGGATGGGCCAAGGGATGGGCCGGCGCATGGGCCGCGCATGGGCTTTGCAGTGCGCCATGTTTCCCTGGATTATCTGCGCCCGGCCCGGCTCGATGATGCCCTGCTGGTGCGCAGCACGGTGTTGCATGTGGGGGCGGCCTATGTTGATGCTGGGCAAAGCATCTGGCGTGCGGATGCGCAGTTGGTCTCGGCGCGTCTGCGGGTGGCTTTGGTCAATGATCAGGGTTTGCCCTGCCGCTTGCCGAAAGCGTGGCGGCGGATATTGAAAACTTTGGAAGGCGTGAGCCCATCCAAAGAGGCTTCAGGCTTTTAAAAGGAGTGGATATGGACGGACAGGTTGAAGAAGTGATGCTGGCGGGAAGTCGCGCCGACTTCTCTGTCTGGGGGATGTTTTCACAGGCCGATATTGTTGTGCAATCGGTGATGCTGGCGCTTATTTTGGCATCGCTTTGGAGCTGGACGGTTATATTTTCCACCTGGCTGCGGCTGCGCAAGGTCAATCGGGCGGCCGATGCCTTCGAAGATCGCTTCTGGTCGGGGGCTTCGCCCGAAGACCTTTATGAGGACCTGAAAAACCGCATCAGCCATCCTTTGGCGATGGTTTTTGTGGCGGCCATGCGCGAATGGCAGCGCTCCACCAAAAGCCCGGGCCGGGGCTTTGTGGAGCGGATGAGCGTGGAAGATCGGGTGGGGAAAGTGATCCGGGTCTCGATCTCAAGGGAGATGGAGCGGCTGGAAGGCCAGGTCGGTTTTCTGGCAACTTTGGGATCAGCCGCGCCCTTCATCGGATTGTTTGGAACCGTGTGGGGGATCATGAACAGCTTTCAATCCATCGCGCTCACCTCCAATACCAGTTTGGCGGTGGTGGCACCGGGCATTGCCGAAGCCCTGCTGGCCACGGCCCTTGGCCTTGTGGCGGCCATCCCTGCGGTGATTGCCTATAATAAACATGCCACCGATCTTTCGCGGTTTGCCGGGCGGCTCGAAGGCTTTTCGGATGAATTTTCAGCCATTTTATCCCGCCAGCTTGATGAACGGAGCGCCTGATGGCCGGAATGCAATTTCAGATGCGGAGCAAGGATCAGCGCGGGGTGACCCGCTATCGCCCCATGGCGGAAATCAATGTCACCCCCTTTGTGGATGTGATGCTGGTTTTGCTGATCGTGTTCATGGTCACCGCCCCCCTGTTGCAAACCGGGGTGCCGGTGGATCTGCCCAAAGCCGAAGCCCCGCAGCTTCAGCATGACAGCACACCGCTGACGATTTCACTGGATCAAACTGGTGCCATATTTATCGAGGATACTGAAATTACCCTGAATGAATTGGTGCCTCGCCTTGCGGCCATTGCCGAAACGCGGGACCTTCTGGAAACGCGGATCTATGTGCGGGGCGCCCGGCAATTGAATTATGGCCGGGTGATGGAGGTGATGTCGGCGGTGAATGGTGCGGGATTCACCAAGGTCGCGCTGGTTGCCGATCGTCCGGAATAGTCCGAGAATAGCTCAGGAACAGGCACAGCCATGCAAAAGATCTGTTTATATCAGGCCGGCCAGCATCAAATCATGCTTCATTGCAGGCGTTTGACCGGCCGGGCGCCAAGCGGATCAGGGGGGGCATATGCAATCTTATGCCATAGAGCGGCGTGAAAAAATTCTATGGTGAAGGCTTGGCGCTTTCGGCGCTGGTGCATCTGGGTTTGCTGGCGGTAATCATTTTTGGCCTGCCGCGCTTTTCCCGTCCACCGCCCGATATGGCTGAAATCGTGCCGGTGAGCTTTGTGGAAATTGCCGATGTCACCCGCACCGATGCGCCCCAGCCCGAACCCGAGCCGGAACCCGAACCCGCGCCCCAGCCCGAACCCGAGCAGGCCTTTGCCGCCAATGAGCCCGCCCCGGCCCCGGCTCCGGTGGATGCCGTGCCCTTACCGCAGGAAAAACCCGCGCCCGAGCCGGACTCAAAGCCCGAGATCAAGCCTGCGCCCGAGCCGAAACCAACGCCGCCCCGCGCCCGGATCGATGTGGCCCCAAGGGCAAAGCCGCGCCCGCCTTCGCGCTTTGATGCCTCAAAGGTGGCGGCTTTAATCGATCGCTCGATCAAGGAAGAAGCACCGCCACCGCAGCCGCAAAAAGACGATGCGGAAACGCAAAAAGAGGCGGAGCGGCAAAAAAGCATCACGGCCCTGTCGGATCGGGTGGCCACCGCAACCTTGCAAGCCGCGATCAGGCAAAGGGTGCAGGAATGCTGGTATCTGCCCAGCGGCGGTAAGGATGTGGCCGATATGCAGGTCAGTATTCGGATTTATCTGCGTCAGGATGGCCAATTGCTGCGGCCGCCGCAGTTCATCGATGCCGGGGATATGAGTGGACCGGGGCGGGAATTTTACCGGATTTTTGCGGAAAGCGCCCGCCGGGCCGTGCAGAATTGCGAGCCTTATGAAAATCTGCCGCTGGCGCAATATGATCTATGGCGTCAGATCGATTTCACCTTTGATGCCGCCGATATGCTGGGGGGCTGAGATGGGATGGCTTTTGACGATGGCTTTAAAGGAGACGGTGGCGTGAGGTTGATGATGAAGCAAGGGATTGTGGCGATTTTCAAAGGGCTTTTGGGCCTTGTCGTCTTTTTGGGTTTGATCGGCCCGGCGCTGGCGAACCTGAAGGTGGATGTCAATCGCGGTACGGTTGATCCTTTGCCCATTGCCGTGCCTGATTTCATTCCCCGGCGGGCGCTTGCCACCCCGGCCGGTTCGATGCAGGAAATCGGTGCCAATGTGGCGGCGGTGATTGCCGCTGATCTGCGCCGGTCGGGATTGTTCCGCCCCCTTGATCCGGCGGCCTTTATTTCAGAACCGCAATCGGCCGATGTGCGGCCACGCTTTGCCAATTGGCGGGCGATTGCCAGCCAGGCTTTGGTGACCGGGCAGGTGGATCAGCGCAGCGATGGGCTTTTGGTGGCGGAATTCCGGCTGTGGGATGTGTTGGCCGAAGCCCAGCTCACGGGCCTGCGCTATACCGCCCAGCCCGGCGATTGGCGGCGGATTGCCCACAAGATCGCCGATGCCATCTATGAAAGGCTGACTGGCGAGGCCGGTTATTTCGATAGCCGGGTGGTGTATATCGCTGAAAGCGGGAATAAGCTCAATCGTCGCAAGCGCTTGGCGATCATGGATCAGGATGGCCATAATCATATGTTCCTGAGCAATGGGGATGATCTGGTGCTCACCCCGCGCTTTTCCCCCAATCGGCAGGAAATCACCTATCTTGCCTATTATAATAATCAGCCAAGGGTGTATCTTTATAATCTTGATACCGGCAAGCATGAGGTTTTGGGCGATTTCCCCAACATGACCTTTGCGCCCCGCTTTTCCCCCGATGGCAATCGGGTGATCCTGTCGCTGGCGGAAAACGGCAATTCCGATATTTATGAAATGGATCTGCGCACGCGGGGTGTGCGGCGGCTGACCACCCATCCCGCCATCGATACCTCGCCATCCTATTCCCCGGATGGCAGCCATATCGTGTTTAATTCCAGCCGGGGCGGCAGCCAGCAGATTTATGTGATGCGCAGCGATGGGTCGCAGGTCGAGCGCATTTCTTTCGGCAATGGTCGCTATGCCACGCCGGTTTGGTCGCCGCGCGGCGATCTGATCGCGTTCACCAAAATCGGTGATTCGAAATTTCGGATCGGGGTGATGCGCCCGGATGGCAGCGGCGAGCGGGTGCTCACCAACAGCTATCAGGATGAAGGGCCCACATGGTCGCCCAATGGCCGGGTTCTGACGTTTTTCAGATTATCACAGGAATCCGGTGAAACCACCTTATGGTCGGTGGATTTGACCGGCTATAATGAACGGCAGGTTCCCACGCCTTTAGAGGCATCAGACCCCGCCTGGTCCCCCATTCTTGACAAATAAGCGCAAACTGGGAAAAATTGCTTTTATTTTTGAGTGATTAGAGCCCTTGAATGTCACCCTTGCGGGGGATATAACGGTGCAGTATGAGATCGCCGTTCTGTTATGCGCGGGTTGGTGGGCTGCCCCGTGCCATAGTGATCTTAAGTAGCTCGGGCCTCAGCTTAGATATGACGGAGACCACGTAAAATGATCGCCAAAACTTTTGGTCTGCAGGCGCTGACGGTTGCCTCGGCCGCGCTTTTTCTTGCTGCATGTGCCAGCACCAATCCGGCCGATGATGAAGCAACGGCCAGAGCCGCTGCCGATGCGGCAGCGCAATCCCAACCGCAGGCGGTGCCCGCCCCCGTGGTGGAAGAAGAGCAGATCATCGATCCTTTTGGTGATGCCACGCAATCTTCTTTGGAAAATTATGCGGGCGACCGGGTCTTTTTTGCTTTCGATAGCTCGGAACTGAGCCCCACCGCCCGCCAAACGCTGCAGCGTCAGGCGGAATGGCTGCAAAAGCATCGTTCGGTTAAAGCCACGGTGGAAGGCCATGCCGATGAGCGCGGCACCCGGGAATATAACCTTGCCCTTGGCGAACGCCGGGCGGCAGCGGCTAAAAATTATCTCGTTGCCTTAGGCATCGCGCCCGATCGTCTGGATACCATCAGCTATGGCAAGGAACGCCCGGCTGTTTTGGGTAGCGGCGAAAATGTATGGCGGCAAAATCGGCGCTCTGTGCTGACAGTCGGACGCTCCGGCGCCTGATCTTTTGCGTCTTCAGCAGGCGAGACACCTAAACACTGCGTGTTCATCCCTCTGCGGATGATGGGTTTGCGGTCGATCTTGCTGGCCTGATCATGAAGGAAGCGCCCTGTGCCTCGCTTTTGCCAAACAAATATGGTTTGGCTGTGGGGTGCGGGGCGCTTTTATCGTTTTTCATGATGCGATTTTTGGCGCTGTTTTTTGCTTCGCCTGCACTGAATATCGGAGTTTGGATTGTGCCTCAGGTCTTTGTTTTCAAACAGGTTATGAATGGTTTCAATGGCCGGTCGATGCCCTTCTTGGCTATGGGGCTGTTGATGCTGTTGATGGTTCTTTTTGCGATTCCTTTTATGGTTCCTGGGGCTGCGCAGGCGCAATCGCGGGCAGAGATCAATCAGAAAATCGAAAATCTTGAAAAGCAGCTTCAGGCGGTCCAGCGCCGGGTTTTCAATGGCGATGGCACCTATTTCCCGCAAAATGAAAACGCCCCGGCAGCGGTCGCAACCGAGTCGTTGGATGGTGGGTTACCTTCCGGCGGCGCTCAGGGATCGCCTTTATTGGCGTCTATGTCGGTGCAGATCAATGAATTAGAGCGGCAATTATTGGCCTTGACCGGCCAGATCGAGGAATTGCAGTTTGAAAACCGTCGTCTCACCGACCGCCTTGATCGCTTTGAAAAAGATACCGCTTTGCGGCTTCAGATGCTGGAAGGAACAGCGGGTGCGGGCTTGCCCGCCAATGCCGGGGCGCCGCAAGGCGCGGCCGCATCGGCGAATGGGCCAAGGGGTTTGATCGCAACCCCCACCCCTGAAGATGCACAGTCGCTTTTGAATCAACCGGCAGGAACGGCGGCGGATTTGCAGGCCCAGAATACCCAATCACCTCCATCTCAATCTCCTCAGGCGCGCTATGATGCGGCTTATGATTTGTTGCGGCGGGGTCAGTTCGAGCCAGCGGAAAAGGCGTTTCAGGGCTTTCTTGGGGCGCATCGCGATCATGCGCTGGCAGGCAATGCCCAATATTGGCTGGGTGAAAGCTTTTATGTGCGCGGGGATTATGGCCGCGCGGCTCAGGCTTTTCTCACCGGCTATCAGGATTATGGCACCAGTTCCAAAGCCCCCGATAGCCTTTTGAAGCTGGGGATGACCCTGGCCGCCCTGGGGCAGACATCGGATGCCTGCGCGGCTTTTGATGAACTGGATCAGCGCTATCCCGATGCGGAAAAGCGGATCAAAAATCTGATGGCCAGCGAGCGTAGCCGTTTATCCTGTTCCTGATCGGGGGATGTGATGGCCCTTGATCTGCCCCTTTCCGATGCCGAATTTGCGGGCCTGATGGCGGGCTTTGAGGCTGATCGCGCCTTATCGCAGCCGATGCGGCAGGGCGTGGCGGTGGGGCTTTCGGGGGGCGCTGACAGCATGGCCCTGATGGCCCTGATGGCACGCTGGGCGGCGGCGCGCGCGATCCCCGTGCGGGCCATGAGCGTGGATCATGGCTTGCGGCACGGTTCCGCAGGCGAGCTTCACATCGTGGCCGAGCAGATGGCGGCCCTTGGCATTCCCCATGATATTTTGCCATGGCGTGGCGAAAAACCCACCCGCGCCGTGCAGGCAAACGCCCGGGCTGCACGTTATCGGCTTTTGGAAGGCCACTGCCGCCGGTTGGGCATCGGGGCGCTTTTTCTGGCCCATCATCGAGATGATCAGGCGGAAACTTTTCTGCTGCGCCTGGCGCGGGGCTCGGGGGTGCGGGGGTTGGCGGCGATGGCTCCGGTGGCCCCGCCCCTCAGCCCCCCGCATGAAGAGGCCACTCAGGCGAATAGCCCTTGGCGCTATCGTCCTTTGCTGGCGGTGCCCAAAGCCCGATTGGTTGCCACCTGTGTTGATCGCGGGCTGGCATGGATCGAAGATCCGAGCAACCACAATCCGGCTTTTGATCGCACGGCGGCGCGATCTTTGCTGGCCAGCCATCCCCTGCCGGGGTTGAACGCCGCCCGGTTGGCCGATACGGCATTTCATCTGCGCCGGGCCGATGCGGCACTGGCTTTTTACACGGCGCGGCTCGCCCGAACCTGCGTGAAACCTGCGGCGGCGGGCCATGTGATTCTGGCCACAGGGCGGCTTGATGAGGCCCCGGACGAGATTATTTTGCGGCTTTTATCCGATCTGCTGGTTCATGTGGGGGGATTGATCCATCCCCCACGTCTGAGGCCGCTTGAAAGCCTGTGGGCGCAGATCAGGGCGGGCAAATTTGCGGGCCAAACCCTTGCGGGTTGCCTTTTGGCGCCCATCAAAGGGGGGACGCCCGAAACTGCGGGTGATGTGCTGATCTGTCGCGAGCCTGCGGCCTGTGCCCCGGCTCTTGATTTGCAGCCGGGCGAGCAGGCTTTATGGGATGGCCGGTTTCAGGTGGCTTTGGCGCAAAATGCGGCCCGGGGTCGGGTGATGGCCATCGGCGCGCGGGGTTGGCAGCAGATCAGGCCTTTTGTGATGGATGGAGAGGGGGATCGCCTGCCCCATCCGGTGCGCCTTGGTCTGCCGGGGCTGTGGCGCGAAGATCGGTTGGTGGCGGCGCCTTTTCTTGATTTCCCGGATGCGCAAGGGGGGCGCGCGCAAGGGAGGTTTGAGGCGCGCTTATCACGACCTTTCCGGGTGCTTTCACTTTAAACGGGGCCTCTCTGTGGCCACAAAGCCGTGCTCAATTGGTGGGGATCAGCATGCCTTGGGGCCTTGTGCACCCTTGCAGATGGCCCGGAAGCGCTTATCTGTTGGAATCTGGCGTCAAAGAATGTTTATATAGGCTGTTTAAATCAGGCGGCGTGTCAAAGCTGATGGCCATAGTCTGGCATGGGCCGCCGCGACAAGGAAGGAACTGGCGTGAGCAATTTTGCCCGCAATGCGCTTTTGTGGCTCGTGATCATCATTGTGCTGGTGGCGGTTTTCAATTTGTTTCAGGGCCCAACAGGAACCGGCGCGCCGCAATTGGCTTATTCCGATTTCCTGTCACGGGTGGAGCAGGGGCAGGTGCAATCTGTTACCATTCAGGGCAATAATATCAGCGGTCAATCGCGCGATGGCGGGCAATTTACCAGCTATATGCCCGATGATGCCTCGCTGATCCCCACATTGAAGCAAAATGGGGTGCGCTTCACCGCCAAGGAAGAAGAATCGAATGCCGTTCTGGGCACCTTGCTGGCGTGGTTCCCGATGCTTTTGCTGATTGCCGTGTGGATCTTTTTCATGCGTCAGATGCAATCGGGGGGTCGTGGCGGGGCCATGGGCTTCGGAAAATCCCGGGCGCGTCTGCTCACCGAAAAAACCGGCCGTGTCACCTTTGATGATGTGGCAGGCATCGACGAAGCCAAAGAAGAACTGGAAGAAATTGTCGAATTTTTGCGCGATCCCCAGAAATTTCAGCGCTTGGGCGGGCGCATCCCCAAAGGGGCGCTGCTGGTTGGCCCACCGGGAACCGGGAAAACCCTGCTTGCCCGCGCCATCGCTGGCGAGGCCAATGTGCCCTTCTTCACCATTTCCGGTTCCGATTTTGTGGAAATGTTTGTGGGTGTGGGTGCCAGCCGCGTGCGCGATATGTTTGAACAGGCAAAGAAAAATGCGCCGTGCATCATCTTCATCGATGAAATCGATGCGGTGGGGCGGCATCGGGGGGCCGGCCTTGGGGGCGGCAATGACGAACGCGAGCAAACCCTCAATCAGCTTCTGGTGGAAATGGATGGCTTTGAAGCCAATGAAGGCATCATTCTGGTCGCCGCCACCAATCGCCCCGATGTGCTTGATCCGGCCTTGCTCCGCCCCGGTCGCTTTGATCGGCAGGTGGTGGTGCCCAATCCCGATGTGATCGGCCGGGAAAAAATCCTGTCCGTGCATCTGAAAAAAGTGCCGATGGCACCGGATGTGAAGGCGCGGATCATTGCCCGGGGCACGCCCGGTTTTTCAGGGGCGGATCTGGCCAATCTGGTGAATGAAGCCGCCCTTTTGGCCGCCCGCAAAGGTAAGCGGCTGGTTTCCATGCAGGAACTGGAAGAAGCCAAAGACAAGGTGATGATGGGGGCCGAGCGGCGCTCCATGGTGATGACCGATGATGAAAAGAAGCTGACCGCCTATCATGAAGGGGGCCATGCTTTGGTGGCCTTGCACTGCCCGGTATCCGATCCCGTGCATAAAGCCACGATCATTCCGCGCGGGCGGGCTTTGGGCATGGTGATGCGCCTGCCCGAACGCGATGAATACAGCCAATCGCGGCAGAAAATGCATGAAAATCTTGCTATTGCCATGGGCGGGCGGGTTGCTGAAGAATTGATCTTTGGCCATGATGCGGTGACCTCGGGGGCATCGGGCGATATTCAGATGGCCACCCGGTTGGCCCGGGCGATGGTCACCAAATACGGCTTTTCCGAAAAGCTGGGGCCGCTTTTATATTCTGAAAATGAAGAAGAAGTGTTCCTTGGCCATTCCGTAGCCCGGCAGCAGAATATTTCTGAATCCACGGCGCAGGAAATCGACAAGGAAGTGCGGCGCTTTGTTGAAGAAGCCCATGAACGGGCGCGCAGCATTCTGACCGATCATCTTGAGGATCTGCACACGGTTGCCAATGCCTTGCTGGAATATGAAACCCTTTCCGGCGATGAAATCAAAGCCTTGCTGCGGGGCGAATCCATTGATCGGCCTTCGATGGATGAAGAACCGCCAGCACCCACCGCCCCGGCGGGCGGGGGCACCGTGCCAAAGGCCGGGCGTCCGGGTTTTGGGCCGGGGCCGGAACCCCAGCCTCAGGGGTGATTCTGGCGCAACAGGGCTGAGCTGAAGTTTTCGGGGGGTGAGGTTCGCAAAGCGCCGCACCCCTTGATCTTATCAAGTGGCCGGGGCCACGCCTGTTCATGCATGGGATTTAAAAAGGCGTGGTATGATAAAAGCGCGGGCGATGGGAATGCACTATGGCGGGGCGTGAAGACCCAAAGCAGGTCAGGCCTGATTTTTTACTGAAACCCCTTGCCCCGGCCCTCGATGCGGGGTCGCCGTCTCTGGCTTTGGCGGGGGGGCCTTTACGCTTCACCCATCTCTCCATCACCCCCTTTTCCGCCCATGCAGCCCCATCCATGGTGCTGTCAGCAGCCGAACTTGGCCCTTATCGCGAAAGGCTCGATGGGCCTCAGCGTGCATCCTTTGATCATCGGCTGGGTTTGCTGACCACAGCCCGGCCACCCATGCCTTTGGCGGGGCGGGCCTTTCCTTTGGCTTTTCATCGCCCCTTGATCATGGGGATCATCAATGTCACCCCCGATAGCTTTTCGGATGGGGGGAAATTCTATCATGTGGATCAGGCCATCGCGCAGGCCCATGCCCTGATGGCAGCGGGGGCCGATATTCTCGATATCGGGGGGGAAAGCACCCGCCCCGGGGCAAAGCCGGTATGGCCCGAAGAAGAGCGCAGACGGATCATCCCGGTCATCGAGGGACTGGCAGGCAGCGGTGCCCTGATTTCGGTGGATACGCGGCGCGCCGAGGTGATGGCGGCGGCTTTGCAGGCGGGGGCGCAGATCATCAATGATGTTTCGGCCCTGAGTTATGATGATCAAAGCCTTGATCTGGTGCGGGAAGCCGATGTGCCGGTGATCTTGATGCATGCTTTGGGCGAGCCCGCAACGATGCAGGATGATCCTCGCTATGGCGATGTGCTTTTCGATGTGTATCGCTGGCTGGATGCCCGCATAAAGCTGTGTATCGATCATGGGATCAATGCCGGCCGGTTGCTCATCGATCCCGGGATCGGCTTTGGCAAATCACTGCGGCATAATCTTGATCTGATCAATGGATTGGCGGCCTTTCATGCATTGGGGGTGCCGCTTTTGCTCGGCGTTTCACGGAAAAGGTTCATCGGGGCTCTATCGCGCGAAGAACCGGCGGATCAGCGTCTGCCCGGCTCCCTTGCGGCGGGGCTTATGGGCTGGAGCCGGGGTGTTCATATCCTGCGGGTGCATGATGTGGTGGAAACCGCACAAGCCCTGCGGGTCTATCAAGGGCTTTCAGATAGCGCCTTGCTTGGGATTGCGATGCAATCCGGGATAAAGGATCAACAGGGTCAGGAACCTGATAGCTTTCAGGGAAACGGAACAGGCACGCGATGAGCAGAACATATTTCGGGACGGATGGGATCAGGGGCACGGTCAATATTGTGCCGATGACCGCAGATATCGCCATGCGGGTGGGGATCGCGGCCGGGCGCATTTTTCGCCGTGGCGATCATCGGCATCGGGTGGTGATTGGCAAGGATACCAGGCTTTCGGGCTATATGTTCGAGCCTGCCTTGACAGCGGGCTTCGTTGCCACCGGGATGGATGTGATTTTGGTGGGGCCCATGCCCACGCCTGCGGTGGCCATGCTCACCCGATCCCTGCGGGCCGATCTGGGGGTGATGATTTCGGCATCGCATAATCCGCATCAGGATAATGGGATCAAGCTGTTTGGCCCCGATGGGTTCAAGCTGTCTGATCGCATGGAACAGGATATCGAACGCCTGATGGCCAATGGGCTGGATGAAGGATTGGTGGCCCCGGAAAAGCTGGGCCGGGCCAGCCGTTTGGCCGATGCGGAAGGGCGCTATATCGAATTTGCCAAGGCAACCCTGCCTGCGGGCCTCACCCTTGATGGGATGAAGGTGGTGATCGATTGCGCCCATGGGGCGGCTTATAAGGTAGCCCCCACGGTTTTATGGGAATTGGGGGCCGAGGTGATCCCCATCGGGGTGAAGCCCAATGGCTTTAATATCAATGATGCCTGTGGCTCCACTGCCCCCGAACGCATGGCAAAAGCGGTGATCGAGGAAGGGGCCGATCTGGGCATTGCCCTTGATGGTGATGCGGATCGGCTGATTTTGGCTGATGAAACGGGCCGGA
Source organism: Iodidimonas sp. MBR-22 (assembly GCF_029946565.1). Classification (NCBI taxonomy): domain Bacteria; kingdom Pseudomonadati; phylum Pseudomonadota; class Alphaproteobacteria; order Iodidimonadales; family Iodidimonadaceae; genus Iodidimonas; species Iodidimonas sp. MBR-22. The sequence continues at coordinate 50,788 of NZ_JARKVQ010000007.1, forward strand.
TCGTGGATGGCGATCAGTTGATGGCTTTGATCGCCACAAGCTGGCAGGAACGCAATCTGCTCAAGGGGGGCGGGTTGGTGGCCACCAGCATGTCGAATCTGGGGCTGGAACGCTATCTGGCCGAGAAGGGGCTGAGCCTTGCACGCACCGATGTGGGGGATCGCTATGTGGTGGCTCATATGCGCCGCCATGGCTTTAATCTGGGGGGCGAACAATCGGGCCATATCGTGATGTCGGATTATACCACCACCGGGGATGGCCTGATTGCCGGATTGCAGATTTTATCCAATCTGGTTTCAACAGGGCGAAAAGCCAGCGAAGCCACGACCTGCTTTGAAACCGTGCCCCAGTGCCTCAAAAGCGTGCGGTTTCAAGTGCCCCATCCTTTGGATCATGAAGACATCCGGGCCGCCATCGATCAGGGGCGGCTGCGGCTGGGCAATGCCGGGCGGCTGGTGATCCGGAAATCGGGCACCGAACCTTTGGTGCGGGTGATGGCCGAAGGCGATGATCCGGCTTTGGTGCATCGCGTGGTGGATGATATCTGCCAATCGGTGGAAAGCGCGGTTTGATATGCGGGGCCGGGTTCTGGTGATTGCCGGATCGGATAGTGGCGGCGGAGCCGGGATTCAGGCGGATATCAAAACGATCACCATGCTGGGGGGCTATGCGGCCACCGCGATCACTGCCATCACCGTGCAAAATACCCTGGGCGTCAGCGCCATTCATCCGGTGCCCATTGCGATCATTACCCAGCAGATCTGTGCTGTTTTGGATGATATCGGGGCCGATTGCATCAAAATCGGGATGCTGGGGGATGAACAGACCATCCATGCCGTGGCCGATTGCTTACAGCATAAAGCGCCGGGCATCCCCATGGTGCTCGACCCGGTGATGATCGCCAAAGGCGGGGCGGCGCTTTTGCCCCCGGCGGCTATTGATGCTTTGATCGGGGCTATGGTGCCCAAGGCTCATCTGATCACCCCCAATGCGCCGGAATTGGCAGCGCTGGTGGGGCAAGAGATTGAAAACGCAGCCGACATGGAAACCGCCGCCCGCCGCTTTGCCCGGCAGTCTGGCTGCGCGGTGCTGGCAAAAGGCGGCCATCTGCCCGGTGATGATCTGGTCGATCTGCTGGTGGATGGGGATAAAGCCCGGTTTTTCAGGGCCAGAAGGATTAAAAGCCGCCACACCCATGGCACCGGCTGCACCCTGGCATCGGCCATTGCCACTGGCCTTGCCCAAGGGATGGCTTTAGACGATGCCATCAGCCGTGCCCATGGCTATGTGCAGGGGGCCATCCTGAAGGCACCGGGCTATGGGGCGGGGCATGGCCCGCTTAATCATAGCTATCGGCTGGACTGATCTTCGCCGGACGCAGCCTTCACGGCGCGCAGTTTCTTGCGCCGATTGCTGGCGACAAGATTGAAAACCTCGACGGTGAGCGAGAAGAAGATCGCGAAATAAAGATAACCGCGCGGAATATGGAAATGCAGGCCATCGGCAACCAAGGCCACTCCCACCAGCAATAAAAAGCTTAAAGCCAGCATTTTGGTGGTGGGATGCTTGTGGATGAAGGCGGCCACCGGCTCGGCGGCAAACAGCATCACCAATATGGCAAACACAACCGCCGCCACCATCACCGGCAGTTCGCTGGTCATGCCCACGGCGGTGATCACGCTATCCAATGAAAAAACAGCATCCAAAATCATGATCTGGGTGATGGCGGCGGCCATACCCAAAGCCACTTTGGCCGCACCATGATCATCGCGTCCCTCAACCTCGGAATGAATTTCCCGCGTTCCCTTATAGAGCAGGAACAGGCCGCCCGCGCCCAGAATAACATCGCGCCACGACAGGGTGAAATCGGCAATATTTAAAAGCGGCGCGGTGAGCCCGATAATCCATGACAGCATGAATAAAAGGGCAATGCGCATCAGCAAAGCCCCGGCAAGGCCGATCCGGCGGGCCTTTTTTGCCTGTTCGGGTGGCAGTTTTTCCGTAACGACCGACAGGAAAACCAGATTATCGATGCCTAAAACGATTTCCAGCAAAGAGAGTGTGAGAAAGCTGGCCCAGATTTGGGGCGAGGCGAGATAATCCAAAATCATGAAAATCTTTCGTCAAAAGGAAAACTCTGCCATTTGTTTTATACCAGAGTGCGATGCACTTAACGCATCACATTCTGGCAAGCGCGACTGCGCGCCAAAGCTATGCGAGGATAGCCAAGCGAGCGGAGGCGAGCGCCGGCGCGTGAGGCGTTCATTGATCGGTTCCGATCAATATGTCTTCCTATAAGGGATAGAGCGGCTGTTAGGAAGGTGGAATAATGGCGGATGTGCAAGAGGGGCTGATCTGCGCCTATGATCTTGATGGGGCGGGCGGCGCTCGTTCTTTGGGCTGGGCCGGGATCGATCAGCCCCCGCTGAATGCGCCGCAGGCCCTGCGCTGGGTGCATCTGGAACGCACCCATCCCACAGCGCAGATATGGCTTCATGAAAAAAGCGGCCTTGATGAAACCGCCATCCGGGCCTTGCTGGCGGAAGAAACGCGGCCACGCTGCACCCGGTTCGATGATGGGGTTTTGCTCAATCTGCGCGGCGTCAATCTCGATCCCGATGCTGAAGGGGATAATCTGGTCGCCATTCGCCTGTGGATCACGCCGGAGCGGATCATTTCCGCCCGGCTTTACAAGATTGCGGCCATTGCCGATATCCGCCAAAGCCTTGATGCGGGGCAGGGGCCGAAAACGGTGGGGCAGTTCATCGCCCGGCTTGCCGCCCGGCTCACCGAACGCATGGAGCCAACGCTCGAGCAATTGCAGGATGAACTGAGCCTGTTGGAAGAGCGGATGCTGGAGCAGGCGGCCAGCCCCATGCGCAAGGAACTGGGGGCCTTGCGCCGCCGGGCCATTGGCTTGCGCCGCTATATCGGTTCTCAGCGCGAGGCTCTGGCGGAATTGGGGGCGGCGCGGCCGGATTGGCTCGATGAAGATGATCGCGTGCGATTGAATGAACAGGTGGACCGGGTGACCCGCTATATGGAAGATCTGGATATGATCCGCGAGCGGGCTTTTGTGTTGCAGGATGAGCTTTATTCGCAATTATCGGATCGGATGAACCGCATCGTTTATATGCTCACCGTGATCACCGGGATTTTTCTGCCGATCAGCTTTCTTACCGGGCTTTTCGGGGTCAATATCGGCGGGATGCCCGGTGTTGAAAGCTCGGAGGCCTTTTTCTTTTTCGTCTTTGGCATGGCGGGGCTGGTGATCGTCGAGCTCTTGATTTTCCGGTTTTTGAAATGGATCTGAACGCTTTGGATTGGCAGATCAGGCGGGCCTTCGGGCCAAGCGATATGGCCATGGCGCACAGGCTTTTCGCCGCTTATCTGCGGGAGCTTGATCTCGATCTGTCTTTTCAGGATATTGATCGCGAATTGGAAACACTCCCCGGCCCCTATGCCGAGCCCCAAGGCACGATCCTGCTGGCTGATATTGATTTGCAGGCGGTGGGGATTGTGGCCCTGAAAGCCCTGCCCGCTTTGGGTGATGGGGTGTGCGAGATGAAACGCCTGTTCATCGGGCCATCCCGGCGCGGCCTTGGCTTATCGGCGGCTTTATGCCGGGCGCTGGAAGATGAGGCGCGGGCGCGAGGCTATCGGCTGATGAAGCTGGATACGCTGGCTAGGCTGGATGCTGCCAACAGGCTTTATCGAAAATTGGGCTATCAGCCCTGCGCGCCCTATAATCACAATCCTTTCGATGATGTGCGCTATTTTGAAAAAATCCTGTGATCCGATGCGCTTTATTGGGGGTCTTCAAAGGGCATCAATTCATTGATCATATGGGCCACCAGCGGCATCGCATCATGGCGGCTCATGCCATGCTGCAAGCGGGCATCATAAAGCAAAGACAGCAGGATTTTGTCGGCATCGGTCATTTCGCTCACATGATCGGCCTCGCAAAATAGCGATGGCTGATAATTGCAGGCATCATTGGGCAGGCCCATCATCTGCACCAGTTCTTCGATCAGGCAATGGCCTTGCAGGGGGGCAGAAATATCGGTACCGATCATGATCACGCCGCCTTCCACTTTCTGTTCGCTGGCTAGCGAAACCCCAAGACAGGCGCTTTTATTGATGAAATTCTGATAGCGTTCATCCTCGCGATCCCGAGCGGGAAGGGCAGCAAAATCCCGGCGGGGAAAATATCCCAGCCGCAGATTGGCGCTGGCGGGTTCGGGGCTGCGCTTGATCTCAACCCCGGTGATGGCGCTGATTTCGCCCAAAATCTGTTCGATCTGATCAACAGGGGGGATCATATCGGTTTCATCGGACGCAAAGATTGCGAAATCGAGTGATTGGCCCCAGCGTTTCACCGTCGGATTTTCATATCCGTTTTCCGCCCCAAAGACCACATCATCAAATTGCCGTAAAAGCTGCGATGGGGAAACGCCATCCATCGCCGCCTTGGCCGGCAAGGCGGAAAAAGCCATTCCAAAAGATAAGATGATCAGCGGGAAAAAACGGGAAGGCATTGTTTTTCCTTGTTTATGGGACCAAGGACATCAGTATATCGATACAAGATTAACATCCGCTGACCGGAAATGCTGTGGTGTCAGAAATGCCCATGGGCCCTCTCATCAAGGGGCGCTCCTTTCTCATAAAGCCGGTGCCTGATGATTGGATGATGCCCTAAAGGCTCAAAAACAGGCTCAGCGAGATATTGTGATTGGTCTGGTCATCCCCTGCTCGCCCAAGACGGTTATTGAGATATCCCATTTCCAGACGCAGCTTGTTTTTGATATGCCACGCTCCGCCCGCAAACAGACGGTTTTGGTCGAATCCGTCACGCTGTCCCCAATCGGTGGCGTTCAGCCCCAGAAACAACTCGTTCCAGGCGACGGCGGAGATCGTTTCGGTGAGGGGCCGTGCCCAGCGCAGGAATTGGCGCAGGCGAAAACCCGTATCCGCGCCGTCTTCGCGAAATCGCTGTTCAAATCGCGTGCGGTTTGAGAGTGCGCCGCCAAAAACTGTGCCGAGCGGGAATGTTGCCTGCTGCCAGATCCGGTTTTCGCCGATATTGGGGCCATCAAGATGGCTTGTGATCCGCCCATAGCCGAGCCAGAGGGCAGAATTTTCGCCCACGCGCCAGCCGATACCGGGACGGGCGATGGTCGTCCCAAGCTCGCTGCTGTCATCGCGAAAACGGGCATGGCCATCAAACCAGAGCAAAAGGCGGGCATTTGGCTTGATCGGTCCGCTGATGGCGACAGCCGACCAGCCTTGGCTATCGCCAGCCCTTGCGGGCGAGGCGGCCAATGCCGCGATCAGGCTTAAGATAAAAATGCGTGCGCAAAACTGTGCTCTGCCCATGAATGACCACCTAACGGATATTAGAGGAAGTTCGTGCCGCTCTTGGAAGGCAATGGGGCCAGTTTTTGCGGATCAGACTGAGATTGTAAAGAGATCGAAGATAAAAAAGGGGCAAGCAAGGATGCTTGCTTGCCCCGTATTTTTAAATGGTGCGGCTGGTCTTCAGAATTTTGTCCGTAGGGTCAGCCCATAGGTGCGCGGGTCGCCGAGCTGGCCGACAAACAGTCCGGAATTGCCGCCCACAGCGCTCAGAAACTCGAAATGGTCCTTGTCGAAGGCATTGCGAACCCATGCAAAAACCTCCCACGGGCCATCGGATCGAAAGCCGCCACGGAAATTGACGAGGGTGCGTTCATCGACGACGAGGAATTCCGATGGCGAAGCGCTCGATGAGAAGGAGGATTGATAGCTCGCATCGATGCCGAGATAGGCCTCGCCATTGAAGGTGGCGATGCGCGCGGGCACATGATATTCACCGCCAAAGGATGTTGCCCATTTTGAAATCCCGGGCAGGTCCTGTCCTGAAACATCGCAAAAGGCCGGTCCGCCGGTCAGTTCAAGAGGGCAGGGCGCATCGACGAAGGATACATATTCCCCATCAGTAAACGCGGTGTTGACATAAAAATCAACATTTGGGCCAAGCCGTCCGGCGATATCAAGTTCAATGCCGCGCACCCGCACCTTCTCGGCATTGGCGAGGAAGCCGCGCAGCACGCCGACCTCGGCATTGACGACCTGAGACTGGAAATCTTCGATATTGGTGCGGTAGACGGTCAGGTTGGCCGTCAGGGCACCGTTGAACAGGGTCGATTTCAGCCCCGCCTCGATATGCCGGACATCCTCAGGGTCGATTTCCGCCACCTCGGTTGCGGGCAGGCCATCAAGCCCAGCGGGCAAGCCGCCGATATTGAAGCCCCCCGATTTAAAACTGCGTGCCCAGGTAACAAAGGCAAACAGATCGTCGGTGAGTTCGTAGTTTGCGCTGATCTGGCCCGAGACATTGAAATCATCGAAATCGACATCGAAGGACTGCGGACGCAAGACCGAAAGCTGGCGCGCGATCAGCACTGGATCATCGGTTTGCAGACCGCCGCTGACCGTCCTGCGGAATTCGCCGGTCTTAGAATCGAAATTGAGGCGCAGGCCGGGGGTGAAGCTCAGCCGGTCGGTGGCGCGCCAGGTTGCCTGAGTGAAGGCGGCGATGCTTGTGGTGTCGAGGCTGATGTCGGAATCCTGACGCAGGCCATCGAGCAGCTCGGGCGTGTTGCCGGCAGCCGGAGCGAGAAGGAAGCGCGTGGCGGCAGCCCCCTGTTCCTGGGTGCCGAGCGAATCGATCGACTGACGGAAGAAAAACAGGCCGGCAACATAATCGATATTGCTGCCAAGTGTCGATGCATAGCGGAATTCCTGGGTCCATTGGCGCTGTTCCGAGGGATTTTGCGACAGCGTCGTGACCGGCAGGCCGATGAAATCGCGGTCGTTTGAAGGATCCCAATCCCAGAAACGCCATGCGGAAACCGAGGTCAGCGTCCCCGAACCGGTATCCCATTCGACCTTGATCGAAGCCCCGCCCAGATTCTGGTTGGCTTGCAGGTCGCTGTCGACATCGGTGATGCGATCGAAGGGATTAAGCGTTGGCGGGGTGTAGCCGAGATCTTCAATGATATTGAAAAACTGCCGATTTTCCGAACGCAGCGTGGGCGCGACGCCGGCAATCACCTGGGTGCAGCATTCGAGCCGCTGACGGTTATAATCGCCGCTCAGGGTCAGCTTGATCTCTTCATTCAAAAGCCACAGAAGCTGGCCGCGGAAGGCGATATTATTCTGATCGTTGACATCGACATTGGTTGTTACATTGCGAACCGTGCCTTCACGCTGGGTGGTGGTGAAGGAGAATCGCCCAGCGACCCTATCGTCGATCAGCGGCCCTGAGAGTGAAGCCTTGGCCTGCACGAAGCCGAAGCGGCCAAGGGTCAGTTCCCCGCGGCCCTCGGGTTCGAAGCTCGGGGCCCGGGTGCGCAGATTGATGGCCCCGGCGGTGGTGTTTTTTCCATAGAGCGTGCCCTGCGGACCGCGTACGATTTCCAGAGATTCAAGATCGATGAAATCGAAGGCAGCAGAAGCCGGACGGGCATAGAAAACATCATCGATATAAAGGCCAACACCAGATTCAATGCCATCATTGGTCAGCCCGAAGGGGCCCCGATCCCCCGAATATTGAGGGCTGAATTGCGTGGGTTTGATGAGAAAAATTGCAATGTGGGCTGCAATTCGGTCAAGCGGGCAACATTCCACGTGCCGGTTTTATCAATGAATTCTCCGGAAAAAACGGTGATCGGGATTGGCACCGTCTGCACATTTTCATCCCGACGACGCGCTCCGGTGACGACGATCTCTTCGACACGGTTACGTTCGGCGTTTTGTTGAAGATCGGTGGTTTCAAGACCTGCGGATTCAGTCTGTGCGAATGACGGGGCTGCAAGCACAAAAGCCAAGGGCGCAAGGCCAGACAGCAGATGTTTGCGCAATCGCGCAGAGCTATGGATATGGGGCATGTGACCTCCTTTATATTTTATATTCTATAGAACTAATCGAGATTTAACGAGCATACACTCCAGAAGGGGGATCATCTGGGGTTCAGCCGTAAACTTATATTAGTCTACAGAGTTGATAGAGTTAATCCAATAAAAAAATCTGTTGGCATGCGTGAGAAAATTTATCGCAATAAGACCGATGATGCTCATCCGCTGATGGCGACAGCCGACCAGCCTTGGCTATCGCCAGCCCTTGCGGGCGAGGCGGCCAATGCCGCGATCAGGCTTAAGATAAAAATGCGTGCGCAAAACTGTGCTCTGCCCATGAATGACCACCTAACGGATATTAGAGGAAGTTCGTGCCGCCCTTGGAAGGCAATGGGGCCAGTTTTTGCGGATCAGACTGAGATTGTAAAGAGATCGGGGGCAAAAAGGGGATGCTTGCCCTGAGGCTGCATTTGCGTAACTATAAATACGTGCATATGTCTAATATTTTCTCTAATATCGAGAAAAAAGAGAGGGATTCCAAGATCGATGGCCTTCCTTCCTGAAAGAAAGATGGCATCAAGAATTGATCTGCCAAACGTGATGCTTGTGCAAAATATTGAAGATCTATGATCAAATAAGAAAGGATTAAATAAGATGTATTATGGAAAATGTCGCTATAGACCAAATTTACGTTGTAATGATAGTAAAGATGTTGTTTTGGCAATGGATGTGCATTTGCAGGGCATATTGCATCATCAGGATAATAAGGCGAATTTTTTAATCGCTGTCAATTTGGCCATACTGGGAGGAATTGCGGCCGGACTGTTAAATACAGAAGCACGACATTTTTTGAAATATTCTGATTTGATGTGCGGTGTATTCATGACCGCCGCGGCGTCCGCTCTATCGTTGGGTACACTTTTATTTTTGCTTTTTCCTCATGATCCTAGCGATGCTATGTCTAAGAAGTTGAGAAGAAACAGCCATTTCAAGAGGATATATGATTTTGCAAGCAATAAAAGAGTTGGAGGTTTAAATTATGAAAAAATATTAAAGAGTGGTTCAGTCATAGCACAAAGAAAAGAACGTTGTCTTTGTTTGGATTCGACTTTATTATTTTTAGCATATTCTATATTACTAATTTCTATATTGTGCCATATTTTTGATATTGATAATTATATAAAACAAAACACAGAAATAAAAAAAATTACGGAAGTAACAGAAATTATTGAAATTTATCAAAATTCAGCACCAATCGAGATTAAAGTCACCAACATACGCTGACAGAGTATCCAAGCAATGGCTGGGCGGGAGAAAAAACGGGGCAGTCATGGCCGCCTTGAGCATCGCTAGCCATGCCCCTCATATATGCAATGTGAGGTCATTTTCTTCGGTAGCTATGCGGTGCATTAAACCTATGGCCAAGCATGATTGACGAGAGACTGGACACAAGGATGATCGCGGCTTAATCTGCGGGCCTTGCTGGCCAAAAAGCTTCCGCACAATCTTCCATTAAGCCTTCCGCCAAACCGTGCCGTATTTGAGGGAAATCCTGATAGCTATGGTCTATTCATGCCGGGACTGATCACAGATATACCCTTATTATACCTGATTTTTCTGGCGATCATTCAGGGGATCACCGAGTTTTTACCGATCAGTTCATCGGCGCATCTGATTCTGGCCCCGGTTTTAACCGGCCAGAGCGATCAGGGGCAGGCCATCGATGTGGCCATGCATTTCGGCACGCTTTTAGCTGTGATGCTCTATTTTCGCGCCGATGTGGCCCGGCTTTTTCGCGGATTGTTCGATAGCCTGCGTGGGTCGAAAACCCCTGATGCCCGCCTCACCCAACAAATCATCGCGGCCACGGTGCCGGTGGTGATCGCGGGTTTTTTGCTGAAGGATAGTATCGCCGGTGATTGGCGCAGCCCCGTGCTGATCATGGTGACAACGGCGCTTTTTGGGGTTGTTTTAGGCTTGGCGGATCGCCGCGCCGATCAGGCGAAAGGCGAGATGGCGGATTTACGCTGGCGCCATGTGCTGATCATCGGGCTGGCGCAGGCTTTGGCGCTGGTGCCCGGGGTCAGCCGATCCGGCATTACCATGACAGCGGCCCTGTTTTTGGGGCAGAAACGCCCGGATGCGGCGCGGTTTTCCCTGCTTTTATCGATCCCCACCATCGCTGCGGCGGGCCTTTTGGCAGGCTATGATCTGGTGCAATCGGGCAATGCCGCCCTGCAATCCGATGCTTTGATCGCGGGGGTTCTGGCCTTTTTCAGTGCCCTTTTGGCGATTGCCGGCCTGATGGCCTGGCTGCGGCGGGCGAGCTTTATGCCGTTCGTTCTTTATCGCCTGTTTCTGGCGGGGGTGCTGGCTGTTTTATTGCTCATCGGGGTGATCTAGACATTTTCAGGCGACCTTCTGACGTGCCGACGAAAAGGTTTTACAGGGCCGGTCAGGCGTCATAAAAAGCAGCCAGAAAAATTGAGGGAAGCTGCAATCGTGTCTCATAATCCTTTGGAAGCCTTTGGCGCATGGGTGGCGACCACATCTGATGCGTGGCCCGCCGAAGCCCGGGCATCGGCGCATCGCGAATTGATCGATATCGTGGCCGTGATGATCCCCGGCGCGGTCGAGCCTGCCACGCAAATCGCCCTGAAAACCATGGCCCGCTGGGGGCTGGGGGATTGCGCCATTGTCGGCTCTGAGCATAGGCTGTCGGCCCCTTTTGCGGCCCTTGTCAATGGCACGGCGGGCCATGCCCTTGATCTGGATGATAATTTCGACCCCCCCAAAGCCCACGCCACCACCGTTCTCGCCCCCGCCCTTTTTGCTTTGGGCGAAGAGATCGATGCCAGCGGCGCGGCCATCATCGATGCCTATATCGTGGGTTTGCAGATCATGGGCCGGGTAGGCCAGGGGGTGAACCCCACCCATCGCAATCGCGGCTGGCACGCCACCGCCACCGTTGGTGCTTTGGGGGCGGCAGCGGCCTGCGCCCGGCTTTTAAAGCTTGATCAGCCCAAAGCGACGGCGGCGATTTCCATCGCCACATCCATGGCGGCGGGGTTCATGTCGCAATTTGGCACCATGACCAAGCCGCTCCATGCGGGCCTTGCCGCCAAGGCCGGGGTGATGGCCGCCAGTCTTGCCCGCGATGGCCTGACCGCCGGGATGGAGACCCTTGATGGCCGCACCGGGATGAACCGGCTGATGGTTGGCCCCGATTATGAAAGCCTGCGCGATGCCATCCAAAATCCCGAACATGGGCAGGTGCTGCGCTTTGAAACCGAGGCGGTGGGCGAGCCTTTATTGATCACCCATCATGGCTTTCGGGTGAAACGCTTTGCCAATTGCGGGGCATCGCACCGGGCGATGGATGCCATTCTGGATCTGAAGGCCGCCCATGGCTTTGGGCCGGATGATGTGGCGCGGGTGGATGTGCATCTGCCCCGGGTGCATGTGAATAATCTGATGTATGATGATCCGCAAAATGGCCTGCAAAGCAAATTTTCCTTCCCCCATTGCTTGTCCTTGTGTTTGATGCAGGATCGGATCGGCCTTGAAGATTTCACCGATCAGGCGGCCCGGCGCCCCGATTTGCGGGCGCTTTATCCGCGCCTTCATCTTCATCCCATAGATAAGCTGGAAGGCGAATGCCCCACCCGGGTCGAGATCACCTTGCACGATGGCCGCCATTTATCGGAAACCCGGCCATGGCCCAAAGGCAGTCTCGCCTTGCCCTTCAGCATGGACGATTATTGGGAGAAATATGAAAGCTGTGTTGCCGGATATCTGCCTGCCGATGACGCATCGGCCCTGCGCCGGGCTTTGCGCGATTTGCCTCAGCTTTCATCCATTGCCGAAATGACACGCCACTTTGCCCGCCCCTTTGGCGTAAAAGGATCACTGTGATGAACACGCAGATCGATCTCACCCCCCTTGCCACGCCGTTCACTGCGCTGGTGCTGGCTGCCGGACGCCGAGGCGCCGAAGATAGTGTGGCAAGGCTTCAGAATATCTCGCATAAATGTTTTGTGACCATCGATGGCGAGGTGATGCTGGAACGGGTGATTGCCGCCCTTTTCGAGAGCGGCGCCATCGATCGGGTGCTGGTTTCCATCGAGGATGCGGCCTGGCTCACCTCATCGCCCCGCCTCATGGCATGGTTTGAAGAGGGCAGGGTGCTTCACGCCATGAGCCAGCCCACTTTGGCCGACAGTATTTTTGCTGCGGTGGAAGCTGTGCCCGATTGCCTGCCTCTGGTGATCACCACCGGCGACAATGCCCTGCACACCCCCGAACTGGTCCGCGATTTTTGCGATCAGTTTCTGGCCGGTGATCAGGATGTGGCGATTGCCTTCACCGATCAGGACACCGTTGACCGGGCGATCCCCGGCTCCGGTCTCAATTATCATCAGTTAAAGGATGGGGGCTGGTCGGCCTGCAATCTTTATGGTTTGCGAAACAAAAAAGCTCTGGCTTCGGTGGAAACCTTTCGCGGCGGTGGCCAATTTGGCAAAAAGCACTGGCGCATCCTGAAGGCTTTCGGGCTCACCACCTTCTTTTTATACAAGCTGAAGGCGGTGACATTGGCGAATCTGGCCGCGCGCATCGCCCGTGGTTTTGGCCTGAGCGCCAAAGCCGTGGTCCTGCCCTATGCTTATGGCCCCATCGATGTGGATAATCCCGCCAGCTTTCATCTCTCGGAACGCCTGTTGCAAGAGCGCCGCCAAAACAAGGGCTGAGTTCAGCCTTTATGCCGCCTTTTGGCTTGGACCATCTTCCTTATTTGCCTGCACCGCCAATTCGCTCAGGAAATGGTCTACCTGTTGGTTCAATTGCCGGGCGAGTTCCGATAGGGTGCCTGCGGCCTGCGAGGTTTGATCGGCCTCTTTTCCTACCTGTCCGATCATATCGTTCACGCCGGTCACGGCTTCGGTGGCATCCGATGTTTCGGCAAGGGCGGTTTGGGCGGATCGGGCGATTTCGCGGGTGGCGGCGTCTTGTTCCTCAACGGCGGCGGCAATGGCGGTGGTGCTTTCATGAATACCGCGCACCACTTCGGATATGGTTTCGATGGAGCCCACCGTGCCATCGGTCATTTTCTGAATTTCATGAATGCGGCGGCTGATTTCTTCGGTGGCTTTTGCCGATTGATTGGCCAGCGCCTTCACTTCGCTGGCAACCACGGCAAAGCCCTTGCCCGCATCGCCCGCGCGCGCCGCTTCAATGGTGGCATTCAGCGCCAAAAGATTGGTTTGCTCGGCAATATCGGAAATCAGGGTCACCACATTGCCGATGCCCGAGGCCTGTTGAGCCAATTGCCGGATATTCTCCATCCCGCTTTGGGATTCATCGGCGGCTTTTTGGGCCACCTTGCGCGATCCTTCCACCTGCTGGGAAATTTCCGATATGGAAGCGGTTAATTCTTCGGCGCTCGATGCCACGGCGGCCATATAGTCATGAACGCTTTTGGTGGCCCGATCCATTTTCGCGCAGCGTTCATTGCCAAGTCCGGCCAGCTTGGCCAGGGCATCGGCATTGCCGGCAAAGCTGTTTGAAGCCCCGCTCACATCCGCAACGATGGTGCCCACCGTTTGTTTAAAGGTGGCGGCCAGCGCCTGCATTTGCTGTTTTTGGTCTTTGGTATGACGGGCGCGCTCTTCGGCGCGTTCGGCGCGCAGTTTTTCCCCTTCGATGCGGGCTTGTTCCGCCCGTGCCAAAGCCTGCCGGGCATCCTGATTGGCTTCTTCTTCGCGGCGGGCATTTTGTTCGGCGATTTGCGCCGAATGCTGGGCGGTCCCCAGCGCGTCTGCCACTTCAGCATGCAAAGCAAGACTTTTGCCGGTGAACCAATAAAGCACGCCGGTTTCCACGATCACGATCACAGCATGCAATACCACGCGCCAGAAACTGCCGCCATCGGGGAAAACCCAGGCCGGGACCGCGAAATTCAAAAGCAGATGATGCCCTGCGGTGACTGCTGCCGCCACAATCAGTGTTTTCGGGCAATTGAAGGCCGAAACAATGGCCAGCACGGCAAAGAAATACATATGCATATCAATTTGCCATGGATGCCCCTTCAGCGCAAAAACCAGCAAAGCCGCCTGGCTGACGGCGGCCACCGCAATCATGGTGCGATGAATGAGCCCGCCAGCCCCCGTGGTGACGCTGAGGCTGGCACATAAGCACAAAAGGGCCGAAGCGATCGCCGCTGCCCAAGCCAGCCCGCTTCCGGCCATATAGCCCGCCAGCAAAATGATCGGGGGATGTGCCCATAAATAAGCGATGAGGGTTTTGCCAGCCTGCGCGCGCAGACCATCAAGGCTTTGCATATCAGAGGACATGAGAGGGCTCCATTATATAAAGAACCGCAGATTGATCAGGGACTATCAATTCATTGCGGGAAAAGGCTTCAACATTGCGGGCCAAGGGCGCTTTGGGCTTGCCCGCACAGCCGGTGGCGCCAGCGGGATCGATCACGATCATTGCACCAGCAGCCCATAATCGACCAGGCAGGCCGGGGGCATCGGGATGTTTGCCGATCACCAGCAGCAAAGGCCCGGGCTGCCCCAGCACAAGGGCTTCGGCTTTTTCCACTGCCTGTAAGCGCTGCGCCAGGCTCCAATGAGGGGGAAAGCCCGCAGCAACGGCCCCGCTTTGCGGCGGCCACAGGCTGATGATCCCGATCAGCAGAAGCGAAAAGAGCGCAAAGCCCAGCGCGGGCCAGATCGATTGTCGGGGCAATCGGATTCGAGCCTGAACCGGATCAGACGCTTTGGTTGAGATGGCCAAGCGGGCAGGGGTCATGCGTTTGAGGCTTTATGACAGGTTATTTTTCAGTCTTTCATTGTTATATTAAAAAGTAAATTTTTCGTGAGTAATGACAAAGAAAATATGGAATAGCCCTGCCTTGCGAGTTTCGGGCGTTTTGGGCCATTCAGCGGCCGAGCGCCTTTGAAAAGGCGCTTGCGCTTCGGGATGATTATGCTAGCTTGCCATCCATTGTAGGGGAGTAACTGTTTCTTCCGGCAGGCTAAAAATCTGCAAGAAGAAAGAATGTATCAACATAATTGCCCGGCATGGGTGTGGTGCATTCGGCTTGATCGACCGCGAGCGGCGATCATTGGCTTGGTGAGACTTGCGATATCTTCAGCCGCCCCATGGCCGGGCCGGTTGTTTGATGTCGTTTTTTTCATCAATGCCCGGCCCGGAGACTTCAGATGCCTTTATCCTCCTTATTAGCGATTTTCATCACGGTTTTTCTGGCTGAATTGGGTGATAAAACCCAACTTGCCACGGTTTTATTTGCCTCGGAAGACGGGCGCAATCCGTGGCTGGTTTTTGGGGCGGCGTCTTTAGCCCTTGTGGCCTCAACGGCGATGGCGGTTTTGCTTGGCACCTATGCATCGCGCACGCTGGTGGATATTCCCCTGAAGCTGATTGCCGGGATTGGCTTTATCGCTATCGGGGGCTATAGCATTTTTGAACATTTCAAAGGCTGAAGGCGCGCGCAGGTGGGTTGCTCAGGGCCGCCTTTGGCATGAAGCTGACTGGCTGGTTTGCCATCAAAGCATATTTGACTTATTGGTCAGCTTATATGTCGCCACCATCTTCCTCGGGCAATCTTAATTGTTTGTTTGTTGCATGATCGGCTGAGAAAGTGGGTCGGCAAGAGGGGGCAGATGTCATGAAAATGTCATATATCTGTCATCGCAAGATCATGGCGATCTTGTGAAAGCTGATGAATCTGAGGGCGAAAAAGCAGGGAGTGGGCGATGATCATGGGCCGAAGA
The DNA here is from genome assembly GCF_029946565.1 of Iodidimonas sp. MBR-22. Classification (NCBI taxonomy): domain Bacteria; kingdom Pseudomonadati; phylum Pseudomonadota; class Alphaproteobacteria; order Iodidimonadales; family Iodidimonadaceae; genus Iodidimonas; species Iodidimonas sp. MBR-22. The sequence continues at coordinate 66,485 of NZ_JARKVQ010000007.1, forward strand.
CTAAAAAACATTCTGGGGGCGAGCGTGCTGGTTTTGTTATCGAACCAGGCCAATGCCCAGACCGTTGAGGAGCTTCAGGCCCAGATCAATGAACTGAAGGCGGCGATCAAGGCCCTGCAGGCAGCGCAATCGGCAGACCCGACCCCAAGCGCCCAGCCCCGGAATTTGGAGCAGGCGGAAAGGGCCGCCCAGCCCGCTATCGCGCCGCTTTCGCCTGCCGAACGTAGCCAGCCAACCCAATTGGCGGCTGAAGACTCTGATGGCATCGATGATCCCACTGCGATGGCCGATGGATCGCAGGCGACAAAGCCATGGTATGATCGAATCAAAATTCGCGGCTATACCCAATTGCGTCATAATGAAATTGTGTCGGGTGATGAAAAGGCCGAGCCCGGGCAATCACGCTTGCGATCCGTGCATGATCGTTCGATTGGTGATGGGGAAAATTTCTTTCTGCGGCGGGCCCGGATGGTTTTACAGGGCGATCTCAGCGATTATATCTCCTTTTATTTCCAGTCGGATTTCGCGTCCGGCATCAATAATCAATCGAATGGGGAACGGCGGGAGAATTTCGTACAGCTTCGCGATGCCTATGTGGATGTGCATCTGGATAAAAGCCACCGCTTCAAGCTGCGCTTGGGGCAATCGAAAGTGCCTTTTGGCTGGGAAAATCTGCAATCCTCTTCCAATCGCCTGACCCTCGATCGCAGCGATGCTATCAATAGCGCGGTGCCCAGCGAGCGCGAAGTGGGGGCGATCGCCTATTATACGCCGGTGCATGTGCAGCGCATCTGGGATCGGCTGGATGCCGATGGCCAAAAGCTGTTTGGTAATTATGGGGCTGTGGGGATTGGCGTGTTCAATGGGCAGGGGGTGAACCGCTCTGAACAGAATGACAAGACCATGCAGGTGGCCATGGCGACCTATCCCTTTGAACTGGATGGCGTGGCTGATTTTCTGGAAGGCCAGGTTTTGGAAATGGGGGTGTCCCTGTTGCGTAATCGGGTGCAGCCGGAAATCCGCACCGGTGGCGTGAGCGAGGAGATTTTCAAGGATTCCCGCGCTGGTTTCCATGTCATTCTCTATCCGCAGCCTTTTGGTTTCCAAGCGGAATGGAATTGGGGGCGCGGCCCGGAATTTGATGTTGCCACAGGCGGGATCGTCGAGAAAAACAATAATGGCGGCTATATCCAGACCATGTACCGGGTTGACGATTTCCCCATGGGTGAATTGATGCCCTATGGCCGCTGGCAGCGCTATCGCGGGGGATGGCGGGCGGCCACCAATGCCCCCCGGCTTGAAACCGATGAACTGGAATTGGGCGTGGAATGGCAGGCGGTGGATGCTTTGGAATTGACCCTTGCCTATGCCCATATGAAAAGACGGGAAGCTGATGAGCGACGTTTGGGCCGCGCCGAAGGGGATGTGATCCGCACCCAGATTCAATGGAATTATTAAACCGCATCTAGATAATGGTTGGCGCGGGGGGGATGATCATCCGCAAGACGGGGATCGATGGCACCACCGCAGGTGGGGGGCTTTTCAAGCGGATTTTCAGCCGGGGAATGAACAGCCGATCCGGGGCGAGCGCCGGGGCGCGAATGCCCAAAGATAAGCGCAGATGGGGTGGTTCGCCGCGCCCGAAGATGGCGGGGGCCGGCCGCAAATCATCCAGCAAAATAAACGGGATGGGGAATTCAAACTGAAAATCAAGACCGAAAAGGGCTTCTGTGTCTTCATTCAGTTCCACCGCCCGGCTTTGGGGATCGAGGCCGGGCACATTGGCCACCAGTTCATAGCGGCCATAGGGCACCTGACCAAAATAATAATAGCCGTCAAAGCCTGAAATCTGCTCGATCTTCTCGCGCGATGCGATGCGGCTTGCATCGGCAGGGATCAGAAAAAGGCGGGCCCCGCGACCGGGATCGGTGCGATTGAAGCGCGTAAAGCGGATGGTGCCATCGATTTCCCCCGTGGGCACGATGGGAAAATCGATGAAGGTGGTTTGGCCGGGGCGCGCCATCACCTGCACATCACCGCGCACATCGGCCAGAAACGGATCGCGCAGGGAAATTTTTTCAATCACCATGCGCCGAGGCATATAGGGTGAAACCCCTTGGATGAAGGTCATCCCGGTGGCATCGGTGGCATCCGACATCACCTGCCCTTCAAGGCGGAATTTCACATCCGGCAGGCCGATTTCACCGGGATCATGGATGCCATTGGCATTGCGATCCACAAAAACAAAGGCTGCCAGCGCCCCCCCGGTGCCATTGGGGTAAGAGCTGAAATGCAGGCGATCATCGCGGGGATTATAGCCGCTGGACACCCGCAAAGACAGCCCCGCGCCGATGGCGCCATCGGTATCGAGGCTGCCATTCAAAGCCAGTGAGAATTGCTTGAAATCATAAAAGGAACCAGCGGAAAAACTGGTGAGATCGCTATCCAGATTGCGGCGCACGGTGCCTTGCACCCCAAAGCGATTGGCCAAACGATAATCGATGCCGAAATTGGCTTCGGTCAATCGGCTATCGGGGAAAAGCTCGGTGCGCAATTCGCCGCGCAGATTGGTCCGCCCCAAAAGGGTCCCCACACGAAAAAACAAAGTGCCCTGATCGGAACCAAGGGTTCGCAGGCGATTGACCTGCTCCAATGTGGCGCTGAACCGTCCAATGCGTCGGGTGAGGCGACCGCCAATCTGCCAATCGCGATCATCGGCGGTGGTTTCCCGCCGGCTTGCGGAAAAGGTCAGGGGGAAATGGCCCAGAAAGCCCAGATCAAGGCTGCTGGCCAGATCAATCTCGGTGATCCGCCGCAGGGAATCGCGAAATTCGGAAATATTGCTAAGGGCGCTTTCCAGCCCGCGAAATTCCTGATGCGAAAGGCTGATGCTGTTTCGTCCCAAAAGGGTTTGCAGATCGCCGCGCAGGCCCACCCCGCCGTTTTCATCGGTCACCGCATTCAATTCGATCAATAAAGGCCCAAGGCCGGCCAGCAGGCTGGTGCCGATGAAGGTCGTATCCTTGGTTTCGCTTAGGAAAGAGATCTGCCCCGGCTCGGCAACACTGGCGCGGGTGATTTGCAGCCCCAGCGAAAGGCGTTCGCTGATCCCATGCTCGAGCTGGAAAACACCCCGCAGATCGCCCCGGTCGGGATTGATCGATGCGTCGCGCCGGGTGCCGATCAGATTCCGGTCGATCTGATTGATCGCCAGTTCCATCTCGGTCTCCCCAGCCCCGACAAAGGCGGCGCTTGATAGAAATCGTTCCGTATGTTCCCGGCGCTGGCCTTGGGGCCCGAACAAAACGATGCGAAACACATTCATGCCGCTCACGATGGGCACATCGGTAAATTCATAGCGCCCGCTGCCGGTTTCACCGGTTTGAAAGGCGATCAGGGTGTTATTGCGATAGAGTTCGGCCTCCCAGCCCTGGGGCAGATCACCGCGCAGGGTGATGCGATTGCCCCGGCTGCGGCGATCACTGCCATAGGTGGATAAACGTAGGCCCCGGCCAATGGTCGATCCCCCCACAAGCGGGGCGATGGGGGTGGTGATATCGCCCGCCTGCCAGGCCCGCAGGCCCAGGGGCGCAGCCCCATCTTCAACGAATTCCCGGCCCAAAGTGAGCCTTAATGAGGGGGTTTCCGCCCCCCCATCCGACGACAGCGCGCCATTGATGAACAGGGATAAATCCTGTTGGGCAAGGCTGCCTGTGGCCTGGATGGAATAATTGCCGCGCAGATTGGATTGCGATTGGCTGTCCTGGGCGCTCAGCGCCAGATTGCTGTCGATGAAGGGAACGGTGATGGTTTGGGGTTTCGCATAAAAGCGCGGGAGGCTGCCCATCTCCCGGCGCTGGAGAAGCGTGCGGCGGCGATCTTCAGCGGCCAGCCGCATTTCCAAAGGCAAAGGCGTTTGGGATGAAAGTTCGATGCTCAGGCGGCGGATATTGAAAAAGAAATGAATGCCCAGCCAGCGTTCGATCAAAAGATGGGGCACATAAAGATCATCAAAATGGCGTTCGGCATCGCCGGGCTTCAGGCGGCTTTCCCGGCCATCAAACCGGATGATCCCGGCATTAAGATCAAGCAGAAAGGCCCGCTTTTCTTCAAAAGCCCAGCCTTCGGCCCGGCCTTCAGCGGGCTTCACCTCAATCGCCAATTCCACATTTTGAAAAAAGGCCGAGAGGGGAATCCAATAAAGATCGGGATCATCTTGATCTTGAAAAACAAAAAACCCCGGTGCCAGCAGAAAATCTTCAAGACGCAGATCGAAAATCAGCCCTTCTTCATCGGGCCGTTCAACCAGATCCATCAAATCCGGGCTGTTTCCTTCAGCCGTTCCCGTTTCAGCGGGAGCATTTTGGGCCGCCGCTTCGATGGGTTTGAGGGTAAGATCAAGGAAGAACAGCAAACAACACAGAAAACCGGCATAAGCAAAAGCTTTTATCTGCGCTTTATTTGCCACCGCCTTGCTTGACCTTGTTTTGGGTGGACCGCGTTCGCATGATCGCGCTTATGGCACGCTGATCTGGGTTTGCGATAAAACCGGCCCATCATCCAGCATCCGCAGTTCTAGTGTTAAAGGCGTGTTTTTGAGTTCCGGGGCCAAGGATGACAGATCAATGGGAAAATCGAGATAGCCCGTGCTGAGATAAACCGCCAGACCATTGATCCGGGTGACTTCGCTTGTTCTTGATAAAACAACCAGATCGGCGCGCAAATGGCGGCTGCCTTCATTATATATACGAATGATCGGCTGTCCTTGGGCATCAAAACCGGCAGGCTCGATCCGCCCGGCGATGGAAAGCTCGCCAACCTGCACGAAAATCGGAATGGAAAAGCCATAAACGATATTGAGCGACACACTGAGTTCTTCAGGATCGGGATCAGGGTCGATGGGCTCGCTTGGGGGGATGCTTTGCAGCATCAAATGGCTGCGATATTCGCCCTCCGCTAAATCCGGTGGTGTGCGCAGCATCAGCCGCACGGTTTGTGGCTCACCGGGTGGCAAAATCACCTGCCGGGGTGAAAAGCGGATCATGCCATCGGCAAAGCCTTCGCCCTCGGGCGGGGTGTCGATGGCTTCCATCTTGCCATCATGGCCTTGGCGATAATTGATGAAGCTGATGCGATAGGTGGATCGCTCGGTTCCGCGATTGAACAGGGTCACCGTGGCGATGCGGTTTTCCGGGCTGAGCTCGACCCTTTGGGGAAAGGCCGATACCCCCTGCGCATGGCCCGGGGTGGCGAGCAGCAGGAAGGAGAAAAAACCAAGGAATGTGAGACAGTTGAGAAAAAATTTCATAAGCATGTTTCACATATTATTTCAGGCTGCGTCAATATCTTACATAGTATCTGGCGCATCATCTGGCGCATCAATAAAAAATGGGTGCATCGGGAACTGATCCTGAGTGCACCCATTTTTATTTAAAGCAAAGTCTGATCAGGGAATATCGACCTGAACGGCATAGGTACCAGTATAGGCGCCGAGCGCTTGTGATGCGCCGATATTAAGGGTGCCGCCAACCGTGAAGGTGCCGGTGCCGCCCGTGAGGGTGACGGTGGGCGCACTGCTCGTGAAGGTATCAAGGACCATGGTATTGGCGCCTGATGTCAGGTTCACGCCGGTGGCAGGCAGGGTGATGGTGGCAACGGCAGCGGCGGGGCCATCAATGGTGAAGGCACCGGCTACGGGCGTGCCCGTGGGGGTGAATGTGCCGCTGGTGGTGCCATCGGTGGCCAGAACGACCGTACCGGCGGTATTGCCTACCGGGAGGGCGATGGTCGAGAAATCCAAAGCCACATCCTGGGTCACGCTCAGGGCGCGGACGATTTCGGCATTGGCATCGCCCGTGGTGTTGGCGACCTGCTGGGCAGAGGCGCAGGAAATGCCCAAAGCAAAGGCAAAAGCAGCGGCAGAGAGTTTGGTCAGAAATTTGATGGTCATGTTCGCTCAATCCTTGAAAATGAATACGGATCGCCTGTGGGGTTGAAAGGGAAAAAGTATTTCGGTCGATCAGCAATCCGTTCGCCCCCCGAGCGTTAGGGAGAGTCCGGTATCCGGGCAAATGGTATTTTTTCTAAAAATTTTCCGTTTTTTAACAATGCGTTAATTAACGTTAAAAGCTTGGTTTTTATTAAGAAAATTCATCAAAAAACATTAACCATCTGTGATTATTTCAAAAGAGTGCGGCTCAATGAGAAATGATATGAAACTCTAGTGCTTTTGCCTCTGCGATGCATCATTTGAATGATTACAATCTGCATGATCTATTAAGAAGTCAAAGCGGCTTTTGTCATGCTCTGGTAATATTTCGACATATATCACAATGACGTGTTATTTAACATACATTCTATGTTATTGATTAAAAAGCCGATATTCGCGATTAATCCGGCCCTGCCTCTCGCCAAAAGCGCGAATCGTTCAGGGGAGTCGGCAGGAAGGCACAGACGGATTCGCAAACAGATCCCAAGACTCAACACCTTATCGCACTGGTTTTAGACCGCATTCTTTTTTCTCTCCGCGAAGCCGGTCCTTACCATAGCGTGCAGTGCCGGGCGCTGATGCTTCGTCACTCTTGGGCTTGCATCCGCCCCTTGTGCGCTGCACAATGAACCTTTGATGCTGGTGAACGCGGGCCGCTTAACTCAAGGAGGGTTCCATCACTGCTTTTGATCCGCTGGCCCTGATGGGTCCGTCCGCCCTGACAGTCTCAGGCTCTGGCCAGCCGGAGCTTTCTGCGGCCCAATCTGCCAAGCCCGTTCGCCTGCCGGTGCCTTTGCAGCGCGCCCGGGGGGCATTGCGCATCAGCACCAAAAGGCGCGGGGATCAAAGCGTTCTGGCCGATCTTTATCAAGGCGGCTCGTTGAAATGCCTGCTCCCCCGCAGCCACGATGGCATGCCGCAGGCGGTGATCATCAATATCGCGGGGGGCATCACCGGCGGTGATCGCCTGCGCACGGAATGCATCGCACAGGATGGGGCCGATCTGCTGGTCACCACGCAGGCCGCAGAACGGATTTACCGATCTTTGGGCGACGATGCCATCGTGGACAACCGCCTTGTGTTGGAGGAAAGTGCCCGCCTGCACTGGCTGCCGCAGGAAACCATTTTGTTTGAAGGGGCGCGTTTGGCGCGCCGGTTGGAGATCGAGATGGCCGAGGACGCCACCCTCATCGCCATCGAGCCGTTGATTCTGGGGCGGAAAGCGATGGGCGAACGGCTGGAGAACGGGTTTTTTTCCGATATCTGGCGGGTGCATCGCGGCGGGCGGTTGATCCATGCCGATGCTCTGCGCCTTGTCGCGCCCTTTGGGCCGATTTTGGAGAGTGCCGCGGGCTGGGGCGGCCTGATTGCGCAGGCAACGATTTTATATGTCGCCCCGGATGCCGAAGCAGCCTTGCCAAAAATGCGGGCGTTGGTGGACGAGTTGACCGCGACAAAGGCGGGCGCAGAGGCAGGCGTTTCGGCCTGGAACGGGCTTTTGACGATACGCTGTCTGGCATGTGATGGTGCGGCCTTGCGCGCTTTGATGATCCCGGTGCTTGAATGCTTGCGTGGGGTGCCCATGCCCCCGGTCTGGAGATTGTGATTTGGCGATTGTAATTTGGAGATGATGACATGCATCTGACACCACGGGAAAAAGATAAACTATTGCTGGCCATGGCGGCAGAGGTGGCGCGAAAGCGGCTGGCCCGGGGGCTTTTGCTCAATCATCCCGAAGCCATCGCCCTGATATCGGATTTTGTTGTGGAAGGCGCGCGCGATGGCCGCACGGTGGCCGATCTGATGCAGGCGGGCGCGCAGATTTTAAACCGCGATCAGGTGATGGAGGGGATCGCCGAGATGATCCCCGATCTTCAGGTGGAAGCAACCTTTCCCGATGGGGTGAAGCTGGTCACGGTGCATCAGCCCATTCGCTGAAAGCCGGATCGCATATCTGCTTCAACCCCTTGGATTGGCACTGAAAGGAGAAAGACATGCAGCGTTTATTATATAGCCTGATCTTTGGTTTGATGGCGTTTTTGGGGGCGATCCCCGCATTGGCGCATGAGGTGCCCGCATCCCATCACCATGTAGAAACCGCCTTCGGCTCGGTGGTGATGTTTCTGGCACCGTTTTTTATTGCCCTGCTGATCCTTGGGATCGGCTTTTTGCTTTATCTCCGTCTGAAGGCCAGATCATGATCCCCGGTGAAATTCTGCCCGCGGCGGGTGAGATCATCCTCAATGCCGGGGCGAAGGCCATCAGCCTTGAGGTGGCCAATGAAGGGGATCGCCCCATTCAGATCGGCAGCCATTATCATTTTTTCGAGGCCAATCAGGCGCTGATCTTTGATCGGGCGGCGGCGCGGGGGATGCGGCTTGATATTCCGGCGGGATCGGCGGTGCGGTTCGAGCCGGGGCAAAGCCGGGTGGTGCAGTTGGTTCCCTATGGCGGGGCACGGCGGGTTTTTGGTTTTCAGCAGGCGATCATGGGAGATTTGTGATGCCGGTCTCATTGTCGCGGACGGCTTATGCCGACATCTATGGCCCCACCACCGGGGATAGGGTTCGGCTGGCGGATACCGATCTGATCATCGAGGTTGAGCATGATGCCACCCTTTATGGCGAGGAGGTGAAATTTGGCGGCGGCAAGGTGATCCGCGATGGCATGGGCCAATCGCAGGCAAGCCGGGCCGAAGGGGCGATGGATACGGTGATCACCAATGCCCTGATTGTGGATGCGGGCGGGATTTACAAGGCCGATGTGGGGCTGCGATCAGGCCGTATTCATGCTATCGGAAAGGCTGGGAATCCCGATATCCAATCCGGCGTGGATGTGCTGATCGGGCCGGGAACCGAAATCATCGCGGGTGAGGGGAAAATCCTCACCGCCGGGGGAATGGATGCCCATATCCATTTCATCTGCCCGCAGCAGATCGAAGAAGCGCTGATGTCGGGCATCACCACCATGCTTGGCGGCGGCACGGGGCCTGCCACCGGCACCAATGCCACCACCTGCACCCCGGGGGCTTTTCATATCGGCCGCATGTTGCAGGCCGCCGATGGCTTTCCGATGAATTTGGGCTTTGCCGCCAAGGGCAATGCCGCAACGCCCGCAGCCCTGATCGAGCAGGTTCGCGCTGGCGCTGCGGCCTTAAAGCTGCATGAAGATTGGGGCACCACGCCTGCGGCCATCGATTGCTGCCTGGGCGTGGCCGAAGATTATGATCTGCAGGTGATGATCCACACCGATACCTTGAATGAAAGCGGCTTTGTGGAAAATACCGCCGCCGCCTTCAAGGGGCGCACCATTCACACCTATCATACCGAAGGCGCAGGCGGCGGCCATGCCCCCGATATCATCAAATTATGTGGCGAGGCGAATGTCATCCCTTCCTCCACCAATCCCACGCGGCCTTTCACGATCAATACCTTGGAAGAACATCTCGATATGCTGATGGTGTGCCATCATCTGGATAAATCCATCCCCGAAGATGTGGCCTTTGCCGAAAGCCGCATCCGCCGCGAGACTATTGCCGCCGAAGATATTCTGCATGATCTGGGGGCTTTTTCGATCATCGCCAGCGATAGTCAGGCCATGGGGCGGGTGGGCGAAGTGCTGATCCGCACCTGGCAAACCGCCGATAAGATGAAGCGGCAAAGGGGGCGCTTGGCGGAAGAACGCGGGGATAATGATAATCTGCGGGTGCGCCGCTATATCGCGAAATATACCATCAACCCCGCCATTGCGCAGGGGATCGCCCATGAAATCGGCTCGATTGCGGTGGGTAAACGCGCCGATCTGGTTTTATGGTCGCCCGCCTTTTTCGGGGTGAAGCCCGATCTGGTGCTTTTGGGGGGCACCATCGTGGCCGCTGCCATGGGGGATCCCAATGGCTCGATCCCCACACCGCAGCCGGTGCATTTTCGGCCGATGTTTGGGGCTTATGGGCGGGCGATGGAGGCGTCATCGGTCACCTTCGTTTCGCAATTGGCTTTGTCGAACGATATCGGCGCGGAGCTGGGCCTGCGCAAACCGCTGGTGGCGGTGCAAAATACCCGATCCATCGGCAAGGCGGATATGGTGCTCAATGATCTGGCACCGCAGATGGAGGTGGACCCCGAAACCTATGAAGTGCGTGCCAATGGCGAGCTTTTAAGCTGTGAGCCCGCCACTGTGCTGCCGATGGCCCAACGTTATTTCCTGTTTTAGGGGGACGCTATGAGCGAAGCTGACGAAATCCTGCGGGCCCGGCGGCGGCTGGATGCAGGCACATGGCCTGATCAGGGCGATCATGATCGGGTGGCGCTTTTCTATGATGATCGCTGGCGGCGCCGGATCATGCTGGAAACCCAAGGGGGCCGATCCTTTCTGCTCGATCTGGCCGAGGCCGAAGCCCTGCGCGAAGGCGATGGGCTGGAATTGGAAAGCGGGGAAATCATCAAGGTGCTGGCCGCCCCCGAGCCAGTGGCCGATATCCATTGCGATGATAGCCGCCATCTGGGGCGCATTGCGTGGCATCTGGGCAATCGTCATCTGCCAACTCAAATCCTTACAGAAAATAATCAATCGGTTTTGCGTATCCGCCATGATCATGTGATCGAAGCCATGGTCGAGGGGCTGGGGGCGCGGGTTGATCTGCGGGATGCGCCTTTCGATCCCGAAGGCGGGGCCTATGGCAAGGGCCGCACCCATGGTCATGAAGATTTGGGTCATGAAGATTTGGGTCATGAACATTCGGATCATGCGCATCCGGGCCATGCGGCTCACGGTCATGCCCATGGATGATGCCGCGCTTTTAAGGCTATCCACATGGCTGTCTCCCGGTTTTCCGGTGGGGGCTTTCAGCTATTCCCATGGCCTTGAATGGGCGGTGGAGGTGGGCGATATCACGGATGCCGAAAGCCTTTATGCATGGCTTTGGCCCTGCATCATGGCGGGGGGCGGTCGGTCGGATGCGATCCTGCTGGCGGCGGCCTATCATGCCCTTCGCCCCGATGATAACAAGGCTTGGCGCCCGGATCGGGTGGCTTTTGAGGCGATTGCCGATCTGGCTTTGGCTCTGTGTCCGTCAAAGGAACGCCGCCTTGAAACCGAGGCTCAGGGCACCGCCTTTCGCCGGATTGCCGCCGATCTGTGGCCCATCGATTTCGATCTGCCGCCAAAAATCGCCTATCCGGTGGCGGTGGGCGCTTGGGCTGCGGCCACATCCTGTCCCTTGCCGCAAACGCTGGTGCTTTATCTCCATGCCTTTGCCGCCAATCTGGTGTCGGCAGCGGTGCGGCTGGTGCCTTTGGGGCAAACCGAAGGACAGCGGGTTCTGGCCCGGTTGTTTAACAGCATCAGCGCGGTGGCGGATGAGGCCCTGAGCATCGATCCCGCCGCTCTTCCCGGTGCCCATCTCAATGCCCATCTCAATGCTTTGGGCGGGGCGGTGATGCGGGCCGATCTCGCATCCCTTCATCATGAAACACAATATACAAGGCTATTCAGATCATGAGCACAAACACATCCCATGGCCCCTTGCGGGTTGGAATCGGCGGGCCGGTCGGCTCGGGGAAAACGGCCTTGATGGATGCCCTTTGCAAGCATCTGCGGGATCGCTTTTCGGTGGCTGCCATCACCAATGATATCTACACGCGGGAAGATGCCGATTTTCTCACCCGCTCCGGCGCCTTGCCTGTCGAGCGGATCATGGGGGTGGAAACCGGCGGTTGCCCGCACACCGCCATCCGCGAAGATGCCAGCATCAATCTGGCGGCGGTGGATGATATGGTGACCCGCTTTCCCGATCTCGATCTCATCCTGATTGAATCGGGGGGCGATAATCTGGCCGCCACCTTCAGCCCGGAACTGGCGGATCTCACGATCTATGTGATTGATGTGTCGGCGGGGGATAAAATTCCGCGCAAAGGGGGGCCGGGGGTCACGCGATCCGATCTTCTGGTGATCAACAAGATCGATCTGGCGCCATTGGTGGGGGCCTCCCTTGAGGTGATGGACCGCGACAGCAAAAAGATGCGGGGCACCCGGCCGTTTGTTTTTTGCAATATCCGCGCCGGGAAGGGGGTTGAGACGGTGGCGGATTTCATTGTCTCGAAGGGTGGATTGCTGCCACAATGATGGGATGAGCTATCAGCAGACAGGCAAAAGATGAGCGACAGCGACGATCTAAAGCCATCCATCACCCGCCAATTGGCCCAAAAGGGGCTCATCAGCCCGCCTTTGGAGGGAGCGGCGCGCCCCGGTTTATGCACCGATTGCGGGGTTTCGCGGATGGGCACGGGTCAGGATCGCGGCAAGGCCTGCGGGCGGGCCTGCCAGTTCATCGCCCCGGATTATCCGGCTCTGGAAAAAGCCGTGCATGGCCGGGCTGCCGATCCAGATCTTGGCGATGAGCGGTTTTTCGGGGTGATCCACTCCATGATCCGGGCGCGCCTTGATCCCCCCGCCGAACAAGCCCAATGGACCGGATTGACCACGGCCCTGGCCGCCAGTTTATTGGAACAGGGGCATGTGGATGCGGTGCTGACGATGGCGCCCCATCCCGATGATCGCTGGAAGCCGGTGCCGGTGATGGTCACCGATCCGGCGGCGCTGGCCCATTGCCGGGGGATGCGGATGGGCTATGCGCCTTTGCTATCGCTTCTGGAGCCGGCGCGGGCGATGGGCTATCGGCGCTTGGCGGTGATTGGGATTCCCTGCCAGATCTATGCCTTGCGGGCTTTGGAGCAGACTTTGGGGTTCGAACGCATCCATGTCATTGGCACGCCCTGTTCGGATAATACCACCACCGATGCCTTTCATCATTTTCTGTCCTTGCTCGAACCCGATCCCGATCGCATCAGCTATCTGGAATTTCGCACCGATTACAGGGTGGAATTGCGCTTTGATGATGGCCGCCCGCCGCGCACCATCCCGTTTTTGAACCTGCCCCTGAGCAATCTGCCCGCCGACTTTTTCCCCCTCACCTGCAAATCCTGTGTGGATTATACCAATCGTCTGGCGGATATCACGGTGGGCTATATGGGGGGCGATGGCGATCAATGGGTGATCGCCCGCAATGCCCGCGGGGCGGATCTGCTGGCGCTTTTGGGGGATCGGCTGGTGCGTCGGCCTTTAGCCGATAAAGGACGGCGGAAGGGGGCGGTCACCGGATTTCTGCACAATACCGAACGTGCGGCAGGTGGTTTGCCCTTGCGCCGGATGCCCGGCTGGTTGCGCCCGATTGTTGCGTTCCTGCAGCCGCGTTTGGGGCCAAAGGGGCTGGAATTTGCCCGCGCCCGCCTTGAGATGAAAGCCATCGAAACCGTGCTGCATCTGCGCCGGGCGCATCCGGCCCGGCTGAAAAACATGGTGCCCGCCCATGTTTGGGATCTGGTGGCGGCTTATGGCCTTCGCCCCCGCTCGACCGAGAAAAAATCCATCAAATCCTCTTGAGAATGAAAAGCAAATATATCTCGCTTCATGATTGTGGGGCACAGTACGTGCGCCTTGTCATGAAAACTGAACAATAAGGACGATCGCCATGGACCGGATCAAAGTGGGGCTATTGGGCTATGGCCTTGCGGGATCGGTTTTTCATGCCCCGCTGATCGGGCTGGAGCCCCGGATGCATCTGGCCGCCATTCACAGCAGCCGGGTGGAGCAGATCGCCCATGATTGCCCGGGGGCAGCGGTGATAGGATCGGCGGATGATCTGATCGGCCGTGATGATCTGGATCTGATCGTGGTGGCCACCCCCAATGACAGCCATTTCACTTATGCTCAAAAGGCGCTCGAAGCGGGAAAGCATGTGGTGGTGGATAAACCGCTGGCGCTGGATGCCGGGCAGGCCGATGCGCTGATTGCCCTGGCGCAAAAGGAAAAGCGGCATCTTTCGGTATTTCAGAACAGGCGCTGGGACAGCGGTTTTTTAAGCCTGCAATCCGCGATGGCCCAAGGCCGATTGGGGGCTGTGTCATTTGTTGAGCTGCATTTTGATCGTTTTCGCCCACAGATCAAACAAGGCTGGCGCGAAGTGCCTGCGCCGGGGGCGGGGGTGCTTTATGATCTGGGGGCGCATCTCATCGATCAGGCGCTGTTCCTTTTCGGTAAGCCGGATGCGATCACCGCCGATTGCCAGCAGCAAAGGGCGGGGGCGCGGGTTTGTGATTATTTTCATCTGGTCTTGTTTTACGGCACCTGCCGGGTGGTTTTGCATGTCACCACCCTTGCCCCCAAACCCGGCCCCACCATCATGGCCCATGGGGATGGGGGCAGTTTTTTTGCCTATGGGCTCGATCCTCAGGAAGCCTGGCTGAAGGCGGGCCGGCGGCCTGATGATCATCAGGCGGGGGCTTTATGGGGGGGTGATCTGCCGCTGGTGGATGTGGCGCTTTTTAATGCCGAGGGGGGTGCCATCGGGCTATTGCCGGGGGATCAGCGGGCGGTGCCGGGGCATTATGGTGCTTTTTATGGCGGCATGGCCAAAGCGATCCTTGATGGGGCGGATGTGCCGGTCGATCCTTTGAATGCCCGCCAAGGCCTATCAATATTGGCGGCGGCAGAGGAAAGCAGCAAAACAGGCTGCCGCATGGCTTGTGATTGATGATGGGTTCTGGCTTTAAAGCACAGGCGCCCACCAATTATAATCTTCCATTATTTTTACGTGATATGACATAATCTGAGTCGGGTTCATTTGGGGAGCATTTGTGGACGATCATTCCGGCCATGGCAACAAAGGCGCTGTTGCCCCGACAGAGGACGTCAATCGACCCGCCGATCCGGCGGGGGATGCCGGGCGTGATATTCACAGCACCTATCTCGAATCCGCGCCGATCCTGCAGCATTATGTCAGGCAATTGATGCCAAAGGGCACCGATAAAAGCGAGGTGGATGACATCATGCAGGATGTTTATCTGCGGGCTTTTGCGGCCCGGAAATCGGAAAAGCTGGAGAATGCCAAAGCCTATCTGTTTCGCATTGCGCGCAATCTTTCTTTCAAGGCGCGGGCGGGGCAGAAAAAAAATGTGATCAGCCTTCTGGAGGATTTGGCATCCCAGGGGATTATAGATGATGTGGTGGCGATTGATGAGCAGCTCCATCAAAAAAAACGCCTGATGATGTTTGCCCAAGCGGTTGAAACCCTGCCACCCCAGTGTCGGCAGGTTTTTGTTTTGCGGCAGATGAAGGGCCTTTCGCACAAGGAGATCGCCAAAACACTGGGGATTTCTGTGAGTACGGTGGAAAAGCACATTGCCAAAGCCCTGCAGCTTTGCGCAAAATACATGAATGAATGCGGTTATTGAGTCCATCCCCGGCTTTGGCCGCTTTTTTCGACTTTGAAAGACAATCAAGGCATGTCGGATACGCCATCAACTGAAATCGATCTCATCGAAAGCGAGGCCTGTGCCTGGCTGGCGCAGATTGATGGCGGGCCGATGTCGGATGGGGATCGCAGGGCTTTGCAGGAATGGATCGGCCGCAGCCCCGCCCACAAGCAGACATTTGAACAGATGGCCCGGCGCTTTTTGCAGCTTTCTGTGGCTTTTGATGAAGATGCGGATCAATCGGCATCGCAATCGAGCGTGTCGCGGGTGGGGGCGGCTTTTTTGGGCGGATGGGGGATGCGATCATGGCGTCATCTGGCTATGCCGGCCTTTGCCATTTTGTGTCTTTTGGCGGTGGCGCGCTTATATCTGCCCGTAAGCCCTGCGCCCATCAGTCAAAGCTATTATTCTGATATCGGCCAGCAGCGGGTGATCGATCTGGCCGATGGTTCGGTGATCACCCTCAATACCAGAACACGGATCGATGTGGTCTATTCGGATCAGGCGCGCATCATCCAATTGATCTATGGCGAAGCGCTTTTCGATGTTGCTAAAGACCCTGATCGGCCCTTTCGGGTTTTGACCCAGATGGGCGGGGTGAAGGCTGTGGGAACGGTTTTCTCGGTGCGGGTGCGCGAAGGGGATATCGAGGTGCTGGTGGAAGAAGGCACCGTGGAGCTGACCGCCCATGATATTGAAAAACCATCTGCTGCCATTGCCGATGCGCAGCCCCGGCCCGGCATTATCCTGTCATCGGGGCGGCGGGCGGCCTTTAATAAAAGCGAGCAGGTGATCAGCGTTGTTGATCCACAGCAGTTGCAACAGCGCCTGTTGTGGCGTCAGGGGCAATTGGTGTTTGATGCCGATCCGCTGGCCCGGGTGATTGATGAAATCAGCCGCTATACGCCGATCAAGATCGTGATTTCTGATCCCCAATTGCTGGATATGCCGATCAGCGGCCATTTCAAGGCGGGCGAGGTGGAAGCGCTTTTGGATGCTTTGGAGCAGGGCTTTGGCCTGCGCATCGAAAAATATGGCCAGCGTTTGGTTTATGTCTCCCAAGCCTGAGTATCCTGGGCCTGAATATCCTGAGCCTGACTATCCTGGGCCTGATCGTGGCTGTTTATAGATCTTGATTTCATATCTCAAAAAATTTCGAGTTAGACTAGAGGATCATCGCCGCTAGCGGATTATAGCTATCGGCGTTCGAATTTTAAAAAAACGAGCGCGACTGATATGGGATACCAAATGGGGAGGCAGTTGGTTCTGGTCGGGCTCGGCGGTGCGATGCTGTGCGCGGGGGGCAATGTGCTGATGGCACGTTCTTCTCTGGCGCAGATTGCACAGGAAAAAGAAAGCGCGGATCGGCCATCCGGCCTTGTCTTCGCCTTTGATATTCCTGCCATGTCTTTGGCAGATGCCTTGCGCAGATTCTCGACCATCACCAACAGGTCTCTTCTTTTTTCCCAGGATGTAATCGGGGACGTTCGCACGAACGGACTCATTGGGGAGTTTTCGGTTGAAACCGGGCTCGACCGGCTGTTGTCCGGCACGGGCCTCAGCGCTCAGGTCACATCATATGATGTCATCCTTGTGACTGGCGGGCGACAACCGATAGAAAAAAAGGAAGATCAGGTGAGGCACCAAAACAGAGCGAAGCTATTGGGCAGTGTTGCCACGCTTTCGGCATTATTTTCATCATCGGTGGCCGAAGCGCAGGATGTTTCAACCGCAAATGACGGGCTTGTTCTTGAAGAAATCGTCGTCAGCGGTATTCGCGGCAGCCTGCGCAGCGCCCGCGATACCAAACGCAATGCATCGGGCGTGGTCGATTCCATCGCCGCCGAAGATTTCGGCAAATTTCCCGATGCCAATCTGGCGGAATCCTTGCAGCGCATCACCGGTGTTTCCATTGATCGCTCGGGCGGTGAAGGGCAGTTCATTACCGTCCGTGGCTTTGGCCCTGAATTCAATACGGTTCTGGTGAATGGCCGTCAGATTGCATCTGAAGATCTGTCGCGCGCCTTTTCCTTCGATACCATCGCTGCCGAATTGGTGAATGGCATCACCGTGCATAAATCCTCCACTGCAACCCTGCAATCGGGTGGGATCGGCTCCACGGTCAATATCAAAACAGCGCGGCCCTTTGATGTGAACGGCTTCAAATTCGTTGGCAATGTGAAGGCGAATTACGAAGAAAACAGCGAAGAAGCCTCGCCGCAGGCATCGGGCCTGATCAGCAATACCTTTGCCGATGGTAAGCTGGGGATCTTGCTGGCGGCTTCCTATCAAAAGCGTGAAACAAGGCTCGATGCCCTCGCATCCGATGGCTGGCTTGAAAATGTCGGCATCCCGCAGGCCGAGATCAATGGCGGGGCCGGTTTTGATGGCAATATCTTTTCGCCGCGCAATCTGGATACCCGCGTTACCTTCGAGGATCGCGAACGTATCGGCGGCAGCCTCGTCTTGCAATATGCCCCCACCGAAAATCTGCAATTCACCGTCGATGGCCTTTATTCATCCTTTGATGTGAAATCGGATTCCAATTCTTTGGGGCATTGGTTCACCGCCCCCAATGCTGAAAATGTCCAGCTCGATGCCAATGGAACGGTCATCGATCTGTTCCAGGAAGTGGGCCTTTCCACCGATTTCAATGCCAAAACCTTTGATCGTCTCACCGATACCTATCTGATCGGTGTGGAAGCGGATTGGCAGGTTTCGGATTCGATCCGCGTCAAGGTCGATGGCAATTTCTCGAAAGCCGAACGGGCTGCGAATAATGGCGGGGCCGAGCTCAATTCGATCATCGGTTTTGCCAATCGCGTGCGCTTTCAATCCGATGATAAACGCCTGCCTTTCCTGAGCGAATTTGATACCGCCAATCCCAATATCTTCAGCGGTCAGCAGGAATTGGATGGCGTCGCCAATCTGCCCGGGGTCACCCCTGATGGCGTTTCCAATTTCCTTGATCCGGCCAATGGCGATCCGCATGTGCAGATCCGGGGCGGCTGGGAAGTGGATGATAAAGTCCGGCAGTTGAAATCCGATTTTGAATGGGATGAAGGGGCAAGTCAGGGTCTCACCAAATTGCGCGCGGGGCTTTATTATTCCAAACAAACCAAAAAGCTTACCCGCTGGGATAATACCTTCGGGCCTCATTGCACCTTCTGCGGCTTCCCTGATGATCCTGAAATCCCGGCTGGATCGCAAACCGTTTTTGATCTGGGGGATGGCTTCCTTGGCGGTATCAAAGGCAGCGAGCGTTTGTTCACACAAATTCTGGTCCATGATCCCGAAGCCCTGATCGCTTTTCTGGAAAATGAAAGCGGCGTGAGCTTTGATGCCGTGCGCCGGGGCAATTCCTTTGCCGTGGCTGAAGAAACCTTTTCCGGTTATCTGGAAATGGAATTTGCCGGCGAATTCATGGGTCGTCCGATCGATGTGGTGGCCGGGGTGCGGGCCGAAGCCACCGATGTGGGGGTGAGCGGCACCGATGAGCCGATCACCCGGCTGAGCATTCTGGATCGCACGGAATTATTGGCGGAACGGGCGGCGGTGATCCCAATCCAGGAAAGCTCGTCATATGATGCGCTGCTGCCCAATCTGGCCGTGCGCTATGAAGTGAGGGATAACCTGATCACCCGCTTTGCGGCATCGCAAACCCTCACCCGGCCAACCCTGGAAGCCATGTCGCCGGTGTTTAACGTGACCACCACCCGGCAGGGCGGCGATTTCACCGCCACCAGCGGTAATCCCAATCTGCTGCCCTTTAAATCGGATAATCTCGATCTTTCGGTGGAATATTATTTCGGACAATCGAACTATATTTCCTTCGGTCTGTTCCGCAAGGATGTGAGCAATTTCATCGTCAATGCCCAGATGGATGAAACGGTTGAAACCGCGTCGGGCGCTCTGCTCACCGATCCCTCTACGGGGGCGGATGTTTTTGCTCCCGATCCGGAAGATGGCCTTGCGGTGTTCCGGGTCACCCGTCCGATCAATGGTGAAAATGCGGTGATCAGGGGGCTTGAAGCCGCCATCCAATATTCCTTTGGCGAAAGCGGTTTCGGGGTGCTGCTCAATGGCACCATCGTCACCGGTTCGGTGGATTTTGATCCCAGCGATGTCAGCCAGATCTTTGCTCTCACCGGCCTGAGCGATTCCGCCAATGTGGTGGGCTTTTATGATAAGGGCCCATTTGAATTCCGCATTGCCTATAATTGGCGCGACAGCTTCTTGCAGTCGCTCACCCAAACCAATGGCGATGGGGTGACTTTTGTGCGCTCTTTTGCGCAGGTCGATATCAGCGGTGGCGTGCAGGTAACCGATTATCTGCGGGTGTTTTTTGAAGGCACCAATATCACCAATGAAAAGCTGTTCAAGCATGGGCGTTTCGATAATCAGTTCCTGCTGGCAGAAGAAAGCGGTCCGCGCTATGCCTTGGGCGTGCGGATGAATTTCTGATCGCTTTGATCATCAGGCGGCCATGATGCCGCCCAAACACAGGCATCGGCCATCAGGGCGGGTGCCTGTGTCGGCCATAGAAGCGTTGGATAAGGGGGAAAACCCGCCAGAGCTTTATGACCGTTAAAGCCTTTTTTGGGGAGATATAACGCCGATGAGCAAGGCAATCAGATCCATTGTGATCGTGGGGGGTGGCTCGGCGGGCTGGCTGACCGCTGGTCTCATTGCCGCCGAACATCGCGCCTATGAAAAAGATGGCTTGTCGGTGACTTTGGTGGAATCCCCCACCGTGCCCACCATCGGGGTGGGTGAAGGCACCTGGCCCACCATGCGTTCGACCCTGATCAAATTGGGCATTTCCGAAACCGATTTTTTCCGTGCCTGCGATGCATCCTTCAAACAGGGCGCAAAATTCCAACGCTGGGTAACCGGGCGCGATGATGATTTTTATTATCATCCCCTGATGCTGCCCCAAAGCTTTCAATCTTTTGATCTGGCCCCTTATTGGAAAAAGATCGTTACGAATACGAAACAGAAAATATCCTTTTCCGATGCGGTGTGTTTCCAGGAAGCGATGTGCGAGCGCAATCTGGCACCCAAGCTGATCACCACCCCGGAATATGAATCCGTTGCCAATTATGCCTATCATCTGGATGCGGGGAAATTCGGCTCTTTCCTGCAAAGCCATTGCACCCAAAAGCTGGGCGTGCGCCATATTCTGGATGATGTGAAAGGCGTGGTGGCGGCGGATAATGGCGATATTGCGGGGCTGGAAACCGCGGCATCGGGGCGGATCGATGGAGATCTGTTCATTGATTGCACCGGCTTTTCATCGCTTTTGCTGGGTCGGCATTATGATGTGCCCTTCAAACCCTGTGATGATGTTTTGCTCATCGATCGGGCTTTGGCGGTGCAGGTTCCCTATGCCCATGATGATGATCCCATCGTGCCGCATACCCTTTCCACGGCGCAATCGGCGGGCTGGGTGTGGGATATCGGCCTGCCCAGCCGACGGGGTGTGGGCTATGTCTATTCCAGCCGTTATCAAAGCGAAGAGGCCGCCTCTGAAACCTTGCGCGCTTATGTGGGCCCGGCTTTTGATCGGCTTTCGGTGCGCCAGATTCCCATCCGTTCGGGCCATCGCCAGACCTTCTGGAGCCATAATTGTGTGGCGGTCGGCCTATCGGCGGGCTTTCTGGAGCCTTTGGAAGCCTCGGCGCTGGTTTTGATCGAATTGTCGGCGGATATGATCGCCAAAAACATGCCCGCCTGCCGTGATGTGATGGATCTGGCAGCCAGACGCTTCAACGAAACAACAGCCTATCGCTGGGATCGGATCATCGATTTCCTGAAACTGCATTATATGCTGAGCCAGCGCACCGACAGTGCTTTTTGGATCGATAATCGCGATCCGGCCACCATCCCCGAAAGCCTGCGCCAGCAATTGGAGATCTGGCGCTATCAAGCGCCCGGCAATGCCGATTTCACAAGCAATAATGAAGTTTTCCCGGCGGCCAGCTATCAATATGTTCTGTATGGGATGGGATTTGAAACAGATTTCAGCTATCAGGCCCATCGCTTGCACAGGGAAAAAGATGCCATGGCCCTTTTTGGAAAAAATGCCAAACAAAAAGATCAGGTTTTGCGTGCCTTGCCCAAAAATCGCGAGTTGATCGAAAAGATCAATCGCATTGGCATGCAGACGATTTGAAGGCGATCACAAGGGGGGATGATCGATCATGACAGCACTCACCGCGCTCCATCCCGGGCATCATCGCAGCCTGCGGGTCGATCCCGATCAGGTGGAAGCCCATAGCGCCAATGTGCGGATGATACCGGTGGTGATCCAGGAATTTCTGAAGGCGGCAACGCAATTTCCCCTGCTTTTCACTAAAAATGCCGAAACCGGGCAGTTTACCGCCATCGCCCTGTGTGGGTTCGATGAGGGGGAAAATCTGTTTTGGCGGCAGGGGGAATGGGATGCGCTTTATGTGCCTTTGAATGTGCAGCGCCAGCCTTTTTTTGCCGGTCGCCCGCAAAATATTGCCGAGGATCGATCCGATGCAGGCCATGATTTCGTTTTGTGCATCGATCCCAAAAGCCCCAGCCTTGGCACCGAAAAAGGGGAAGCCCTGTTTGATGCGGCGGGCGCCCCCACGCCTTATCTGCAATCGATGCAGGATATTCTGGCCCAGCTTGTCGCCGGTGAGGCGGCCACCCGGGCCTTCATCGAAAAGCTGGTGCACCATAAGCTGCTCACCCGTCTGGCCCTTGAAATCACTTTGGATGACGGCGAGCAGATGAAGGTGCAGGGGGTTTATACCATTGATGAGGATGCGCTGGAGGCGGCCCCGATTGCGGTGATCGATGAACTGCGCCAGCAGGGCCATTTGCCTGCCCTTTATGCGATGATCATTTCGCTGGGGCATATTTTTGCTTTGGTGCAGCGGAAAAACAAGATGATGGCGCAGGCTGGCCAATGGTTTCAGCCCGATCCCGCCCAAAGCGCTTCCTGATGGCGGCGATGGCCATGCCTTCATCTTCAGGCCTGCAGCGGGGGGCGGCGATCAGCGGGATCATCGCCCATGAAAGCCTTGATGGCTATCGGGTTCTGGTGATTGATGATCTGCTCGATGATCCCGATCTTATGCGGACCGAGGCGACCACGGCCGGGCCTTATGATCGCGAGCCGGGCAATTATTATCCCGGTTTGCGTGCCCCGGCCCCCGCTGCTTATGGCGATTTTCTGGCGGGGTTCATCAGCCATCATCTGGCCGCACCCTTGGGCCTTCCGCTCGATACACCCCCCTTGGCGGTGCAATGCCTTTTTTCTTTGGTGACTCAGGCGCCGGAAAGTCTGCTGCCCATTCAATCGATCCCGCATTTCGATAGCAGCGATCCCGGCCATATCGCGGTGGTGCATTATCTGTTCAAACAGGATTTTGGTGGCACCTCTTTTTATCGCCATAAAGGCACCGGCCATGATGCCATCACCACCCACCGCGCCCGCGCCTATCAAAAGGCACTGGCCGCCGATGCCAGCCGGATCGGCCTGCCAAAGCCGGGCTATATGGGGTCTGATAGCGCCCTTTTCGCGCGCACGGCACAGATTGCACCGCGCTATAATCGGGCGGTGGTTTATCCCGGCTGCCTTTTGCATGCGGGCGATATCGGTGGGGCCTTTGGCTTCTCATCCGATCCCCTGGAAGGACGGCTTACGATCACATCCTTTCTGAGGTTTCCATCATCATGAACGATTGTTATACACAGCGTTTAAAAATCATATTTATGCAGCCATATAAAGGATATCATGGATGCTGAGCTCATTGGATTATGGTGTTCTGGCGGTTTATGCGATCGCTATTTTTTCTCTGGCGCAATATGTTTCGCGCGAAAAAGCGGGCCATCAAAAAGATAGCGGCGATTATTTTCTGGCCGGAAAAAGCCTGCCATGGTGGGCCATCGGGGCATCTTTGATTGCCGCCAATATCTCGGCGGAACAGATCATCGGCATGTCGGGCTCGGGCTATGTTCTGGGGCTGGCCATTGCCTCTTATGAATGGATGGCGGCGATCACCCTGATCATCGTGGGCAAATATTTTCTGCCGATTTTTCTGCGCAATAATATCTCGACCATGCCGCAATTTCTGGAAAAGCGCTTTGATCACCGGGTGCGGGTGGTGCTGGCGGTGTTCTGGCTTGGGGTTTATGTGTTTGTCAATCTCACGGCCGTGATCTGGCTGGGCGGTTTGGCAATCCACACGGTGACCGGGGCCGATCCGGTGCTAAGCCTTGTGGGTTTGGGGATTTTTGCCGGGGCCTATTCCCTTTATGGCGGGCTGAAAGCGGTGGCGCTGACCGATATTTTCCAGGTGGTTCTGCTGGTGTTCGGCGGCCTTTTGATCGCCTATATCGCCCTTGATACCATCGCCGATGGCCGGGGCGTTCTGGCCGGTTTTGGCCTGCTGCTCGAACGCTTCCCCGAAAAATTCGATATGATCCTCTCGCCCGACAATCCCAATTACAAAGACCTTCCGGGCATTTCGGTGCTGATCGGCGGCATGTGGATCATGAATTTGTCTTATTGGGGCTTTAATCAATATGTCATCCAAAGGGCCCTGGCCGCCAAAAGCCTGAGCGAAGCGCAAAAAGGCATTGCCTTTGCCGCCTATCTCAAGCTGTTGATGCCGGTGATCGTGGTGCTGCCGGGCATGGCGGCGCTGATTTTGGCCCCCGATCTCAAAACCCCCGATCAGGCCTATCCGGCGGTGATGAGCCTGCTGCCCGCCGGGATCATGGGATTGGTTTTTGCAGCCCTTGTGGCGGCGATCATTTCCTCTTTGGGATCGATGACCAATTCCATCGCCACCATTTTCACCCTTGATATCTATGCCCCGATGCACAAGGCGGCGAGCCAGAAAAAACTGGTGATGATCGGTCGGATCGTCTCAGTTGCGGCGCTTGTGACAGCGATGATTACCGCCCGTCCTTTGCTGGGGCAGTTCGATCAGGCTTTCCAGTATATTCAAGAATTTACCGGCTTTTTCACACCCGGTATTGTGGTGATCTTCTTGCTGGGGATGTTCTGGCCCAGGGCCAATGCCGCAGGCGCGCTTAGCGGGGCCATCGGTTCGGCGGTTTTATCGCTGGGGCTGAAGCTGTTCTGGCCCGCTTTGCCCTTCATCGATCGGGTGGGGCTGGTGTTTTTGCTGTGCCTTGGGATCGCTGCCGTTGTTTCGCTGGCTTTCCCCGATAAAACCCCGGCATCCCAGATCGAATTGGGCGATGTGGATTATAAAACCAGCGGCAGCTTCAATGTGGCAACCATTGGGGTGCTGCTGATCCTGACCGCGCTCTATGCGGTCTGGTGGTAATTTTTGGGGCGAAGCCAGAGTCCTGACACCGGGATTTCACAGATCGATCAATAAAATCCTTGCTGTCCTAAATATGTTAGGTCACCATACAGTCTGTTGTTAATGGAATGTGCTTCTTTATGGGCATGGCCGATGGCAGGGGCTGATGATGCGTGATCAAAATCATGATAATTCGGGCATTCAGGATAAGCTGGATTTGCCGGTCGAAACCACGGCGGAAGCCCTGCTGGCGGTGATGAAGGCGCGGGGGATCGATTATCTTTTCGCCAATCCCGGCACCGATTTCCCGGCGATCATCGAAGCCTATGCCCGGGCACCGCAATCGGGGCTTTCCTTGCCCCAGCCCATTTTGGTGCCCCATGAAAATGCTGCGGTCTCGATGGCCCATGGCTATTATCTGGGCAGCGGGCGGATGCAGGCGGCGATGGTTCATGTCAGCGTGGGGTTGGCCAATAGCCTGTGTGCCCTGCTCAATGCCGCGCGGGAAAATGTGCCGATCTTTTTTGGCGCTGGCCGCACCCCGATCACCGAAAGCGGTTCGGCATCAAGCCGCGATGTGTCGATCCATTGGGGTCAGGAAATGTATGATCAGGCCGGGATGCTGCGCGAAGCGGTGGTTTGGGATTATGAATTGCGCCCCGGCACGGCGATGGAGACGATGGTGGATCGGGCCATGGCGCTGGCCACAAGCGATCCCGGCGGGCCGATTTATTTAGGGATGCCGCGCGAAACATTGGCGGAACCCGCAGCGACGCTGAAGATTTCACCCCACAGCCGGATCAGCCCGGCACGGGCCACGGGCATTGATCACAGCCAGATCGAGCAGGCGGCGCAGATACTGGCGGCCGCCAAAAATCCGCTGATCATCACCAGCCGGTCGGGTCGCGATCCCGATGCCGTGGCGGCTTTGGCGGATTTTGCCAGCATCGCCGCTTGCCCGGTGATTGAATATCGCGCCAATTATCTCAATCTGCCCTCTGATCATCCCATGCAGGCGGGCTTTGATTTCACCGCCGATTTTGCCGATCATGATGTTATTCTGGTGCTCGATACCCCGGCCCCATGGCTGCCCGCCCGCCATGATTGGCCGCACAAGGCGCTGGTCATTCAGATGGGCAGCGATCCTTTGGCGCAGGATATTCCGATCCGGGGCTTTTCGGCCGATCTGTGCCTTTTATGCCGCCCCGCTTTTGGCCTGCCCGCCCTTTCCCAAGCCTTTGCAAAGGCAGCCCAAGGCCAGCAAAAGGCCATCGATGCCCGCCGCGAAAAACGAAGCCTTGCCCATGAAAAGGCCCGCCATGAATTGAAGGCCCGGCTTTTGGGCAGCGATCCGCAAAAGCCCGAAATTCCCGCCCGGATGACGCCCGCATGGGTCAGCCATTGCCTTGATCGGCTAAAGCCCGAAGATGCGATCATCGTCAATGAAATCGGCTGTATCCGCCCGGTGATGCGCTTTACCCGCCCCGGCAGCTTTTATGGCCCCAGCAATGCGGGCGGTTTGGGCTGGGGATTGCCTGCATCTTTGGGGCTGAAACTGGCCCAGCCTGATCGCATGGTGATCTGCACCCTGGGCGATGGCAGCCATATGTTTGCCAATCCTGTGGCCTGCCATCAGGTCGCCGCCGCCCATAAGATTGCCACCCTCACCATTGTGTTCAATAATCGCCGCTGGAATGCGGTGAAAACGGCGACGGCCTCGGTCTATCCCGATGGCCATGCCATGCGCGCCAATCTGATGCCGATGACAGCGCTGGACCCATCCCCGGCGTTTCACGAGATTGCCAAAGCCTGTGGCGGCTATGGCGAGGAGGTGAGCGATCCCGCCGCGATGATGGGGGCGCTATCCCGGGCTATGGAAAAAGTGGCGGCGGGCGTGCCTGCTTTATTGAATGTCATCACCGAACATTGAGCCAAGGGCCGTGCGCCGGATCTTCCCCGATGGGGTGCGCGGCAGGCTTTCAACAAAAGCGATCCGGCGCGGGGCCTTATAGGGCGCGATGGATGCTTTTACATGATCGATCAGGGCGCGGGCATCTACCGCGCCCTGCTGATCGCTATCATCAGGCCGCAGCACCACCAAAGCCGCCACCAACTGCCCCCGGTCGGCATCGGGCAGGCCGGTGACAGCGCATATGTCCACCGCCGGATGGCTCATGAGCGCCTTTTCCACCTCGATGGCGGCGATGCTATGGCCTGATGACAAGATCATGTCATCGGCCCGGCCCTTGAACCAGATGCGCCCATCACGATCAAGGCGGCACAGATCGCCGGTCAGGGTCCAGCCATCCTTGATCACCCCCGCCTGATCGCGGGGATCAAGAAACTGCGCGCCTGTGGGCCCGCGCACCGCAAGGCGACCGGTGCTGCCGGGCCGAAGCGCGGCGCCTTCCTTGTCAAGAATTTTAAGTTCATAGCCCGGCACCGCCCGCCCGGCACAGCCCGGAATGCGGCTTTTTTCCTCGGATGCAATATAGGGCCCCAGCATTTCGGTAGACCCCAAAAGATCGAGAACAGGCACCCCGGTGCGGGCTTCCCAGCTTTCGGCAAGGGTCTGGCTCAGGGGTTCGCCCGCGGAAAAACAGCGCCGCAAGCTGGCCGTGGGTAAATTTGTTTTTGAGGCGAGCAGCCGAAAATAAACCGTGGGCACAGTGACCAGCATCGTCGGGCGATGGCGCACCAGATCATCGAGAAGGGCATCAGGCCTGCCATCGGGCGATAACAGGCAACAGGCCCCCGCCGCCAGCGGGCAGACAAATAAAAGCCCAAAACCATAAGCAAAACCAAGGGATGGGCTGCCAAAAACCAGATCCCCCGGCCCGGCCGCGAAAAGATGATCGCCAAAGCCCCGGGCGAGGGCGGCAATGGCCTTATGGCTGTGCACGGCGCCTTTGGGCCGGCCGCTGGTGCCGCTGGTGAATAAAATAAGGGCGGGATCATCGCCCATGCTGTTGATGGCCGTGAAATCTTGGCGAAAGGCGGCCGCTTCTATCAGCAGATCCGCATCAAGGATCAGCTTCAGGGGCGGCGTGGCGCTGTTCGCCATCGCTTTTTGCAGGGCCATATCAAGATTGGGATCCTGATCCGATCCGCATAAAACAAGGGCGGGCCGGGTACTGCTGAGCACATGATGCAATTCTGAAGGGCCGAGCAAAGGCGATCCCGGCACGGCAATCCCCCCGGCCAGAAAAATGCCTAAAAGGGCGGCCATCAAAAACGGGCTATTGGGGCTGCGCAGCACCACCCGCTGGCCCGGCAAAAGGCCGTATTTTTTTTGCAGCAGGGCAGCGAGGCTACAGGCCTTTTCATTCAGTTCATCGGCGCTCCAGCACAGATCATCGCTGCGGCACAAAGGCTCGCCCTTGGCTTTTTGAAAAGCCGCAT
This sequence comes from Iodidimonas sp. MBR-22, assembly GCF_029946565.1. Classification (NCBI taxonomy): domain Bacteria; kingdom Pseudomonadati; phylum Pseudomonadota; class Alphaproteobacteria; order Iodidimonadales; family Iodidimonadaceae; genus Iodidimonas; species Iodidimonas sp. MBR-22. The sequence goes on from NZ_JARKVQ010000007.1 coordinate 94,504, forward strand.
CCAGTAAAAAGCGCCCCGCATTCAATCTTTGGGGAAAGTGCAGATGCGGCAGATCATAGATCAGATCGGGGGCCAAAGGGGGGCGCGGCAAGCGATCGAGCACAAAAGGATCAACCAAAGCTGTGGGGCGGGCGTGCATCGGGAAAATTGTCTCCTGCCCTTACAAATAAAAGCGGTGGGGATACGATATGGGGATAAAATCATTTGGGCAAGATGCGCATCAGATCAGTGCACGGCCTGCTTGCGCCTTTTGGGCATTTGCCTATGATGGTTGTTGAGATGATCATGGCGTGGAAGGATCGGGAATGCCGCCGAAACAGGCGCGGAAAAAAGCGCAGACACTTGATTTTTCAAGTCTTGACGATTTGTTCGGTTTTCGCCTGCGCTTGGCACAGGTCAAATTATTTCAACATTTCCGCGAATCTTTAGCCCCCCTGCAGATCACCCCGGGGCAGGCCGGGCTGTTGATTTTGATTCGCGATAATCCGGGTATTTCCCAATCCGATCTGGCCCGCGCCATGCAGGTTGAGCGGGCGACTTTAGGGCAAACCATCGAAGGGCTGGTGCGCCGCGATTTCATTGTGCGCAATCCGCGCCCGGGGGATCGCCGGGCTTATTCCTTGAGCCTGTCGGCGGCGGGGGATGCCTTCGTTGATCGGCTGATCCCCGCCATCCGTGCCCATGAAGCCGATGTGTCCCAAAAGCTGACTGCCATTGAATTTGATCGCCTGCGCAGCCTGCTGCAAAAATTCAATGGGTAGTCAACTGGGGGGGGAGCCTTAAAGACCCTATCCGGCCAGTGGTTGGACCCGGATTTTCAGTTTCAGGGCGGTGCGGCAGGCGGCGTGCAAAAAGCAGGTTTGCTCGGCCATGATCATCAGATGGGCAATCTCCGCATCGGGGGCATCGGATCGGATATGAACATGGCTTTGCACGGCTTTAGCGCTCGCCACTTCCATTGTGCCCGATGAAGCGCCGGGCAGGCTGAAGCGGGTATCCTGATGCAGGCTATAATGGCTGAGCGGCAGTTTCTTGATATGGGCAAAACGCCCGATCTGGGTGAGATAACAAAAAGCCAGACCCGCCGATAAATAGGCGAGCCCCGATGGCGCCCGACCGGTGCCGCCAAATTGCGGGGCGCTATCCCCCAAAAAGCGGAAAACGCTGCCGATGGGTTTATAAAGCTGCACCTTGTTTTCCAGCAGGCCATCGGACCGGCGATGGATCAGCCCGCGAATATGCAATTGGCGACTCTGATCCGCCTGAAGGCTGGTGCCCGCCCCGCCCTCAACGCCGAAAACAGCTTCCGTCTGGCTGAGCTTGGTGACGATATCATCGCGGACATCGGCGCAATCATCGGCTTTGATGCTGTCGAGGATGGCTTGGGGATTGGGCAGGCACGCGCCCGCAATGCGGTTTAAATCCTGAACCTCCAGCGCCTGATCATTGTGGTCGCAGAGAAATTCGCTGGCCAAAGCCGCGCGCAGCAGCGCATTGGCGGGGGCGGCCGAAACCGCATCGGCCACAAGCTGCATCAAAGCGGGACGATCCAGATCGGTTTTGGCGTTGATCACCAGAACCGGCGGCAGGGCGCTGCCGGTCATGGTGCCTTTAAGGGCTGAACCCTCCATGCCGTAAAAGCTATCAAGGCAAAGCTCCAGATCATCGAGCCGCACCCCGCGGGCATGGGCAAGGGTTTCGATTTCGCAAAAGAGGGAAAATCCCAGGCCGCTGTTGAAATAGGCCAAAGGAAAAGGGGCGAGATCGGTGCCATTGAGATAGGGGCCCTCATCACAGGCAAAATTCCAGATGCGCTGGCTGGCCGCATCCACCACCAGCGCCTGTTTTTGCATCCCTTCCATCGCCCCGGCCACGGTATGAAGATGAAGGGCGCTGGCCGATGATGATCCGCTCATCCATGGATCCAGCCCATCCACCGGCAGTGCCACGGGGCAGGCAAGGGGCATGTTCATCGTTTGGATGGATTTCAAAGCGGTTGCTCCTTTTGGTGGTCAGGCTTTCATGGGCTTTGGTTGATCGCTTCGGCAGATCATTATTTGTCATTATACCTTACAATATAATCTTGCCAAGCGCCTTGCGGCAGGGGTGCGGATTTCTTTTCGATCTTCGGTTCAACATTTTGTGATAACGCGCCATCATGCGCCGGACAAATCATGTGTAACTTTTTATATATACACATGATTTGTCAGAAACCTGAGAAAGTCATGTGAAATTATATTGTTTGTAACCCATACAATTGCTTGACAGGGCTGTCATCCCCTGACACCGTTGCATCTGCAATTCGGGAGCGAAAGGTCTTAAGAAGCTATCCGGTTGCGCGGATCATCCGAAAGGTTGTGTGCCACATGAATTTCACTGTTTCGATCAAGGACCGGGATGAACCGATCTCTGTTGAGATGGGGCGCACGATATTGGATGCCGCCATGCTGGCCGGGGGGCCGTTTCCCTATAGCTGTCGCTCGGGCAATTGCGGCACCTGCAAATGCCGGTTGCTTTCGGGTGAGGTGGAAATGTCGCCTTTTTCGGAATTTGCTTTGAGCGCAGATGAAGAAAAGCGCGGCTTCATTCTGGCCTGCCGGGCTGTGCCCTGGAGCGATTGTGAAATCGAACTGGCCGATGAAGATGACCAGATGGTGCATCCCATGCGCGATATGGCGTGCGTGGTGAAGGCCATCACCCCCCTCACCCATGATATCATAGGCTTGCGCCTTTCCATCCTTTCGGGCGGGCCCTTTACCTTTACGCCGGGGCAATTTGCCGATGTTGCCTTGCCCGATCAGCCAGCCCGAAGCTGGTCGATGGCCAGCCAGCCCGATGATGATTTCCTTGAATTTTATGTGCGGATTTTGCCCGATGGCCGGGCCAGCCGCTATCTGGCCGATCATCTGCAGCCGGGGGATCAGGTGCGGGTGAAGGGGCCATCAGGCACCGCGGCCCTGCGCGAGGAACGCCGTGGCCCTATCCTGGCGATTGCGGGGGGTTCGGGGCTTTCGCCGATCAAATCGATTATCGATAGGGCCGCAAAACTGGGCTGGGCCGAACCGGTGCATTTCTATTTTGGCGTCCGCGATGAACGCGATCTTTATCTTGTCGATCATTTTGAAGGTTTATGCGCGGCCCATCCCCATTTCCATTTCACCCCGGTTTTATCGGCCCCTTGTGATGCCGTGCTGAAGGCGGCGCAGCGGCGCTTTGGCCTTGTTACCGATATCGTGAAAGAAGACCTGCCGCATCTATCGCCCAGCGGCACATTGGAGGGGTTCACCGCCTATCTGGCCGGGCCGCCGCCGATGGTGGAAGCGGCGGAGCGGCTGTTGCCCGATCTGGGGATCGCCCCCAATGCCATCCATGCCGATGCTTTTTATTCCGAAGCCGATCTCAAAAAGGCTGATCTTGAAAAGGAGACGATCTGATGACCGATGATCTGCAATCGGATGGCCTTTTGGCCGGGCGTGTGGCGATCATCACCGGGGCCGGGCGGGGCATTGGCTATGCGGTGGCCGAACGCTTTGCGGCCTTGGGCGCGTCTCTTGTGCTGGTGGATGATGGCTCCGGCATTGATGGCCGCGATCCTGAAAAGGGCCTGATTGAACAGCAGCGCGAAGCCCTGATTGCCAAAGGGGCCGATGGCGCGCGGCTGGCGGCTTTGGAGATTGATATCGCTAGCCCCGAAGCTGCGGCCCGCGCGGTGGATCTGGCCATCACGCAATTTGGCGCTTTGGATATTGTGGTGAATAATGCCGCGATTTTGCGCGATGCGATGATTTTCAAGGGCGATCCGGCGGATTTTGATCGCGTGCTCGAGGTTAATCTGTCGGCGGCCTATTATCTGGCCCATGCCGCAACCCCCAAAATGCGCGAACAGGCGAAAGCCGGACGCCCGGGCGGCCGGCTGATCAATATGGTTTCATCCGCGGCATTTTACGGCAATTTCGGCGTTTCGGCCTATGCCAGCGCCAAGGCGGGATTGCTGGGATTGACCCGGGTCATGGCGCTGGAGCTTGAACGCGCGGGGATCACGGCGAATGCCATCATGCCTTTTGCTGCCACCCGGGTCACCGAAAGCCTGCCGCCGGTGACCGAACTTTTAAAGGAATACCGCGCCCGGGCCCTGCAGCTTCCCGCGCAGCCGGTGGCGGTGGCCTGTGCCTGGCTCGCCTCTGATCTGGGGGCCGGTATCAGTGGCCAATTGATCGGGGTGCGGGGCGGCGATGTGTTTTTGATGAGCCAGCCGCGTCCCATCGCCCATGCCATTGCCCGGGATCAGCCATGGGACGAGCAGGGCCTGGCATCGGCTGCGGCCACGAATTTTTCCGCGCATTATTTTGCCATTCAATCCGATCTCGATGCCTTTAACACCGACCCCATCATTCAAGGATAGGACCATGAGCACTCCCGATGTCGCTGCTGTGAAAACGATCGAAGATTTCGCCGATCAGCCCGAAGAATATAAAGACGCCATCAAAAAGCTGGTGCGCAGCCATGCCATCAATGAACTTTATGGCGCGCAGGTTTTTGATGAACCGGCCATTGCCCTTGCCCCCACGCCCTATGCCAAATGGCTGACCTGTCGGGTGGCCATGGAAGAATATGGCCATCATGTGCGGTTCAAGGAACTGGGCCAGAAGCTGGGCATGTCGGAAGCCGAACTGATGCCCGGTGGTGATAAAAAGCCCCTGTCGATTTTTGAATATCCCCTGAAAAACTGGGCGGAATTCTGCGTCATCAAGCTTTTGGCCGATCTGGCGGAAATTTTGCAGGTGGAAGATCTGTTGCATTGCACCTTCCATCCTTTGCGCAATCTGGCCCGGGCCACCATGCCGGAAGAAAAATTTCATGCCGATTTCGGGAAGGAATTTACCAGCGAAATGATCCGCACGCCCGAGGGTAAGGCCGCCATTCAGCAGGCGATCAATGATTATTTCCCTGTTTTGCCGGGCTTTTTTGGGCGGGATAACTCTAAAAACAACGAGATTTTCCGCAAATGGGGCATCAAATTACGCAAGAATGAAGATATGCGGGCAGATTATCTCAATCGGGCGCAGGCGCTGGTTGATGAATTGGGGCTGGAATTGCCCGACGTCTCACAAGCAGCCTGATTTGGCGTCAATCGGCGTGATGAAAGGGATCGTGCCATGAACGGCTCAGCGCATAAAAATGATCTGGCCGCCGCCCGCGAAGATTTCTATGGGCGGCTGAAGGGGCGCAATATTTCTGCCCTGTGGACGGTTCTGCACGATCTTGTCACCCCCCAGCCAAGGCCGGACATGGCGGCGGCCCATTGGGCTTATGCCGATGTGCGGCGCTATCTGATGGAAGCGGGGGACCTGATCACCGCCAAAGAGGCCGAGCGCCGGGCCCTGATCCTTGAAAATCCGGCTTGGCCCGGGGAATCGCGGATCACCCCCACCCTTTATGCCGCCATTCAGCTTGTATTGCCCGGTGATGTGGCCCCGGCCCATCGCCATAGCCAGTCGGCTTTGCGCTTCGTTCTGGAGGGCAGCGGCGCTTTTACCAGTGTGAATGGCGAGCGCACGCACATGCAGCGTGGCGATTTTGTGATCACGCCAAGCTGGACATGGCATGATCATGGCAATGAAACCGATCAGCCGATGATCTGGCTCGATGGTCTCGATATCCCGCTGGTTTATTTCATGAACGCAAGCTTTGCCGAGCAGGGCAGCGATGATCGTCAGACTTTGACAAAGCCTGAAAACGATGCCCCGGCGCGCTTTGGCAGCGGGCTTTTGCCGGTGGATTATGAGGCGGCGGCTTATTCGACTTCGCCGGTGTTCAATTATCCCTATGCCCGCAGCCGGGCGGTTCTGGAAAAACTGCGTGCCGCCGGTGTTGTCGATCCCTGCCATGGGATCAAGCAGAAATATGTGCATCCGGGCACCGGCGATTTTGCCATGCCGACCATCGCCACCTTTTTGCAGCTTTTGCCGCGCGGATTTTCCAGCAAGCCCTATCGCAGCACCGATAGTGCGGTTTTTGTGTGCGTTGAAGGGCGCGGCCACAGCCTGATCGGCGATCAGCGCTTTGATTGGGGGCCGAATGACCTGTTTGTGGTGCCCACTTGGGTGTCTGTGACCCATCATGCCGATGAGGACAGCGTGCTGTTCAGCTATTCTGATCGCGGGGTGCAGCAAAAGCTGGGCCTGTGGCGGGAAGAGCGCATAAGCGAGGCGCATCCATGAACGCTTTGGCCGCAGAGAAGGGGCACGCAATCGTGCGGGGGCTGATCAGCGATATGGAGGCGGCTTCGTGGTTTGCCGCTGTGGGGGAGCCCCCCACAAAGGGCGAGACGACAACGGCGCTGGCCTATTTGAAGGGCTTGGGCTTTTCGGATTGCGCGCTCTTTTGGATTGCCGATTGGGCGGAGGCCCGGGCGGCGGCAGAGCGCAGCGATTGGTCGCAAAGATGGTGGCAGCGCGAACAGACGGTTCAGTCTGAACTTTATGCGGCAGCCATGAACCATCTGGGGGACGCCCGGCTGCTGCCTTTATTGACCGAAATCACCGATAGCGCCACCCGGCTTTTGCACGGCCCGGCGGCGGTGGCGGCGGCGCGATCCGGCCATGCCGATGCCGGGATCATCCGGGCGGCGGCGGGATCGGCGGCGCAAAGCTGTTATCAGATGGCCTTATATGCCTTGGCGCCTCATGCTAAACAGGATGGGCAGGATCATCCCTTCGTGAGTAAATTCAGATTGTTCGAGGCGGGGCGTTGGCCGCTGACCATTGCCGCAAACACATTCCACATTTTTTAAGACAGAGACGGAAGGGACTTCATGACCTATGTTTTCACACCACCCGCCATTCCCAGTGTTGAAGTGTCCGGCACGCTGGAGCGCTTTCCCGTGCATCGGATTTATTGCGTAGGGCGCAATTATGCCGCCCATGCCCGCGAGATGGGCAAAGACCCCGAGCGCGATCCGCCGTTCTTTTTCTCAAAGCCCAATGATACCATCGTGCCGAATGGCGCTTCGGTGGCTTATCCGCCGGAAACATCCAATCTCCATCATGAGATTGAACTGGTGGTGGCGATTGGCAAGGGGGGCCAGAATATCCCCCGCGAAAAAGCGCATGAGCATATCTTTGGCTATGCCGTGGGTAATGACCTCACCCGTCGTGATCTGCAGCTTGAAGCCCGCGATAAAGGCAGGCCCTGGGATACCGGCAAAGGCTTTGATCAATCCGCGCCGATCACCGCCATTCGCCGGGCCAGCGATATCGGCCATCCCGAAAAAGGCCGGATCTGGATTTCCGTGAATGATCAGATCAAGCAGGATGGCGATCTTTCGGAATTGATCTGGTCGGTGACGGAAATCGTCTCGATCCTCTCTGGCCTGTTCAAATTGCAGCCCGGCGATCTCATCTTCACCGGCACCCCCGCAGGGGTTGGCCCGGTGGAGCGCGGCGATGTGATGACCGGCGGTGTTGAGGGTGTGGGCGAGCTTTCGACCCGCATTCTTTGAGGGGGCACGCATGAGCACAGCACAAGCCGGGCGCGATTTATCGGCTTTTTTCGCGCCGCGTTCGGTTGCCGTCGTGGGGGCAAGCGCACGCCCCACAAGCTCGGGCGGGGCGATCCTCCATATGATGGAGGAGGCGGGCTTTGCCGGTGCGCTTTATCCCATCAATCCCAAGGGGGGTGAGATGTTCGGGCGGCAGGCTCTGCCCGATCTGCGGGCGCTGCCCAGGCCTGTGGATCTGGTGGTGATCGCCATTCGCCCGGATTTCATTTTGGATGCCGTGGCCGAAGCCGCCGATACCGGGCATAAGGCCATCCTGATCCTGCCCGGCGGCTTTGCCGAAGCCGGTGCTGAAGGGGCCGAAAGACAGGCCGCCCTTGATGCTTTGGCCGAAAAGCACGATCTGATTATCGCCGGGCCCAATTGCGGCGGGATCATCAGTCTGGGCGATCAAACCCGGCTGGCCGCCACCTTTTTTCGCGATCTGCCCCCCGGTGGGCCGATTGCCTTCATTTCCCAATCCGGGGCGCTGGCCGAAGAGATGATCGCCCATGCGGTGGCCTGTCGGGTTCCCATGGGGCGCGTGGTATCCGTGGGTAATTCCATGCATCTGGGGGTGGAAGATCATCTGCGCCATCTGGGGGATGATCCCGAAACCGGGGCGATCCTGCTGTATCTTGAATCCGCGCGCGATATGGCCTCCTTGGCGGCCACGGCGCGGAGCGTTTCGCGCGAAAAGCCGATTGTCGCCCTTATCCCCGGTCGCACCCAAAAGGGGCTGGATGCCGCCAAGGCCCATACCGGGGCCAGCGCATCATCTGATGCCGCCATCGATGCCTTGTGCCGGGATGCGGGGATCGTGCGGGTGAAATCCCTGCGCGATCTGCAATTGGCGGCTCGGGGCTTGGGCTTTTTCCCCAAAGGCTTTGGCAAGCGGGCGCTGATCTTATCAAATTCCGGCGGGCCGGGGGTGCTGACCACCGATGAAGCCACCCTTTCGGGGCTTGATCTCGTGGATCTGCCCGCCCCCATGGCGGCGGCCTTGAAAGAAGCCCTGCCCAAAGAAGCATCGGTGCGCAATCCCCTTGATCTGCTGGCCGATGCCCGCGAAGATCGCTTTGGTGAAACGCTGGCCATCGCCATGGCGCACGGAGCGGCTTTCGATGTCATTTTGATGATCCATGTGGTGCCCTTCATGGTGGATGCCGATCCGGTGATTGCCCGCCTCGCTAAAGATGCTGCAGCCTGCGATCTGCCCCTGATGCACAGCATGATGGGCACATTGGAACAGCGCGATCGCTGGTTTGCCAGCATGGAACAGGCGGGTGTGCCGATGTTTTCCAATAGCGAGGATATGGCCCGCACGGCGGGGATTTTGGCCCAATGCCATGATGTACGAGAGAAGCAGGCTTAGTTGAAAGGATCGACCTCGATGAAATTATCCACCTATTTCCGCAGCTCCGCTTCTTATCGGGTGCGCATCGCTTTGGGCCTTAAAGGGCTTTCATGGGAGCCGGATTATGTGAATCTGCCCAAAGGCGAGCAGCGCGGCGCGGATTATCTGGGGATCAATCCCCAGGGATTGCTGCCGGCTCTCACCACCGATGAGGGCGGGGTGCTGACACAATCTTTGGCGATCATCGAATATCTTGAGGAAACGCACCCAACCCCCGCCTTGCTGCCATCCTCTGCCCTTGCTCGGGCAAAAGTGCGGGCGATGGCGCAGTTGATTGCTTGTGATGTGCATCCTTTGAACAATCTGCGGGTTTTGAAATATCTCAAAAATCCGCTGGGCCATGATCAGGCGACAGTGGATGACTGGTATCGCCATTGGGTGGTTGAAGGGCTTCAGGCCCTTGAAACCATGGTGAAGGCCCATAGCGATGGTAAGCATTGTTTCGGGGGCGAACCGGGTTTGGCGGATATCTGTCTGGTGCCGCAGATGTGGAATGCCCGGCGCTTTGCTGCCAATCTGGAAAGCTGCCCCACGCTTTTGGCCATCGATGCGCATCTGCAAAAACTGCCCGCTTTTGCCGCCGCCGCTCCCGAAGGCCAACCGGATGCTTTTTGATCAGTCGTCCGTCTCGCGATTATCCAATGCTTCTTCCTGATTGAGCCATTCAAGCTGGCCGCGCAGTTTTTCAAGGATGACCCGCAGGCTTTCGCGCTCTTTTTCCGACAAGGCGGATTCAACAATCCGCTTGCGCATGATCGAAACCGGGGCCACCCGATCATGCAGATCAACGCCTTTTTCGGTGAGATAAATAAGCTGCCGCCGGGCATCCGTGGGATGCGCGCAGCGGCCCACCATGCCATTGCGCTCTAATTGCTTGATGGCCCGGCTGACGGTTGCCTTGTCAAAGGCGGCGCGGCCCACAAGATCGGATGCGCTCGATGGCCCATAATGGCCCAGAATGGCAATCACCCGCCATTCCCTGATCCCCAGATCAAAGCGCGATAAAAACAATCGGCTGACCCCTAATGAGAGCAAGGCCGAGACATGCACAAGCTGATAGGGCATGTGATCGGGCAGATTGGTTTTTTCCGACACTTGGGGAAAGCCATCTTTCCGGGGCACCGGATGCGCGGCTTTGGCCGGCTTTTGTGCCGGGCTGTCTTCAGGGGTGGGCGGGTGTTTTTTATTGTTCATCATCTAAACCGGATTGAAGGTGCAAAGCTCTGGACCAGAGAAGGGCCAAGGGCTGCTTTATCCAAAATATCATGTTCAATTTAATGATTGGTGCGTTTCAGATGCAACAGTTTATCTGAAAAATTTTCTGCGACAGATGATAAACCTATGATTTTTCACAGCCAGTATAAAAAATATTGTTTATTTACAGATGATTAAAATTTTTTATGGATAAGAGCACATAATCAACAATGGACAATTGACAATTCTGACGTAGGGTTTATCGTTGAATGTGCAACTATCAATGTGGCTTCCCACTCTCATAATAAAAAACAGAGGGGCGGCGATCAGGGGAGGAATGAGATGAAGCGGCACCCAACAACGGCATGGTTGTTCATGGCGGCAGCACCGGCGGCTTTAGCCGTGGGTTTGATGGCTCCCACCGAACAGGCCTATGCCCAATCCCAATCAGCAGCACAAGCGCCCGCAACGAGCACGGATGATCAGGCCATCCAGCTTGAGGAAATCATGGTCACCGGCTCGTTCATCCGCCGGGAAGGCTATAATAATCCCTCACCGCTGGAAGTGATCGATCGGTCGAATATGGGGGCGCAGGGGGCCACCAATATCACCGATATCGTGAAGAATGTGGCGGTGAATACCGGCTCGGAATTCAATTTCGACCGCACCAATCAGAATTTCACCTTCGGCACGGCGCAGTTCAATCTGCGCGGCCTTGGTCTTGGTTCTACTCTTACTCTGATCAATGGACGGCGCATCACCCGGTCGGCGGCGGTGGCCAATGATGGCTCGCAATTTGTCGATGTGAATTCCCTGCCGATGAATATGATCGAGCGCATGGAAATTCTGAAGGATGGCGCATCGGCCCTTTATGGTACCGATGCCGTGGCCGGGGTGGTGAATATCATCACCCGCAGCAATTTTGAAGGCTTCGAACTGGAAGGCCGCTATCAAACCACCACCGAAAACAGCCAGGAAGATGTCAATTTCAATGCCGCCTTTGGGGCGGGCAATGATCGCAGCCATGTCGCGGCCTTTTTCACTTATTTCGATCGCACGGATCTGCGCGGCATTGATCGCAGTTTCTTCCCCAATCGCCTGTCGCCTGAAACCGATACCGGCCAGGGGATGCCCGGCACCTTTTTCCCGGCGATCCCCGATGGCAATGGCGGCTTTATCGAGGCCCCCGGCGCCCCCGGTCAGCCTGCGGGATCGCTGGTGGTGCCACCGCCCTCGCGGCAAACCGGCACCGGCCCCGTGCCTGATCCGCGCTGCCTTGATCAAACCGGGCTGCCCGATGCTTCGGGCCTGAAGATCATCGGCCCCGGGGCAGAGACCCGCGCGGGCATTGGCGATGGCGCGAATATTGGTGTTCTGGGCCCGGATGTGCGGGGCTTTTGCGCCTTTAATTTTGCCGAAAATTTCTCCATCGTTCCCGATGAGCGGCGTGTTTTGTTTTTCACTGAAGCGCGGCACAAGCTGAATGACAGGCTGGAGCTTTTTGCTGAATTCAATTATGCTGATAATCGCTCCACGGTGGATGCCTCGCCGTCTTTGCCCAATCAGTTTCAGGCTATTTTGGTGCCTGCCAATAATCCGTTTATCCCCACGGTTGAGGAATTGGGGGGCATCAATCCGGTGTTCCATAATCCCGATGGCAGCCCGCGTGCGGTTTTTGCCCAGTTTCGGGTGAAAAACCTGATCGATGGCTCGGGCCAGATGCAGGTGGATTCCGAAACATGGCGGGCGATGGCCGGGCTGCGTTTCGATCTGAGCGATAAATGGTTTGGCGAAGTGCATTATCAGCGGAGCGAGAATGAAGTCAGCTTCACCGATAATGCCGCGACCGTCTTCAGCCTGACCGAAGATGCCCTGGCCGGTACCCTGCGCGGCTTTGAAGGGCAGTTTCTCAATCCTTTTGCCAGCGAAATCTTTGATCGGCCAACCAATCAGGCTTTGGAAGATGCGGTGATGCGCACCTCCGAACGCTTTACCAAAGCCGAGCAGACCACGGTCGAGGGCTTTGTTTCAGGCACCATCGAAAGCCTGCAATTGCCGGGCGGTTCGGTAGGTGTGGCCTTTGGCGGCAGCTATCGCAAGAACACCTTTTTGCTCGATAATGATGGTCTGCTGGAAATCGGCGACAGTTTTTTCCAGCCGCCTTCGCCTGATGGGGCAGGGGATATTGATGTTTATGGCTTTTTTGGCGAAATTTCCCTGCCGGTCACATCGCGGATCGAGCTTTCGGCGGCGGTGCGCTACGAAGATTATGGCGGCTCCATCGGCGATACCATCGATCCCAAGATCTCGGCCCGCTGGCAGGCCACCGATTGGGCCGCGCTGCGCGCTTCTTTCGGCACCTCTTTTCGGGCTCCCAATGTATCGCAAACCGCTATTTTCGAGGTGGGCACCCAAAGGCTGAATGATCCCTTCCTGCCCGGTCCCGGCGGCCTGAGCTGTGATGCCAATGGCGATGGGGCCATCAATGTGGCGGGGGGCGAAAGCCGCCCGATCAACACCGCTTTTGGCAAGATTGGCAATCCCGATCTTACGCCCGAGGAATCGACCAATTTCAATATTGGTTTTGTGATCGAGCCGCCGCGCACCAATCTGCGCATTTCGGTGGATTATTGGAATTATGATATCGATGATGTGATCCTGCTCGAGGATAATCAGGCGATTGCCTTCAATGATTGTCTTGATGATGGCATCCCCAATGATCCGCGCATCACCAGAACCGCCAGCGGCACGATCGTCGATGTTTCGCGGGCCTTTTTCAATGGCGCGTCTTTGGAAACCGACGGGGTGGATCTCAATGTCAGCTATGACATGTCACTGGGCCGTTATGGCGATCTTAATGCCTCGGCAGTGGTAAGCTGGATCAATAGTTTCGATATTGATCTGGGGGCTTTTGGCACGGGCGAGGTGATCGATGGCGTTGGTTCGCGCAATCGCACCAATCCGTTCCGCTCGGTCCCGGAATGGCGGGCGAATTTCCCGGTCAACTGGTTTTACAAGAACCATAATCTGAATGTCACGGCGCGGGTCGTTGATGGCGTGTTTGATGATCAGTCTTTGGTGCAGGTGGATGCGGAAACCACTTTTGATGTGCAATATCAATATCGCCTCGATGGGCTTTTGAGTGCGGAAGATGCCATCACCTTCACCGTGGGTGCGGTGAATGTTTTTGATAATAAAGTACCGGTGATCCCGGGGGAAACCTTCCGCTTTGATTCAAAGCTTCATGATCCCAGACAGCGCATGATTTATGTGCGCCTGAAATTTGAAGGCTGACCCGTTACATCTTTGATCGGCATTATAAAAAAAACGAGGACACATCATGACAATGGCTGATGGGCTGGCCATATTGGCAGTTATCTTATGCGCGGCGGCGGTTTTGCCGGGAACATTGGGCATTTTGATGCTCACCAACAAGATCGCCGTTTCGGAATCCGGGGCGCGTTATATCTATGGCAAATCCTTCTGGGTGCTTTTGCTATCGGCAGCGCTTTTGCTTTATGCACTTTTTGTGGCTTTGGATGGCGGTGCTGTATCGCCCATCCTCATCGGGGCGGCCGTGGTTTATGCGGGCATTTTAGTGTTTGGCTTTTTCATGCACACCAAGCTGATGTTCCGGCCTATCCGCAAACCCACATTCATTTCGGTGGATGAGGCTTTAAAGCGTTTCGGCCCCAATGAAGAAGTGGTGGGGGTGATCGATGAGGGGGGCAAGCCCTGGGGCTTTATTGCCCGATTGGCGCGGCGGCCTCATATCGTTTATCAGCCCGAAGGGGATCATCCCTTCATCATGACCCATTGCATTCTGGCCCATAGCTCGATGTCTTATGCGATGGCGGATCGCTTTCGGCAGCCCGATATCACCATCACCGCCGCTTTGGCGAATAATATGGTGTTCTATGATAAATCAAACCAGTGTTCGGTGATCCAGATCCAGAATGGCTCGCTCAATGGCAGCCTGCCGCTCAAAACCATCACCACGCAGGCCATGAGCCTCAAAGCCTGGAAAGATCGCTATCCCGATAGCCCGATCTGGATGCGGCCGATTGCCTGGCGCGATATTTTTTATCTGAAGCTTTTGGCCCGCGCCGATGTGATCGATCCGAAAAGCCCGGTGATGGTCTATCCCCTGCAGCATGACAAAGATGAGCGCCTGCCCCTTAAAGCCATGGTTTTGGGGGTGGAAGCCGGGGGCGTGAGCAAAAGCTATCCCCTTGATCTGTGCAAAAGCGAAAAGCTGATCGAAGATCGCTTGGGCGATGTCTCCTTGCTCGTGGTGTCAGATGATCGCGGTGATTTCACGCAAGTTTTTGATCGCGATGTGGATGGCCGGGTGCTCTCGTTTAAGCTTGCCCCCAATGATCAGATGACCGATGCCGAGACCGGCAGCCTTTGGGCTTTGCATGGGGTTTGTTTGTCTGGTGAATTAAGTGGGAAAGCCTTGACCCCCATTCCCCATTACAACAAGATTTTCTGGTATGTCTGGTCTGATTTCCATCCGGGCACGGCGATTTATGATGCACCTGATCGCACACAGGGTGCGGCTTGATGGGCTCTGCTTGATGGGTTTGGGTTTCATGATCTGTGTTTGATGGATTTGGGGGCATGAGATGGGCTTTTTAAAAGGCGTCCTCATCTGTCTTGCCCTTTTTGGGGTTGGGGCCATCCTTGTGATGAGCCCCCGCCTCTTCATGTCGCCTCCTGTTGTGGCGGCCGCTCTTCTCGATGATCGTGGGGCCGAAGATCAGCCGTCAAAAGCCGCGCCCACAATTTTGCGGCTGGGAATTTTCGTGCCGGATCGGGTGGTGCATGTGCGCCATGCGATGGTGCCATGGCTGATGCGGGTGAATGAAAAAATCGGGCCCATGGGTTACGAGATCCAGCTTTTTTCAGGCGGGGCGCTGGGCCATGATGGCGAGATGCAATTGCGCCTGCTGATGGCCGGGGTCACTGATATCACCTGGTTTCCCTTTGGTTATGTGGCGGGGCGCTTTCCTGAGATATCGCTTTTGGAAATTCCCCTTTTATCCGATGATCCCATGGCCCTCACCCGGGCCTTCTGGCGGCTTCATGAAGGCGGCTTCTTTCCCGGACTTCATGATGTAACGGTTTTGGGGCTTTCGGTTTCGCCTGCCAATTATCTTCATATGGCGGATGATTTCGATGGTCTGAGCGGCTTGAGCAATCGCAAGATCCGGGTGGCCAATGCGGCGCAGGCCCGCATCGTTGAAGCCATGGGGGCGACGGCAGTGGGCGGCATCACCGCCACACAGGTGGCGGAAAGCCTGAGCCGGAAGATGATCGATGGCGTTTTATTTTCCTGGCACGGCACCAAAGCCACCGGGATCGAACTGACCACCCGCAGCCACATGACCCAGGCATTGGGCTTTACCCCATCGGCGGTGGTGATGAACAAAAGCCGGTTTCGCGAGCTGCCGCCAAAGGTGAAAGAGGCGATCCTCTCGGAAAGCGGCGAGGCTTTTTCTCTGGCGCTGACCGCTTCGATGATGGCGGAAGCCGATAAAGCCATCGCCCGGGTGAAAGAAAGCCCCGATCATCAATTTTACCGCCCAACCCCATCGGAAAGTGCGCATCTGATGGCGGCCTTTGCGGCCATGGCAGAACAATGGCAGGGCACGGATCAGGATCGCCGCGATCTGCTGCGCGCCTTAAGCCGCATTCTTGATGAAATCGCCGCTGAAAAGGCCCCTTTATGAGGCTGGATCGGGTGCAGGGCTGGACTGAAAAGGCTGCAAAGGCGGCACAGATGAGTGCTGATGGTTTGGCCATCATCGGGCTGGTTCTTTTGCTGGTGCAGGGTTTTGCGATCACTGCCGATGCTTTGTCGCGCTGGCTTTTGCGTGCCCCCATTCATGGCCTTGAAGATCTGAATGGCCTGTTGATCGCTGTGACTCTCACCTGTTTCATGCCTTTGCTGATGGCCCGCCGGGGGAATATCACCATCCGCCTTTTGGGCCAAAGCCTTAGCCCCACTTTTGCCTTATGGCTCGATGCTTTTGGCCAGATCATGCTGACCGGCTTTGTTTTCGTGGTTACATGGCATTATGGGCTTTATGCCCTTGATCTGGGGGTGCAATACAGCCCCATTGTGGAAATCCCCCGTCAGCCTTCGGCCTTTATGGCCACCGGCCTTTTGGGCATCACCCTGATCGTGCAGATTATCAGTTGTCTCGCCAGCATCGGGCAGGCGATCCACCCCGAAAAGGCGCAGCCATGACCCCCTTGTTGATTGCCCTGTTCGGGGTGATTTTGCTGTTCGTGCTGATCGCCCTTCATGTGCCCATCGGTCCGGCCATGGGGATTGCCGGGGTGGCGGGTTTTGCGCTTTTGGCGGGGATTGATCCGGCTTTGGCCATTCCCGGTATCGAGGCCGTCAGCGCCTTCAAAAGTCTTGATCTGGCGATCATTCCGCTTTTTTTGTTGATGGGCAGTTTGGCGGCCATCTCCGGGCTTTCGGCGGATTTATATAATCTGGTCAATGCTTTTATCGGCCATAAAAAGGGTGGCTTTGCGGTGGCCACCATTGGCGGCTGCGGGGCTTTTGGTGCGGTGTGCGGATCATCCATCGCCACGGTAGCCACCATGACCCGGGTGGCCCTGCCACAAATGCTGGCGCATGGCTATCGCCCGGCTTTTGCGGCGGGATCCATTGCTGCCGGGGGCACTTTGGGGATCATCATTCCACCCTCCCTGATCATTGTGATTTATGCGGTTTTATCGGAACAATTCGTGCTGGCGATGTTTGCGGCGGCTGTTGTGCCCGGTATTTTGGCGGTCTTGTTTCAGTTGATCGCCATCGGGGTTTATGCCCGCCTTTATCCTGATCAGGTGCCCGCACAGGCGCGTAGTTCATGGGGCGAACGCTGGGCAGCGGTGAAGCAGGCGCGGGCGGTGATCCTGCTGGGGCTTTTGGTAACGGTGGGCATTTATGGCGGCATCGTCACCGTGACCGAAGCGGCGGCTTTGGGGGCAGTTTCGGCCTTTATCCTCAGTCTTGTGCGGGGCAGCCTTGATCGGGCGGTGATCGTGCAGGTGGCACGGGAAACCGCGATCAATTCCGGCATGATCTATCTGGTGATCATCGGCGCTTTTTCCTTCAGCTATTTTCTGGCGCTTTCGGGCCTGCCGGAAATCGTGGTGCAGTGGATCGGCGGGCTGGATGTGGCCCCGATCCTGATCATTTTAGCGCTGTATCTGATGTATATCGCTTTGGGCGCGGTCTTTGAATCGGTGGCGGCGATGGTGGTGACCTTGCCCTTCGTTTTGCCGGTGATCGATCTTTTGGGCTATGATCCGATCTGGTGGGGGGTGATGCTGGTGATGGTCTCGGGCCTTGGCATGATCACCCCGCCCATCGGGATGAATATCTTCGTTTTGCACGGGATGGCGCCCAATCTGCCCATCCCACTGATTTTCCGGGGCGTTGTCCCCTTTCTGATCGCCGATCTGGCGCGCATCCTTTTGCTCACCTTCCTGCCGTTTCTGGTGACATGGCTGCCAAGGCAGATGGGCCTGATGTGATTTTTGAGGAGATATCCGATGAGCGATCTGCGCAGGATTTTGAATTTTATCGATGGCGATTATCGCGATAGCGCCCGCCATTTCGATGATATCAACCCCGCCACCGGGGAAAAGGTGGCGATCGTCAGCGAAGCCGGTGAAGGCGATGTTGCCGATGCCGTGGCCGCAGCGCGGGCCGCCATGAACGGGCCCTGGGGCGATAGTACGGTTGAAGACAGGGCCTCCCTTTTGCATAAGGTCGCAGATGGGATCATCGCCCGGCTCGATGATTTCGTGGCCGCCGAAATGGCCGATACCGGCAAGCCCCTGATGTCCGCGAAAATGGGGGAAATCCCCCGCGCTGCCGAACAATTCCGAACCTTTGCCGAAGTGGGGCGGATGACCCCTTTGGAAAGCTTTGAAACCCGCCTCCCCGATGGCGGGCGGGCGATGAATGTGGCCGAGCGCACCCCGAAAGGGGTGGTGGCGGCGATTTGTCCGTGGAATTTGCCCTTCATCCTGATGACCTGGAAAGTCGCCCCGGCGCTGATCTGTGGCAATGCGGTGGTGGTGAAGCCCTCGGAAGAAAC
Organism: Iodidimonas sp. MBR-22; assembly: GCF_029946565.1. NCBI lineage: Bacteria > Pseudomonadati > Pseudomonadota > Alphaproteobacteria > Iodidimonadales > Iodidimonadaceae > Iodidimonas > Iodidimonas sp. MBR-22. The sequence goes on from NZ_JARKVQ010000007.1 coordinate 112,781, forward strand.
GCCTGCCACCGCTGCCCTTTTGGGTGAGGTGATGAAGGCGGCAGGCATCCCCAAAGGGGTTTATAATGTGGTGCATGGCTTTGGGCCTGGATCGGCGGGGGCCTTTCTCACCGCCCATCCCGATGTGGATGCCATCACCTTCACCGGCGAAACCCGCACCGGCGAAGCGATCATGAAAGCCGCCGCTATGGGCATCCGTGATATTTCCCTTGAATTGGGGGGTAAAAATGCCGGGATATTGTTTGCCGATTGCGATTTTGAAGCCGCCATCCGCACTGAAGCCATGGCCGCCTTTTTCAATTGTGGACAGATTTGTCTGGGCAATGAACGGCTTTATGTGGAGCGGGCGATTTATGATCGCACCGTGGAGGCGATGACCAAAGCCGCCAAAAGCTTCATCCCGGGTGATCCCATGGATAAAGCCACCCGCTTGGGGCCCTTGAGCAGCCATGGCCATCGCGACAAGGTGCTGGGCTATTTCAAGGCAGCGCGCGATGCCGGGGCCGAGGTCCATGCCGGCGGGGTGATCCCGGATATGCCCGCGCCCTTTATTGGGGGGGCATGGGTGGAACCCACGGTCTGGACCGGGCTTTCACAGAAAAGCGTGCCGGTGCAGGAAGAAGTCTTCGGCCCGGTCACTCATATCATGCCTTTTGATGATGCGGATGAAGCCATCGCCCTCGCCAATGATAGTCCCTATGGCCTTGCGGGCACGATCTGGACAAAGGACATGGGCCGTGCCCATCATGTGGCGTCCAAACGCCGGGTGGGGGCCTTATGGGTGAATAGCTGGATGATCCGCGATCTGCGCACGCCTTTTGGGGGGATGAAAGCCTCGGGCATCGGGCGTGAGGGGGGCGCCGCTTCGCTTCATTTCTATTCGGAAATCCGCAATGTCTGCACGCGCTTATGAAGCGTTTAGGGGCCTGATCTTTAATCCTCACCTCGCATACCTCAATCGTCACCCCGGGCGGAGACCCGGGGTCCACTCTTTGCCACCCTCAGCCCTTCACGAGATGGAGTCCGGGACAGGCAAGCCCGGAATGAAGAAAAGAATCCAGAATGACGACAGGCGGGATCATTCATCGCGGATTTGATCTCGGTCAAGGCATGAGAGCACATTTTACGAGAGTATAGCGTGATGATGCCTTGATAGGACCGATGATGAAAGGACGCACCATGACCGCCAAAATGAGAGCCGCCATTTTCGTCGAACCCGGACGGATTGTGCTCGATGAAAAGCCGATCCCCGAAATTGGCCCCCTTGATGCCCTGATCCGGATCACCACCACCACCATTTGCGGCACGGATATTCATATCATGAAGGGGGAATATCCCGTGGAACCGGGGCTCACCATCGGCCATGAGCCGGTGGGGGTGATCGAAAAGCTGGGATCGATGGTGAAGGGCTATGAAGAAGGCCAAAGGGTGATTGCCGGGGCGATCACGCCATCGGGCCATTCCAATGCCTCGCTTTACGGATTTCATTCCCAATGCGGGGCGGGCACGGCTCATGGCTGGAAAGCGTTGGGCGGCTGGCGGATCGGCAATACGCAGGATGGGGCGCAGGCCGATTATCTGCTGGTGCCTGATGCCATGGCCAATCTTGCCCCCATTCCCGATGGGCTGAGCGATGAACAGGTTTTGATGTGCCCCGATATTCTCTCCACCGGGCTGGCGGGTGCCCAATCGGCGGGGATCGCTATTGGCGATCAGGTGGCCATTTTTGCCCAAGGGCCGATTGGCCTTTGTGCTACCGCAGGGGCGCGGATGATGGGGGCCACCCGGATCATCGCCGTTGAAACCGTGCCCGAACGCATGGCCATGGCCAAACGCATGGGTGCGGATGACGTGATTGATTTTAACCGCGAAGATCCGGTGGATGCGATCATGGCGCTGACCGGGGGCCGGGGGGTTGATGTGGCGATTGAAGCCTTGGGCCTGCAATCGACTTTTGAAGCGGCTTTGCGGGTTTTGCGGCCGGGGGGTACTTTGTCATCCCTTGGGGTTTATTCGGCGGATCTGAAGCTGCCTTTGGGGCCTTTTCTGGCGGGTTTGGGCGATCACAAGATTATCACCAGCCTGTGCCCGGGGGGCAAGGAACGGATGCGGCGGCTGATGGATGTGGTGGCCATGGGGCGGGTGGATACCGGCGGGCTGGTCACCCATCGCTTTGACCTGGATGAGATCGAGGCGGCCTATGAACTGTTTTCCCAGCAAAAAGATGGTGTTTTAAAGGTGGCGATCACCACCCATTGAGGGGCATGGCGCGGACCTGTTCTGAGGAAACCGGACGGAAATCCGGTTTCTTGGCGCTGGTCAATGTCTGAAAAATCTTGTAAGATAAGGGGCAAGGGTCTTTTATCGATGGGGAGGCATTGGCATTGGCCCGAACGGCCGCGTTTTTTTATTACCCCGCCTATGATCCCATTCCCGATCTGGGGCCCCTCAATCCCTATATCGAGTGGTGGAGCCGGCTTTTGAGCCAAAATTCCCGGCCCACCCGCAAGGATCTGCGTTTCCAGGATCTGGCCGGCTGGCACGCGCGGCTTACTTTATGCCATGTGCTTGAAGATGGCAGCGATATGGTGGCCCATATCGTGGGTGAAGATGTGAAAGCCCTTTTCAAAAGCGTGGTCAATGATCGTCATCTCGATTTCACCAAAGGCACCCGGCTGCGCGATCTGATCGATGTGGACAGCGAAGCCCAAAGACAGCATCTGGCAAAAATCACCCTCATTCCATCGATTGCCATTTCGAAAGGCGAACTGACCTTGGTGAATGACCGCAAGATTGCCATCGCATCCCTTGATTTTCCCCTGATGCCCGCGCCCGATGAAACCCCATATGTGCTGAGCCTTTATGATTTCGAGGCCCCGTTTCTCAGCAGGCGCGGTTTATGAACGGCCCGGATCATAAAAGCCGGGCCGCATCGGGGTTCCCGTTGGGTCAGTTGGTGATATCGTCGATGGTATCATCCACGGCATCCTTGGCCGGTTTCACCACGCATTCTTCGGCATAGATTTTGGCATCTTCGGCAGACCAGTCGGATTTTGCTGTTTCGTTCATTTTCTTGCACCAGGCATCCGTGCCGGGCACGGCATCGCAGCCCGCCAACAGAGCGGCTGATGCCAATAGAATGGCCGTCATCGCGAATTTATGGATCATATCTTTGCCTCCTGTTATCCCACGCCGATGATAAACGCCGGGGATGAGGCGATTGTTCAGAAGAAATTCAGCCCTTGATCTCAAAGCTTTTGCGCCGGGCAGCCACACCCCGCTCGATGGCAGCGGCGGTCAGCCGGTCCACCGCAAAGCGATGCCGGAGCATTTCCAGAAAGCGCAGTTCTTCCTGGCTCAAGGCGCCATCGGCAGCGGCAATTTCACAGCCAAGGGCATAGATCAGATCGCTGTGGCTGGCCGGAATGGCTTCGGCGATCAAGCCGAGAACGGCATCGAGCCCTTCATCATCATCAAGGATTTCAGCACAGCTTTTGGCATCATCCACCAGGCTGTTTTCATCATAGCCATCAAAGGCGGGCAGGGCGCGCACCAGATCCCCGATCCGGCGCAATTCGCTATCGGTCATCTGACGATCAGAGGCCGAGACCAGCACCATGGCATAGACGAGGGCAGTTTGCGGGCTGATGGTGGACATGAAGTTTCCTTTTGATATGAAGAAGAGCAAGCAAGGATCAGGGGCATGGACGTGAATAAAGGGGTTCGTAAGGGCAATCGGCGGGCAGCTTAGAAACTGTGGCAGGCCAAGGCAAGAGCCGCTTTTGATGAAAAGGCGGGCGGCGGGTTTTAGGGCACCTGATCGGGCTTTTGCGCGGCGTGGCGCGGGAAGAAATCTGTTGTGATCCGAATGGCTTCGGCCAGCCCCACGCGCGCGACCTCAAGCCCCGGGGGAAAGGCGGTGAGCAGGCGGCTCGGGGTTTGGGCATCGAGCAGGATGAACAGCCCGCGATCATCGGCGCGCCGTACCAGCCGGCCAAAAGCCTGAGACAGCTTCAGCCGGGTGAGCATATCATCATAAAGACTGCCGCCAAAAGCCGCCCGCCGGGCTTTATGCAGGCGGGTGGGGCGCGGCCAGGGCACCCGATCAAACACAATCAGCCGCAGGGCATGGCCGGGCACATCCACCCCATCGCGCACGGCATCGGTGCCCAAAAGGCAGGCATCTTCCTCGGCCCGAAACAGATCGACCAAAGTGCCGGTATCCATGGGATCGATATGCTGGGCATAAAGCGGCAGGCCATGGGATTCGAGCACTGGATGAATGCGATCATGAACGGCGCGCAGCCTTGCAATGGCGGTGAACAGGCCCAGCGCCCCGCCCTGGGCGGCCAAAAACAGGGCGCGATAGGCAGTGGCCAGATGCCCCGGATCGCCTTTTTGCAGATCATTGACGATCAAAACCCGTGTCTGTTTTTGATAATCAAAGGGCGATGCAGTGGAAAAGCGCCGGGCCGGCAAAACCAGATGCGATGCCCCCACCCGCATTTCCGCCCGCTGCCAATCCCCGTCCTCGGCGGCGGTTTGCTGATCGCGCAGGGTGGCCGAGGTGATCAAAACCCCATGGGCCGGTTCCAGAACCGTTTTGGCAAAGGGTTTGGAGGGATCGAGCCAATGGCGATAAAGCCCCACATCGCGTTCATGGCCATCCGAACGATCCAGCGCCAGCCAATCGACAAAAGCCGGATCGGCGGGTTTTTGCAGATCAAGCAGCATCTGCGCCCAGGCCGCCAGCTTTTCCGCCCGCAAGCTGATCGAGCGGGCCGAGGCATCGAGCCGTCCGCGGCTGGCGCTATCAAGGCTCGCCGCCTGTTCATCCAGCAGGGCCAAAAGCCGGGCGGCCAGTGCTTTCATCGGCTGCATCAGGGCATCAAGGGCGCGGGCCAGCAGATTGCCAGCGGCCAGCAATTCGGCGGGGCTGTCTTCGGTGCCGCATTCAAGCCCATGGGGGCCATGGCGATCATGGCTGCGGCGCAGAATCTGGGCTCGCAGATGCATCAGAAACTGTTCATAAGGGCCGCGCGGGGCGGCACCTGATAGCCTTTGTAGCCAACCCGGGCCGGGCAGGGCGCGCGCCGCCTCAATAATCGCATCCAGATGATTGCGGGCCATCTGATCATCGCCGATCAGATCTTCGATGCGCGTGATCAGGCCTCGCGCCCGGCCTTTATGGGCGGTTTCCCGGCCGCGCAGCCAGCGCCGCAGATCAGCCCCTTCGGCCCCTGAAAGATGCGCACAAAAGGCATTGTCGGCGGCATCAAACACATGATGGCCTTCATCGAAAACAAGGCGGCGCGGCAGATCGGGATCGCCATCCCGGGCGGCGGCCTGGGTCATCACCAGAGCATGATTGGCAATGACCAGATCGGCCCGGCGGGATTTTCGCACCGCCCGTTCAATGAAGCAGCGGCGATAATGGCTGCAGGCGGAATAAAGGCATTCGCCCCGATGATCGGTGAGCGCGCTGAGCCGGGCCTGACCGAAATGCCCACCAAGCCAACTGGGAAAATCGCCGCCGATCATATCGCCATCGCGGCTATAGGCCAGCCAGCGCAGCACCAGCCCCATCAAAACCGAATCCCGCGCGGTGGCCGCCCCTGAAAAGGAAATGCGGGCGGCATCCTCGATATTCAAAAGGCAGGCATAATTCTCGCGGCCCTTGCGAATCACCGTGCGGCTGTTGCGTTCCTTGGGATCGGGATAAAGGCGGCTTAATTCCTGATCGATCTGGCGTTGCAGCGCCTTGGTATAGGTCGAAATCCATACCGGCCCGGCATTTTTTTGCGCCCACAGGCTGGCCGGGGCAATATAGCCCAGGGTTTTGCCGGTGCCGGTGCCCGCTTCCGCCAGGGTCATGTTCGGGGCATTCTCTGCCTCGGGGGGATGAAAGGCATGGCTGATGGCCCGGCTATAGGCCACCTGCTGGGGCCGTGGCTCTGATCCCGTGCCCAGATTATGCTGGATGATACGGGCCAGTTGCTGTTCGGCTTCATCGGCGCTCACCGCATGATCGGCAGGGGCCGGCGGCGGTGGCCCATCCGTCCATTCCGCCAGATTTTGCCAAACCGCCACGCCTGTTTGGCCCCCAGCATTCGCGGCTTTATTGCGGCTTAAAGCCCCTAAAATCATCGGCCCCCATGGCCATCCGGCGCGGGCTAAGGTGAGGGCGATGGCGCCTACGCTTTTATTCCAGCGATAGGTATCGGCCCCCAGATCGGCCATCAGGCGCTGGGCAATGGGGGCGATCAGGGCGATCTGCTGTCCCAACGGCCCGCCATCCGGGGCGGCGATCCGATGATCATTGTGCGGCAAAGACAGGCTTTGGGCCAGCCCGGATAAAGTGGGCAGGGTAAAGCGCGCGGGCCGGACAAAGGCAAAAAGCTCAAGCAGATCATAGGCCTGAAGATCAGCCCGGGGGGGCATCTGGCGCAGCCGTAAACGCCGGGCGATCAGGGGCAGATTGCATAAAAGATGCGGGCTTTCCACTAGGGCGCGGCCCGCGTCTTCAAAGCTCAGGCTTTGCAGCCCCCCTTTGCCATCGGACCGTAAGGCCATACGGCTTCCCACCACCATGGCGGGAAGGCCGGGGAGGATCACATCAGGCGAAGGAAAGCTGGCGACATCATCATGCATGGCGGCACTCTAACCGACCACGCGCATCATGAACATATGAAGAACGAAGGCAGCTTGATTTTTTTGGGCCTACAGCTCGATCAGCCGTCGTGATCGCCCATCTGGCTTTGCAGATAATTGGGCAGGCCCGTATCCTCGATCAATTGAAGCTGGGTTTCCAGCCAATCGATATGCTCTTCTTCAGACGTGAGGATTTCGCGCAAAAGCTGGCGCGAAGCATAATCCTCGACCTTTTCACAATGGCCGATGGCGGCTTTCAGGTCTTTATGGCCATCCATTTCCAGATCCAGATCGCCCTGCAGGATTTCCGGCACATTTTCGCCGATGCGCAAGCGATTGAGCTGCTGCAGATTGGGCAGGCCTTCAAGAAACAGGATGCGCTCGATCAGGCGATCGGCGTGTTTCATCTCATCGATGGATTCGTGATATTCATAATCGCCCAGCTTATGCAGGCCGCGATCTTTCAAAATCCGGGAATGCAGGAAATACTGATTGATCGCCGTGAGTTCATTTTTCAGAATGACATTGAGATGCTCAATGACCTTTTTATCGCCCTTCATCTCGGCTCTCCTGCTCATAATATCTTCGCGATATAATCGTGCTGTGGCCCGCCCCATCTGTTGAACAGGGGCGAGGTGACCATGGATGCACTGTGCACCAAAAGCCCGGGGTATTTCAAGTTTTCTATTGAAAATCAGCTACTTGCGAATGATATTAAGAGCCAGCATCAGCTATCTTCAAAGGCTGACGGGGGCGCCATGGCCAAAGCCCATGGCCGCTTCCACGCAATCCTCTGCTTTGTCTCTGATTTTGGCGGCATAATCATCTTGCTTGATGATCGTTTTAGCGTGCGTAAGGCACATGCCGCATTGCGGCTTGCAGCCCATTTTTTTGTAAAGGGCACCCACCGATCGCCGCTCCCCGGTTTCACGGGCAGCCGCCAGCACGCGCTTTTCAGTCAGACCATTGCAAATGCAAACATACATCAATCGCACCTCATGAACGCCCTCATGTTTATGCGATTGCGAATGATTGTCAAGATTAAAAAAGATGGCTTGTAAAAAAATGAAAAAACCAAATATCTTTGGGGGTTAATCCTCGCCATTGGCGCGGGGGTGGTCGGTCAGAAATTTATCTGATGACAAACGATCAGATCAGGAGCAAGGCCCATCATGGATATCGTCCGGCTGATCTTCGCGATTCTCTTGCCCCCCGTGGGGGTGTTTTTGCAAGTGGGGCTGGGGATGCATTTCTGGCTGAATATCATCCTCACTCTGTTTGGCTATATCCCCGGGATCATTCATGCGGTGTGGATCATCGCCCGTCGTTGATGATCCGCACCTCATGATGTTTTTAGCCTGATCAGGCGTCTTTTTTCAGATGCCGGGCGATCAGGCTTTCGGCGATCTGAACGGCATTGAGCGCCGCCCCCTTGCGCAGATTATCCGAGACAACCCAAAGGCTGAGGCCGTGCTTTACCGTAGGATCGCGGCGAATCCGGGAAATGAAGGTGGCAAAATCACCGGCGCATTCCACCGGGGTGATATAGCCGCCATCTTCGCGCTTATCGATGACCAGACAACCCGGCGCTTCGCGCAGGATTTTCCGCGCCGTGCCGGGGGTGATGTCGTTTTCAAATTCCACGAAAACGGCTTCGGAATGGCCGATGAAAACCGGCACCCGCACGCAGGTGGCGATCAGCGCGATGGCGGGATCGAGAATTTTTTGCGTCTCCACCGTCATTTTCCACTCTTCTTTCGTGGAGCCGTCATCCAGAAAGCGATCGATATGGGGGATCACATTGAAAGCGATCTGCTTGGTGAATTTAACCGGTTCGATGGGATCATTGACGAAAATGGCCCGGGTCTGGCTGAATAATTCGTCTGATGCTTCATTCCCCGCCCCTGAAACCGATTGATAGGTGGACACCACCACCCGCTTGATTTTGGCGGCATCATGCAAAGGCTTCAAAGCCACCACAAGCTGGGCGGTGGAGCAATTGGGATTGGCGATGATGTTCTTTTTCCTATAGCCAGCCAGGGCATCGGCATTCACTTCCGGCACGATCAGCGGCACATCCGGATCCATCCTGAAATGCGAGCTGTTATCGATCACCACGGCCCCGGCGGCGGCGGCTTTCGGGGCATATTCCGCAGCCACGTCGCCGCTGGCGGCAAAGAGCGCAATATCGATGCCGGTGAAATCGAACGTATCGAGCGCCTTCACCTTCAGTTTTCGATCCCCATACATGACATCCTGGCCTAAGGATTTGCGTGATGCCAAAGGGACGATTTCTGAGGCGGGAAAATCCCGCTCTGCCAGAATATTCAGCATTTCCTGGCCCACAAGGCCGGTGGCGCCAATAACGGCAAGGCGATAGCTCATCGCGCTTTGCTCCTGTTGTGAAATTTTCGCTCTAAAAAGCACCGCAAAAAAGATGGATGCGGCGCTCCTATCCCATGATCTTGAAAGATTCGCAAGCCTTGCGGTGCACAATGCGCATGCGGGTTTTCTTCAGAAGGGCGCGCTCAATGACTGCGCCAAATGAAAAAGGGCGGCGCACCGAATGCACCGCCCGCATTTCAACCCGCCACAAGGGCCGCTGGATCATTCTGCCTGCGTTGGTGCATCGCTGGCAGCCGCAGCCGCTTTCGCTTTGCCCTTGGGTTTATGGCGCCAATCCTTGCGTTCGGCGATCCGGGCGGATTTACCGGTCCGGCCACGCAGATAATAAAGCTTGGCGCGACGCACACGGCCACGACGCAGCAATGTGATCGAATCCAGAATCGGGGAATAAAGCGGGAAAATCCGCTCAACCCCTTCACCGAAGGAAATCTTGCGCAGGGTGAAAGAGGCATTGATGCCCCCGCCATTGCGCGCAATGCACAGACCTTCAAAGGGCTGCAGGCGTTCGCGTTCGCCTTCGACCACCTTCACCATCACTTTGATGGTGTCGCCAGCCTGGAAATCGGGAATGGTTTTGCCGGCTGTCAGCTTTTCGATTTCAGCCAGTTCAAGTTTCTCGATGACGTTCATTCTACATGACCTTTCATGTTTTATGACGTCGCTCATAGGTCGACCAGAGATCCGGCCGACATAAGCGGGTCACGTCTTCCGCTTTTTTAAGTCGCCATTCGGCAATCTTCCCGTGATGCCCGGAATTGAGCACCGCCGGTATCTCGTGCCCCTCCCATATCTGGGGACGGGTATAGTGCGGGTACTCTAAAAGTCCCCGCTCGAAACTTTCATCTTCAGCGCTTTGGTGCTTGCCCATCACGCCCGGCAACAACCTGACCACCGCATCCAGCATGGCGATGGCCGCTGGTTCTCCCCCTGAAAGGATAAAGTCGCCAAGGCTGATTTCCGTCAGCTTTCGTTGATCGATCACCCGCTGGTCAACCCCTTCGAATCGGCCGCACAGCATGGTTATGCCACCGCATCCCGCCCATTCCCGCGCCATGGCCTGATCAAAAGGCCGACCGCGCGGGCTGAGAAAGACCAATGGCCAATCCGGTTCCGCATGCAAACGCGCCGCATCGATGGCAGCCCCCAGAATATCGGGCCGAAGCACCATTCCAGGACCACCGCCCGCGGGCGTATCGTCTACAGAGCGGTGTTTATCACTCGCAAAATCGCGAATGTCCAGTGTTTCTATCGCCCAAAGCCCATCGTCCAATGCTTTTCCGGCCAAACTGTGCCCCAAAGGCCCGGGAAACATTTGCGGATACAGCGTCAGAATTTGCGCGACCCAACTCATCGGCCCCAACTCATCTATCAGTTTCCGGGCCATGATCGCTTTGCAAAGCCAGCCATGCCGCCAGATCAAGCACGAGATAGCCCGCTTTTAGGGCAACCTCCGGCACGAACTGGCGATCAAAGGGGATCAAAATGGATTTTCCAAGCCCCGGTGCGGCTTCGTGTAAGCTGATATCCAGAAGATCGCCGCCACCAAAATCATGCACTGCCCGCACCATCCCCAGATCACGGCCATCCGGCGCTTGCGCCTTCAGCCCGATCAGATCAACCAGAAAATAGCTGTCATCCGATTCGCTATCACTCGATTCTCTGGTATCGGCTGGGGAGTCGGGTGCATCGGCATTGGGGCCTTTTGCATCCGCTGCGGCATCTAAAAGCGCCCGATCAATATAAAGCCGGGTACCCGATAAAGCCTGAGCCGCATCGCGATCATGAATGCCCGTGATCGCGGCCGTCCATCCCCCTTTCACCGGAGACAGCAGGCGCAATTCGATCTGGCGATTGCTGTCACCCAAATAAAGGGGGCCATAGCGCGTGATCGCCGCCGGATCATCGGTGAAGGCTTTCAGCCGCACCGCACCGCGCACGCCATGCGCGCCCGCAAGGGCGGCAAGGCAGATACGCTGTGATGGGGGATGATCCGGGGTCGCCATGCGCCATCGCCTTTTCTCAAGCCTCAGGCTTCAGCCGTATCGGCAGCGCCGTCTTCGGCGGGAGCGGCAGCCGCGGCAGCAGCAGCGGCTTCTGCGGCGCGTTTGTTGCGTTCTTCAACCCGCTCCACCGCTTTCTTGCCCGGTGCGCCTTTTTTCAGGTTCTTGCGATCACCCTTCTTCTCGGTGATGCCCGCCTGTTCCAGAAAACGGCTCACACGATCGGTCGGCTTCGCGCCTTCGCCGATCCAATGCTTGATGCGTTCTTCAAGTAAGATGATGCGGTTGTTATCGTCTTTGGGCAGCAGGGGATTGTAGGTGCCCACCTTTTCGATGAAGCGGCCATCGCGGGGGCTGCGGCTATCGGCAATCACGATACGGTAATAGGGGCGTTTTTTGGCGCCGCTGCGGGCAAGACGAATAGCAAGTGACATAAGATCAGTCCTTTCTTGAGATGGTAATCATTTTTTCTTGTTCAAAAGGGCCGCAAGCTCGGGCGGCAATCCGCCGCTCTTGCCACCCGACAGGGCATCGGAAAATCCGGGCGGAAGACCTTGGGCGCCACCGCCCATGCCGCTCATACCCCCCATGGCGTTCCCCATTCCGGGGAGCGATGGCAGGCCGCCCTTTTTTCCCATTTTCGACATTTTTTTCATCATGCCAGACATCTGCTGATGCATTTTCAGCAGCTTGTTGACATCCTGAACGCTCACGCCGGCACCGGCGGCGATCCGCCGTTTGCGCGAGGCATTGAGCACCCGCGCATCGCGGCGTTCTTTTGGGGTCATGGCGCAGATGATGGCTTCCTGCCGACCCAGAACCTTGTCATCCAGCTTGGGGGCGCCTTTGGTCAATTTGCCCATGCCTGGCAGCATCGACATCAAACCCTTCATGCCGCCCATTTTTTTCATCTGGCGTAATTGGCTGCGCAGATCATCCAGATCGAACTGGCCCTTGCGCATTTTGGCGGCCATGCGTTCGGCATCATCGGCTTCGATGGTTTCTGCCGCCCGCTCCACCAAAGAGACCACATCGCCCATGCCCAGAATCCGGCCGGCAATGCGGGAGGGGTGAAAGGCTTCAAGAGCATCGGGCTTTTCGCCGGTGCCGATCAGGCGGATCGGCTTGCCGGTGATCGCCCGCATCGACAGCGCCGCCCCGCCGCGCCCATCGCCATCCATGCGCGACAGCACAACGCCGGTGATCCCCAGCCGCTCATCAAAGGATCGGGCCACCGAGACCGCATCCTGACCGGTGAGGGCATCGGCGACCAGCAGGGTTTCCACCGGCTTCACCTGATCGCGCACGGCGATCACCTCGCGCATGAGATCATCATCCACATGCATCCGCCCGGCGGTATCGAGCATCACCACGTCAAAGCCCTGAAGGCGCGCCGCTTCCATCGCACGGCGGGCGATATCAACAGCCATCTGGCCTTCGATCACCGGCAGGGTTTTGATCCCGATCTGCTCGCCCAGCACCCGCAATTGTTCCTGTGCTGCCGGACGACGGGTATCGAGAGACGCCATCAGGACGCGCTTATGATCTTTTTCGCTCAGCCTTTTGGCGATTTTGGCGGTGCTCGTGGTTTTCCCCGAGCCTTGCAGCCCCACCATCAGAACCGGCACCGGCGGCACGCCCAAAAGCGGCAGGGTCTGGCCGCCAAAGCCGCCGGGGCTATCGGCTTCATCCTCGCCACCGCCGAGCATGGCGATCAATTCATCATGAACGATCTTGATGACCTGCTGGCCCGGCGTAACCGATTTCAGAATGGCGTGGCCGATGGATTTTTCGCTGACCTTAGCAATGAAATCCTTGACCACCGGCAAGGCGACATCGGCTTCCAAAAGCGCCACGCGCACTTCGCGCATCGCCGCCGAGACATCTGCCTCCGACAGGGCGCCGCGTTTTTTGAGCTTGTCAAAAACGCCGGACAGGCGATCGCTTAAAGACTCAAACATCGTGCCACATATCCATCCTGCATCCCGCCAGATGTATCCACAAAAGGAGACAGCACCAGTGGGCGAATCCTCGCTGACTGGTGGAGACCCCGGATAAACCATCCAAAGGGCCCAGCGTTTAAGCCGGGTTTTAAAGCTGTGTGTTCGCCGCCGCCACCATGAAGCACAGTGAAAAAAGAGCCGAACAGGGCGTTTGTTAGTCCCTTTCACCTGCAAAGTCAATGCGCCAATGGGGCGGGCTTCAGCCGAAAATGGCAATGCTTTGTTGGGCTGAAAGCACGGCCCGGCCATCGCGTGCCCAGGTTGTCATCGCTTGGCTGGAATAGCCATCGGCGGCATTTTCAGCCCTTGAGCGCATCAAGAACCAGCCATCGCGGGTTATGGGCGCGGGCGTCAACGGGTTGATCTGCCATGTCATGGAGCTGACCGGGATCATCGGCCCCTTGCCCATGATGATCGCGGGGGGCAGGGCATCGGCCAAAGCCAGCAGGGAAAAGATCGGGTCCACCCCACCGTCATCGCTCCACAGGCTTTCATCCTTGTGGCGCAGCCAGATCAGCATATCGGCCTGATTGTCAAAGGATCCCTTGGCCATGCGCAGATCGAAATGCCGGATGAAGGCGGGGGCCCCCTCGATCAGCGGCACGGCGGCGAGGCTTTCGGGGGCAGGCACATCGGGCATCGGCGGCAGGGCCACCGCTTTGGCCGATGGGCGGGCGGCCCCAAAGCAAAAGGCGGTGCGGGTGGCCAATCCCTGATCCCCCACAAGATCGACGGATAAAAAGCTCACCGAACGCCCCCGCCGCAGGATTTGCGGGCGGAGGCTGAGAGCCCCCTGCGCCGGGCCGATAAACGCCACCTGCGCCGAACGCAAAGGAAGATCATCCCCCAGCTTGTGCCGCGCGGTGACATAGCTCAGCGCCGCGGAAAGCCCGCCATAAAGGGTGCGGCCCTGTAGCCAATCATCCGGGGCATCCAGATGCATCACCCCATCCGGGCAGATCGCCCCCGTGGCTGTGGCGAGAAGGGCGGATAATGCGATCATAAGATGAAGCCTTTTGCTTTTTCAGGGTGGCTCATTATGGAGCGTTCTCTGGATGCATCAATCCTCAGCATCTGGCGGGTTTTTGCAAAGCGCCCTCATGAATGCCCGATGAGAGAGGCTTGCACCTTTGGCCCGGTCTGTTAGGTTTTTGAAACATCTATACATCTTTGGGGGTGTCGTGAGCGAAAATCCACAGGCGGACGAGGCGAAAAACCCGGAAAACAGCGGCGGCCGGCACCTTTATCAAAGCATCGGCCTTGTTTTGGGGCCGCTCTTGGCGCTTTTGCTTTGGCTGCTGCCCGCGCCCGCTGGCCTTTCGGCCGATGGCTGGGTGGTGGTGGCTTTGCTTGTTTGGATGGCTTCATGGTGGGCGACCGAAGCCATCCCCGTGCCCGCCACATCGCTTTTGCCGCTGGTCGTTCTGCCGCTGTTCGGGGTTACCACGCTGGCCGAAGCCTCGCGCCCTTTTTCCGAGCCGGTGATTTATCTGCTTTTAGGCGGCTTCATCATGGCCATGGCGATGCAGCGCTGGGGGCTGCATCAACGCATCGCTTTGAGCATCGTGGCGCAATCGGGTTCGCATCCGGCCTCCCTCATTTTTGGCTTCATGCTGGCGGCGGCGGTGTTATCGATGTGGGTATCCAATACCGCCACGACCCTGATGATGCTGCCCATCGGGCTGATGGTGGCCAGCACTGTTCTGGGGCCGCGCGCGGGCTCCCATCCTTTTGCGATTGCGCTGGTGCTTGGCATTGCCTGGGGGGCAACCATCGGCGGTTTGGGCACGATCATCGGCACCCCGGGCAATGCTTTCGTGGTGGGTTTCGTGCGCGAGGCACAGGGGCTTGAGATTTCCTTCATCGCTTGGATGGCCTTTGGGCTGCCGGTGGTGGCCCTGATGCTGCCTTGTGCATGGTTCGTTTTGACCCGGCTGTGCTTTCGCTTTGATGCCAAAGATGTGCGGGGCGGACGGGCGGTGGTCGAAAACCAATTGGCTGCCCTGGGGGCGATGACCAAAGCGGAAAAGCGCACAGCGGCGGTTTTCCTGCTGGTGGGCCTGGCCTGGGCCCTGCGGTTGTTGCTCAATGAACTGCCGGGGTTTCATTATCTATCGGATATGGGGATTGCCATCATCGGGGCTTTGGCGATGTTTCTCGTCCCCGCCGGGGGCAAGACGGCGCGGGGCACCGCCCTGCTGGATTGGCCCAGCGCCAGCCGCCTGCCCTGGGGGGTGATCCTGCTCTTTGGCGGAGGCTTGAGCCTTGCCGCGGCCATCCGCTCTACGGGGCTGGCGGAATATCTGGGGAGCCAGCTTTCGGTTCTGGCGTCTTATCCGGTGCTGTTTTTGATCCTCGCGGTGGTGTTGCTGATCATTTTCCTCACCGAACTCACCAGTAATACGGCGGTGGTGGCGGCTTTGGTGCCGGTTTTGGCCTCCATCGCCGAAATCAGCGGGCTTGCCCCCATCCTGCTTGCCGCGCCCGCAGCGCTCGCCGGGTCCAGCGCTTTCATGCTGCCGGTGGCCACCGCCCCCAATGCCATTGTTTATGCCAGCGGCCAGATCAAAATCCCGGATATGGTGCGGGCCGGATTTCGGCTCAATCTTCTGGGTGCACTGATCATCACGGGGGTTTGCTGGCTGATCGTGCCGCGTCTCTTTGGCTGAGTGGCTTTATGATCATTTATGATCGGGGGGGCCATGGCCTTTTGGGTGCTGGACTCATGCCCCATCGCAGCCATATAAGGCGGCATGATGAGCCAGCAAAAGCCCGATGATCGCCCTTTCCTGAAAATGCACGGATTGGGCAATGATTTTATTCTGTTCGATGCCCGGCACAGCCCGCTGGTCCTCGATCCCGCCACCGTGCGCGCTTTATCGGATCGCCATCAGGGCATTGGCTGCGATCAACTGATCATATTAAGGCCATCGGATAAGGCCGATCTGTTGATGGAAATCCGCAATGCCGATGGCTCGGATGTGGCCGCCTGCGGCAATGCCACCCGCTGTGTGGGGCAGATTTTGATGGATGAACTGGGGCGGGATGAGGCGATGATCGAAACCCGTGCCGGCATTTTGCTGGCCCGCCGGGCGGGGGATGCGGTCACCGTTGATATGGGGCGGCCCGGTCTTTCATGGCGCGCTGTTCCCCTGGCCCGCGATCTTGATCTTAATGCTTTGCCGATCATTGAAGGCGATCTGTTGCCGCCTTCGGCCCTTTCCATGGGCAATCCGCATCTTCTGTTTTTCAATCCGGCTCCTGAAAAATGGGATGAAAACACCCCGGATGTGGCGGAGATCGGCGCCCGGCTTGAACATCACCCCGATTTTCCCGAAGGCACCAATGTGTCTTTCGTCACCATCATCGCGCCTGATCATCTAAAGGTCAGAACATGGGAACGCGGCGCGGGCCTTACCCGGGCCTGTGGCACGGCGGCCTGCGCCAGCCTTGTGGGGGCGCATCGCCGGGGCTTTGCGGCCCGGGCAGCCCGGGTAGAGATGCCCGGCGGGCCTTTGCAGATCCTTTGGGCCGATGATGATCATGTGCTGATGACCGGGGCGGTGCGCACGGCCTTTCGGGGTACTGTCGATCTAAGGTGTTTGGCTCATGACTGATCATTCCGGACCCGAAATCATCACCTTTGGCTGTCGGCTCAATGCCTATGAATCCGAAGTTATGCGCGAGAATGCCATCGCCGCCGGGCTCGAGGATGTGGTGATTATCAATAGCTGCGCTGTGACCGCCGAGGCGATGCGGCAGGCGCGGCAGGCGATCCGCCGGGCCAAAAGGGCGCGGCCCGATGCCCGCCTGATCGTCACCGGCTGCGGGGCGCAGATCGATCCAAAAATGTTTCTCGATATGCCCGATGTGGATCATGTGCTGGGCAATGCCGAAAAAATGCGGCCTAGAAGCTTTGTCGATCTGGCGAAGGGCACGGCGGAACGGCTTCTGGTCAATGATATTTTCTCGGTCGAGGAAACGGCGGGGCATCTGATTGATGGCTTCCGTGAAAAAGCGCGGGCGTTCGTGCAGATCCAGAATGGCTGCAATCATCGCTGCACCTTTTGCATCATCCCCTATGGCCGGGGCAATTCCCGCTCGGTTCCCGCCGGTGAGGTGGTTGAACAGATCAAGCGGCTGGTGGATCATGGCTATGGCGAAGTGGTTTTATCGGGTGTGGATATCACAAGCTGGGGCGGCGATCTGCCCGGCACGCCCCCCTTGGGGCGGCTGGTACAGCAGATTTTAAAGCATGTGCCCGATCTGCCGCGCTTGCGCATTTCGTCCATCGATTCCATCGAGGTGGATGCCCCTTTGTTCGAGGCGCTGATCTCGGAACCCCGCTTGATGCCGCATCTGCATCTCAGCCTGCAGGCGGGCGATAATATGATCTTAAAGCGGATGAAGCGCCGCCACAGCCGGGAAGATGCCATCGCCTTTTGCCAATCGGTGCGCGCCCATCGGCCCGAGATTGTTTTCGGGGCCGATATCATCACCGGCTTTCCTACCGAAAGCGAAGCGATGTTCCAAAATAGCCTGAAACTGGTGGAAGCGTGCGATCTCACATGGCTGCATGTGTTTCCCTATTCCGAACGGGTTGGCACCCCGGCGGCGCGGATGCCGCAGGTGGATGTGCCGGTGCGCAAGGAACGGGCGGCCCGCCTGCGGGCGCTGGGGGAATCGCAGGTTGATCGCTATTATGCGGATTGCGTGGGAAAAACCCTCATGGTGCTGGTGGAAAAAACCGGGTCCGGCCCGAATGGGCCATGGGCCATGGGCCATTCCGAAGGCTTTGCCCCGGTGCGGATGCAGGGGGATCATGCGGCGGGCACGATCATCGCCGTGGTGATCGACAGACGCGAGGATGGCGTGCTCCATGGCGTGCTTCGGGGCCGCGTTCAACAGATGATGGGGGTGAAATGACCGAGGCCAAGACATCCTGGCTCAAAAGGCTGACCGCAGGCTTGAAGCGCTCTACGGGGGCGATTTCCAGCGGTATCGGGGATATTTTCACCAAAAGGCGGCTGGATGATGCCGCGCTTGAGGAACTGGAAGATCTGCTGATCACCGCCGATCTGGGGGTTTCCGTGGCCGCGAAAGTGGCGGATGATCTGCGCCGCGATCGGTTTGGCAAGGATATCTCCGCCGCCGAGGTGCGCGCAGCGCTGGCCGCGCGGATCAGGCAGATTTTGCAGCCTGTGGCCAGGCCCTTGTCGCTTGAAGGCGGGCACAAGCCCCATGTGATTTTAATGGTGGGGGTGAATGGCGCGGGGAAAACCACCACCATCGGCAAGCTGGCCCGGCAATTTCGCGACAATGGCCAATCGGTGATGCTGGCGGCGGGCGATACCTTTCGCGCGGCGGCGATCGAACAATTACAGATCTGGGGGGCGCGCACCGGCTGCCCGGTGGTGACCACGAAACTGGGGGGCGATCCTGCGGGCCTTGCTTTTGAAGCGATGAGCCGGGCCGAAGCCGAAGGTGCGGATATTTTGCTCATCGATACCGCAGGGCGGCTGCAAAATCGCACGGAACTGATGGATGAACTGGCTAAAATCGTGAGGGTGATCCGAAAAAAAGATGCCAGCGCGCCCCATGATACGCTGATCGTGCTTGATGCCAGCACCGGGCAGAATGCCCTCAATCAGGTGCAGGTTTTCAGCGAAGTCGCCGATATCAGCGGCATGATCATGACCAAGCTCGATGGCTCGGCCAAGGGCGGGGTTCTGGTGGCTGTGGCCGAACGCTTTGGCCTGCCCATTCATGCTGTGGGCGTGGGTGAAGCGGTTGATGATCTGCGCCCCTTCGATGCCGATAGCTTTGCCCGCGCGCTGGTGGGCTTATCGGATGAAAGCGATCAGGCCGATCAAATGATCCCGGTGGCCAAGCCGTGAACGATCTGGCTTGGGTTGAAGGCTTGGGCGAAGGCCCCCAGGATGTGTATGACACTTTGCGCGCCCGCAATGAGGTGCGCCCCGATCCCGGCCAGGCCGAGGTGGTGGCGCATCTCGATGCTTTGCACAAGATGCTGATCGGTTTTGATTGCGCCATTCCCGACCGGGGATTCTTGAGCAGGCTGTTTGGCCGCAGGCGAAAGGCCCCCCCGCGCGGGCTTTATCTGTGGGGTGGTGTGGGGCGCGGCAAATCCATGCTGATGGATCTGTTTTTTGCCACCGCGCCGGTCAGGCAAAAGCGCCGGGTGCATTTTCATGAGTTCATGCAGGATGTGCACCGGCGTCTTGATGACTGGCGCAAGATGACCCCTGAGGCGCGCAAGGCCCAGGGCTATGACAAAGGCACAGATGGTCAATCCGACGATCCCATCCCGCCCGTTGCCAAAGCTCTGGCGTGCGAGGCTTGCGTTTTGTGTTTTGATGAATTTCATGTCACCGATGTGGCGGATGCGATGATTTTGGGGCGATTGTTCAAGGCCCTGCTCGATGAAGGCACGGTGATCGTTGCCACATCGAACCGCCCCCCTGATGATCTCTATAAGGATGGGCTCAATCGTCAGCTTTTTCTGCCGGTGATCGCCATGCTCAAGGAACGTTTCGATGTCTTGGGGTTGAATGGCCCCACCGATTATCGGCTGGAACGGATGCGCGGCCTTGATACCTGGCTCAGCCCGGTGAATGAAGCGAGCACCATGGCTTTGCGGCGCGTATTTTTTCGCTTGACTGATCGCGATGTCGATAATCCTCAGGATGTGCCCACCGGCACGGTCGAGGTGATGGGGCGCGAGATTTTCGTGCCCAAAGCCTGCAAGGGCGTGGCGGTTTTTTCCTTCAAACGCCTGTGTGAAAAGCCTTTGGGGGCGGCGGATTATCTGGCGATTGCCCGCAGTTTTCACACCCTCATCATCGTGGCCATTCCGATCATGGGGGCGTCAAAGCGCAATGAAGCCAAGCGGTTCAATACCCTGATCGATGTTTTATATGAGCAGAATGTGAAGCTATTGGCCTCGGCCGAGGCCCCACCCGAAAAGCTTTATGTGGCTGGCGATGGCGCCTTTGAATTTGAACGCACGGTCTCGCGCCTTCTGGAAATGCAATCTGAAGATTATCTGAAACGTGGGCATGGATCGCTTCAGGCAAGCCGAGCATATTGAAAATCGGGGCATCAGATGTTAAGCTTATGGACAAAAGATGGCTCTGGATGCCCGCGCCTATCGTCACCCTGGGCCTTTTTTTTCGTCATCCCGGGCGCAGACCCTCACAATCGTCATTCTGTGCTTGACCCGGAATCCATCTTTGGCGTGCCCAGCCCTTCACGAGATGGACCCCGGCTCGGGGGCCGGGGTGACGCGGGGTGGGGGTGACGTTCCAAAACTTGTCATCCCGGGCCACGAATATCGTCATCCCGGGCGCAGACCCGGGATCCACTCTTTCCCACGCTTCGGCCCTTCACGAGATGGACCCCTGTGTGTTGGGGCTGTGATATGATGGGCTTTTGGCGTGCGTTTTTTTCATATTTTCAATCCTCAAGATCATAGATCCGTCGCGCCCGGCTTGAAAGCGCTATGTGGCAAAAGCGGCTACACGGTCCGCTCGCGGAAATGCGACTGACAAACATGCCACATCCTCTTGTGTATGGGGCGAAATCGCGCTAGGAACCCGGCTTGAAAACGCAGTTCAGCGCATGAGGGTGCCCGGGGTTCGGTGATTGCCCTCTCTCACTCTTGGCGATCCTATTCAAGGATTGCATGACCGAAGGAGCAGGCATCCTATGGCAAAGTCCAAAATCGCACTTATCGGCGGTGGCAATATCGGCGGCACGCTGGCCCATCTCGCCGCTTTGAAAGAATTTGGCGATGTCGTCATTTTCGATATCGTTGAAGGTCTGCCGCAAGGAAAGGCGCTGGATCTGGCGCAATCCGGCCCGATCGAGGGCTTTGATGGTGTGTTCAAGGGCACGCAGGATTATAAGGATATCGCAGGCGCCGATGTGGTGATCGTCACCGCCGGTGTGGCTCGCAAGCCGGGCATGAGCCGCGATGATCTTCTGGAAATCAATATCAAGGTGATGAAGGCGGTGGGTGAAGGGATCAAGGCCCATGCCCCCGATGCCTTTGTGATCTGCATCACCAATCCGCTGGATGTGATGGTTTGGGCCCTGCGCGAAATTACCGGCCTGCCGCATCACAAGGTGGTGGGCATGGCGGGCGTTCTTGATAGCGCGCGTTTCCGCCTGTTTCTGGCACAGGAATTTGATGTTTCGGTTGAGGATGTGACCGCCTTCGTGCTGGGCGGGCATGGCGATACCATGGCCCCCCTGATCCGCTATTCGACGGTGGCGGGCATCCCGGTTCCCGATCTGATCAAAATGGGCTGGTCGAGCCAGGAAAAGATCGATGCCATCGTTCAGCGCACCCGCGATGGCGGGGCGGAAATCGTCAAGCTTTTGAAAAACGGTTCGGCATTCTATGCTCCGGCTTCGGCGGCCATCGAAATGGCCGATAGCTATCTGAAGGATAAAAAGCGCGTGCTGCCCGCAGCGGCGCATCTCACCGGCCAATATGGGGTGAATGACCTTTATGTGGGTGTGCCGGTGGTGATTGGCGCAGGCGGGGTCGAGCGCGTGGTTGAAGTGCAATTGGCTGATGATGAAAAGGCCATGTTCGATAAATCCGTTGATGCCGTACGCGGCCTTGTTGATGCCGTAAAATCCATCGATCCGGACATCGGCGCCTGATTGGCTTTGGTGCCCGATCCATGCTCCTGACAGGGAAATGACTGCATGAATATTCATGAATATCAGGCGAAAAGCCTTTTAAAAACATATGGCGCGCCTGTTCTGGGCGGCGGCATTGCCTATACGGCGGCGGAAGCCGTTGAAGCGGCCAAGGCTCTGGGCGGCCCGGTGTGGGTTGTGAAGGCCCAGATCCATGCCGGTGGCCGTGGCAAGGGTGGCGGTGTGAAGGTTGTGAAATCCATCGATGAGGTGGAAGACGCCGCCCGCAAGATGCTGGGGATGCAGCTCATCACCCATCAGACCGGGCCGGACGGCAAGGAAGTGCGCCGGGTTTATATCGAAGATGGCTGCGCTATCGCCAAAGAACTCTATCTCTCGATTCTGGTGGACCGGGCGAGCGGTCGTCCGGCGATCATCGCCTCTACCGAAGGCGGTATGGATATCGAGGAGGTGGCGGCCAATACGCCGGAAAAAATCCTCACCCTCACCATCGATCCGGCCACGGGCCTGATGCCTTTTCATCAGCGCCGCATCGGTTTCAGCCTTGGGCTGGAAGGCGATGTTCTTAAAAAGGCGATGAAGGTTGTGAAATCCCTTTATCAGGCCTTCATCGATCTGGATGCCAGCCTTTTGGAAGTGAACCCGCTCGTTGTCACCAAAGACAATGATGTGGTGGTGCTGGATGCCAAAATGTCATTTGATGGCAATTCATTGTTTCGTCATGCCGATGTGCGCGAATTGCGCGATGAATCGGAAGAAGACGAAATGGAATTGCGTGCCGCCAAGCATGAGCTGAACTATATTCGCCTTGATGGCAGCATTGGCTGCATGGTGAATGGCGCCGGCCTTGCCATGGCCACCATGGATATCATCAAGCTCAGCGGTGGTTCGCCGGCCAATTTCCTTGATGTGGGCGGTGGTGCAACGAAGGAGCGGGTGACCGAAGCCTTCAAGATCATTTTGTCCGATGAAA
Organism: Iodidimonas sp. MBR-22; assembly: GCF_029946565.1. NCBI lineage: Bacteria > Pseudomonadati > Pseudomonadota > Alphaproteobacteria > Iodidimonadales > Iodidimonadaceae > Iodidimonas > Iodidimonas sp. MBR-22. Next base: position 135,508 of record NZ_JARKVQ010000007.1, read on the forward strand.
ATGTCGAGGCCATTCTGGTCAATATTTTCGGGGGCATCATGCGCTGCGATATCATCGCGGAAGGCATTATCACCGCTGCGCGCGAAGTGAACCTTACCGTGCCTTTGGTGGTGCGTCTTGCCGGGACCAATGTGGAACTGGGCAAACAGATGCTGAATGAATCCGGTTTGGCGATTACCGCCGCCGATGATCTTAATGATGCCGCCGTGAAAGCGGTCGCCGCTGCAAAAGGGGAGGCATAAGTCCAATGGCTATCCTCGTTGACAAGAATACCAAGGTTATCTGCCAGGGCTTCACCGGAAGCCAGGGGACCTTTCATTCCGAACAGGCGATTGCCTATGGCACCCATATGGTGGGCGGTGTTACCCCGGGCAAAGGCGGCAGCAAGCATCTGGATCTGCCGGTTTTCGATACGGTACATGATGCCCGGGCCAAAACCGGGGCCAATGCCAGCGCCATTTATGTGCCGCCGCCCTTTGCTGCGGATGCCATTTTAGAAGCCATCGATGCCGGGATAGAATTGATCGTGACCATCACCGAAGGCATTCCGGTGCTGGATATGGTGCGGGTGAAGCGGGCTTTGGCCCATTCCGGCTCGCGCCTTGTGGGCCCCAATTGCCCCGGTGTGATCACCCCCGATGCCTGCAAGATCGGCATCATGCCCGGCCATATCCATCGCCGGGGTTCGGTGGGCATCGTCTCGCGTTCGGGCACCCTCACCTATGAAGCGGTGGCGCAAACCACAGCCGCTGGTTTGGGGCAATCCACCTGTGTGGGGATTGGCGGCGATCCGGTGAATGGCACTAATTTCATCGATGTGCTGGATATGTTTTTGGCCGATGATGAAACGCAATCGATCATCATGATCGGCGAAATTGGTGGCTCTGCCGAAGAAGAAGCGGCAGACTTCCTTGCGCGGGCGAAAATCAGGAAGCCGATCGTTGGTTTCGTGGCGGGCAGAACCGCACCGAAGGGCCGCACCATGGGCCATGCCGGGGCGATTGTTTCGGGTGGCAAGGGCGGTGCTGAAGATAAGATCGAGGCGATGAAGGCAGCCGGGATCGTGGTTGCCGATAGCCCGGCTTCGCTGGGAACGACTTTGGTGGATGTTTTGAAGGGCTAAGCACAGCCTTAAGGAGGCTCATTGATGGGTCGGGATCACGAACTGCCGGATCTGTTTTCCGGTGCCAGCTCTGCTTTTATCGAATCACTTTATGATCGCTATGCGGCGGACCCGCAATCGGTTGATGAAAGCTGGCGTGCGTATTTCGACAAGCTGGAAAAAGGGGCGGCCAGCGCCCATCAGCAACCATCCTGGGCGCGGTCTGATTGGCCGCTTCGGGGGCCGGTCGATGATCTGACATCGGCCCTTGATCCCGGCTCGGTCGTTGCCGAAAAACCGGCGGCGACCAAAGCCGCCAAGGTCGAGCCTGAAAATGTGCGGGCGGCCACCCTTGATTCCATCCGCGCCCTGATGATGATCCGCGCCTATCGGGTGCGCGGCCATCTTTTGGCAAAGCTTGATCCCTTAGGCCTGGAAGATCGCCCTCGCCATGCCGAATTGATGCCGGAAACCTATGGCTTTGGTGAGGATGATCTGGATCGTCCGATCTATATCGGCCATGTATTGGGTCTTGAAACGGCAACCGTGCGCGAGATCATCACGATTGTTGAGCGCACCTATTGCCAGCATGTTGGTGTGGAATTCATGCACATCAACGAGCCGGAAGAAAAAGCCTGGATTCAAAATCGCATCGAAGGCCGGGACAAGGAAATTCAGTTCAGCCGCCGGGGCAAGCTGGCGATCCTGCGCAAGTTGATCGAGGCTGAACATTATGAAAAATTCCTTGGCAAGAAATATACCGGAACCAAGCGTTTCGGGCTTGATGGTGCCGAAGCCATGGTGCCTGCCCTTGAGGGGGTGATCAAAACCGGTGGCCAGAATGGGGTGAAGGAAATCATTCTGGGGATGCCCCATCGCGGGCGTTTGAATGTTCTCGCCAATGTGATGCAAAAGCCCTATCGCCAGATTTTTCATGAATTTCGCGGCGGTGCGGTGAACCCCGAAGAGGTGGAAGGCTCGGGCGATGTGAAATATCATCTGGGCACATCATCGGATCGTGCCTTTGATGGCAATAATGTTCATCTGTCTTTATCGCCCAACCCATCCCATCTTGAAGCCGTGGATCCGGTGGTGCTGGGCAAGGCCCGGGCCAAGCAAACCCAGCGCAATGATAAAGAGCGGGGCGAGGTTTTATCGCTGCTTTTGCATGGCGATGCGGCATTTGCCGGCCAGGGTTTGGTGGCGGAATGTTTGATGCTTTCGGGCTTGCGGGGCTACCGCACCGGCGGCACCGTGCATTTCATCGTCAATAATCAGATCGGCTTTACCACATCCCCGTCTTATTCGCGCTCATCGCCCTATCCATCCGATGTTGCGAAAATGGTGCAATCGCCAATTTTTCATGTGAATGGCGATGATCCTGAAGCGGTGGTGTTCGCTGCCAAGGTGGCCACCGAATTCCGGCAGGAATTCAAGAAAGACGTGGTGGTGGATATGTTCTGCTATCGGCGTTTTGGCCATAATGAAGCCGATGAGCCCGCCTTTACCCAGCCTTTGATGTATGCGGCGATCAAGAAGCATGTCTCGGTTACCCAGATTTATGCGGATCGGTTGAAGGCGGAAGGCATCCTCAGCGATGAGGAATTCAACGGCTGGGTCGATGAATATCATGCCATGCTCGAAGATGAGTTTGAGGCCGGAAAATCCCATAAGCCCAATAAAGCCGATTGGCTGGAAGGCCGCTGGACCGGATTTGCCCAACCCGAAGCCGCCAATTTGGCCCGTCGTGCCGATACCGGCGTGGATGAAGGTACCCTCCACGCGGTTGGGAAGGTTTTGACCGAAGTGCCGGATGGATTTCACATCCATCGCACTTTGCGCCGGATTCTGGATGCAAAAGATCAGATGCTGGAAACCGGCGAAGGCATCGATTGGGCGACGGCGGAAGCGCTGGCCTTTGGCACCTTGCTGTCTGAAGGCTATCATGTGCGCCTGTCGGGCCAGGATTCGGGCCGGGGCACCTTTTCCCAGCGCCATTCGGTATGGGTCGATCAGCGCTCTGAAACCCGCTATATTCCCCTTGATCAGGTGAAAAAGGGCGCCCATTTCGAGGTGCTCGACAGCCCGCTTTCCGAAGCCGGGGTGTTGGGCTTTGAATATGGCTATACGCTGGCCGAGCCGATGGCGCTGGTTTTATGGGAAGCGCAATTTGGCGATTTTGCCAATGGTGCGCAGGTGATCATCGATCAGTTCATCGCTTCGGGCGAAGCCAAATGGCTGCGCATGTCGGGATTGGTGATGCTGCTGCCCCATGGCTATGAGGGCCAGGGGCCCGAGCATAGCTCGGCGCGGCTTGAGCGGTATCTGCAATTATGCGCCGAAGATAATATGCAGGTGGCCAATTGCACCACACCGGCCAATTATTTTCATATCCTGCGCCGCCAGATGCATCGCAAATTCCGCAAGCCTTTGATTATCATGACGCCGAAATCCTTGCTGCGGCACAAGCGCGCCACATCCAAATTGGCGGATATGGGGCCCACCACGCAATTCCACCGGATTTTGCGCGATGATGCCGAAATGATCCCCGGCTCGACCCTGAAACTGAAAAAGGCTGACCAGATCAAGCGCGTGATCCTGTGTTCGGGAAAGGTTTATTTCGATCTGCTTGAAGCGCGTGAATCCCGCAATCAGGATGATAGCGTGATCTTGCGGATCGAGCAGCTTTATCCCTTCCCTCATGAAACATTGGTGGATGAATTGAAGCGCTATAAAAATGCCGAGCGGGTGATCTGGTGTCAGGAAGAGCCAAAGAATATGGGGGCCTGGTCCTATATCGAACCGCATATCGAACAGGCGATGAAAGAGGCCGGCAGCGCCCGGGATCGGCCGCTTTATGCCGGTCGTCATGCCACCGCATCAACGGCGACGGGGCTGGCCTCACGTCATGTCTCGCAGCAGGAAAAATTGCTTGATGAGGCCTTGAGCCTTTAACAGCGCATACAGATTATCGCATCAAACGCCGCCCCAAAAAGGCGATCAGGAACAGAACAAGGAGCACGAACAGATGGCCGAGGACATTCGCATTCCAAGCCTTGGTGAATCCGTCACCGAAGCCACCATCGCCAAGTGGCTGAAGGCAGAGGGCGAAGCGGTCGAAGCCGATGAGCCGGTGGTCGAGTTGGAAACCGACAAGGTGTCGATGGAGGTCAATGCACCCGTGGCGGGGGTCTTGACTGAACAGCTTGTGAAAGAAGGCGAGAGCGTTGAGGTGGGGGCCTTGATCGGCAAGATCGACCCGGACGCCAAGGCCGAAAAATCCGCCGCAAAAAAAGAAACGTCCAGCAAGGCATCGTCCAGCAAAGCCGCGCCATCCCGGTCATCTGATGCCGATGACGCGGATGATGATGACGCCGATGAAGCCAGCGGCGAACTGGTGGATATCATCGTGCCGGAAGCAGGCGAATCGGTGACCGAAGCCGGTTTGGGCGGCTGGTTGAAGGCAAAGGGCGATGCGGTGAAAGCCGATGAGCCGATTGCCGAGCTTGAAACCGATAAAGCGGCGATGGAGGTGAATGCCCCGGTCTCTGGCGTTTTGGTAGAGCTTTTGGTTGAAGAAGGGGCAACGGTGCATCCCGGCGATGTGATCGGGCGCATCGAAAAGGGGGCCAGTGCTTCCAAATCGGCCGCCAAGGCGGGCTCGAAACAGGATAGCAAAGCGGCCTCAGAATCCGATGCTGAAAAGAGCGAAAAAGCCTCGGCGGCTTCATCCAAGACATCGGATGCGAAACCCGATGCCAACCAGCCCATGGCCCCGGCGGTGCGGCGCTTGCTGGCGGATTATCATCTCGATCCGGCGTCTATCACGGGTTCGGGCAAGGATGATCGGCTGACCAAGGCCGATGTTTTGAAAGCCATTGAAAATGGCTCGGCCCGCACCTTGGGCAGCCAATCGGCCTCAGGCGGCCAGGCTTCTTCGGGAAAGGCCTCCGAGACGGCGCCGGAAGCCCCGCGCGAAGAACGGGTGCCGATGACCCGGATGCGCAAGCGGATTGCCGAGCGTTTGAAGGATGCCCAGAATACGGCGGCGATGCTCACCACATTCAATGATGTGGATATGTCGGCGGTGATGGCGTCGCGCAATCAATATAAGGATCTGTTTGAAAAGAAGCATGGCATCAAGCTGGGCTTCATGTCGTTTTTCGTTCACGCGGCGGTTCTGGCTTTGCGCGAAGTGCCGGGGGTCAATGCCCGCATCGATGGCGACGAGATCGTTTATCAGAATTTCTACAATATCGGCGTTGCCGTATCGGCCCCCACCGGGCTTGTGGTTCCGGTGGTGCGCAATGCGGATCAATTGTCTTTTGCCGATACCGAAAAAGCGATTGTGGAGTATGGCCGCAAGGCCCGCGATGGCAAGCTGGCGGTGAATGATCTGACGGGCGGCACCTTTACCATCTCGAATGGCGGGATTTTTGGTTCGCTTTTATCCACGCCCATCCTCAATGCCCCGCAATCGGCAATTTTGGGGATGCATCGGATCGAAGAACGCCCGGTGGCGATCAAGGGTCAGGTGGTGATCCGTCCGATGATGTATCTGGCCTTGTCTTATGATCATCGCCTGATTGATGGACGCGAAGCCGTGACCTTCCTTGTGCGGATGAAAGATGCCATCGAGGATCCAAGCCGTCTTTTGCTTGATCTTTAATCGGGCTTCCCAAAGCCTGCGACCCCCTTCAAACGGAGAGACTTTATGGCAGATGAATTTGATCTTATCGTGATTGGTGCAGGCCCGGGTGGCTATGTTGCGGCCATCCGCGCAGCCCAATTGGGGCTGAAAACCGCTTGTGTGGAAAAGCGCGGCACCTTGGGCGGCACCTGCCTTAATGTTGGCTGTATTCCCTCCAAAGCCCTGCTTCATGCGTCAGAGCTTTATGAAGAAACCGCAGGCGGCCACCTTAAAAAATGGGGGATCGGCCTTGGCAAGGTCAGCCTTGATCTTGATGCGATGCTGAAAGCCAAGGATGAATCCGTGGCTGGCCTCACCAAGGGCGTTGAAGGCCTGTTCAAGAAGAACAAGGTTGAATGGGTGAAGGGCAGCGCTCAATTCAAGGACAAGCAAACGATTGCGGTGTCGCTGACCGAGGGTGGCAAGCGCGAGTTGAAGGCGAAGAACATCATCATCGCCACGGGTTCGGATATTGCCAGCCTGCCCAATATCACTTTGGATGGGGAGCGCATCGTTGGCTCGACCGAAGCGCTGTCTTTGCCATCGGTTCCCAAACATCTGCTGGTGATTGGCGGCGGCTATATCGGGCTTGAGCTTGGCTCGGTCTGGCGGCGTTTGGGGTCTGAAGTGACGGTGATCGAATATATGGATCGGATTTTGCCGGGCATGGATCAGGAACTGGCAAAGGCTTTCGAGCGCATCATCAAAAAGCAGGGCGTGACCATTCGCACCGGAATGAAGGTGACAGGCGTTGAAGCCCTGAAAACCAAGGCCAAAGTAACGGTGGAGCCAGCCAAGGGCGGGGAGAGCGAACAGATCGATGCCGATGTGGTTCTGGTTTCGGTGGGCAGGAAACCGCACACGGATAGCCTTGATCTTGAAAAAGCCGGGCTGGAAACCGATGAACGCGGGCGGATCGATATCAATGATGATTTCTCAACCCATGTGCCCGGCATCTGGGCGATTGGCGATGTGGTGAAAGGCCCGATGCTGGCCCATAAGGCCGAGGATGAAGGCCTTGCCTGCGCCGAAAATATCGCCGGGCTGACCGGGATCGTCAATCATGATGTGATCCCCAGCGTGATGTACACCATGCCGGAAGTGGCCAGTGTGGGGAAAACCGAGGAAGAGCTGAAGGCGGCGGACATCGCCTATAGCGTTGGAAAATTTCCCTTCATGGCCAATTCGCGCGCCAAAACCAATGGTGATACCGAAGGTTTCGTGAAAATATTGGCGGATAAGGAAACCGATCGCGTGCTGGGCGTGCATATCATCGGCAGCATGGCCGGAACCCTGATCGCCGAAGCCGCTTTAGCGATGGAATTTGGAGCCAGTTCGGAAGATATTGCCCTTACCTGCCATGCCCATCCCACCCATTCCGAAGCGGTGAAAGAAGCGGCTTTGGCCGTGCATCAGCGGGCCATTCATATGTGATCAGGACGACATCACCGTTGACGGTGGCGTTTTCTTAAGATCGAATTCAAGGCGCTGAGGGGGGAAGAGCACAGTGGCGATGGTGCCCCCCCTCTGGTTGAGTCCGGGGCCGGTTTCAGAACCGGTTTCAGAACTGAGCCAGGCCTCGCCATCGTGCAAATGCATCAAGCGGCGCACCAGCGGCAGGCCGGTGCCGGTGCCTGCCGCCTTACGCGCCAGATCATCATCCAGTTGTTTGAAGGGCTCGAACACCAGATCCTGGGCCTGTTGGGGAATGCCTTCCCCCTGATCGCGGATATCGATGCGATAGCCCGCCTTGTCAAATTGGGCGCTGATGGTGATCGAGCCCTTTTCCGGCGAGAATTTGATGGCATTATCCAAAAGATTGGACAAAATCACCCGCAAAGCCCGGCGTTCGGCACATAAAAAAACAGGCTCAAGGGGTAATTTCAGAATGATCGCCAAGGATTTGGCATCTGCCTTCATTTGATGAAGGGAGATGACGTCGCGGATCACGTCGCCGGGATAGAGCCGTTCTTCGCGCAGATGATAGCGCCCGGCCTCGATTTTTGAAATATCAAGCAGATTATCGATGAGTTCCTGCAGGTTCAGCCCGCTTTCATGGATAAAGCCGGCATAGCTGCGCAGGGTTTCGATGTCGGTGTTATTCTTGGCCACGCGGATCAGATCGGCAAAGCCGATGATCGCGTTCAGGGGGGTGCGCAATTCATGGCTCATCATCGCCAGAAATTGTGATTTCGAACGGCTGGCCGATAAGGCTTCCATCTCGGCGGCTTTAAGCTGCTGGGCCGATTGGCGGAAACGATCCAGCGTACGGGCAAAATCGCCAAATTCATCGGATCGATCAAGGCTGGAAATTCTGGTATCGATCTCGCCCCGGGCCAGTTCCTGCACGCTGGCATGAAGCCGCCCCACACGATTGGCGATAAAAAGCGCGGTCCAGGCTGAATAAAGCGTGGTCACAAGGCCGGTCATCCACAAAAGGCTGGTGAGGGCAATCACCAAACGGCTGTTGAGGATATTCACACTGCTGTCGATCTGGTTGATCTGGCGGTTGAAATCGGTGATCAGGGGGGCGAGGCGATCGGCATCGCTATAGGATTTGCCAGCATCTGAAGGAAGCCCTGTCGCCCCATCAGGCTCCTGATGATCGAGGATCTGCAATATCGCCTCAGCGGTTTGCACGCTTTGCTGGCAAGCCTGAACAAGATCATCCGGCGCCAATAAACGCAAGGGCAACCCCACCGGGCGGGTCATGGTCAGGGTACAAGACGCCCCCCATGCCCGAATATTTTGCGCCAGATCCTTTGCTTTGTCATGGAAGATGGCGTTTTCAGGTCTGGTCTCGACCAGATGATCCAATTGTTTGATATCACGAATCTGCTGAAAACTTAATCGATGCAGGATACCGCCATCTTTTTGCAGATGGGTGGCGGTCATGGCCAGCAAAGTAAAGACGATGATCGCCAATCCCACCGAAAGCAATCGTGCCCGCACCGATAACATCATCATGGACCACACTTATACATTGAAGAACTTTCGGTAGCCTACATACCATGAGATGATAAAAAGGCGTGCGTCATATTCCATCACATTTGCGTCAAATTGTTTCATTTTGTAAAGAACCTAAAATTGTCTATGCATGTTAAATCCCTCAATTGACTGGATGAATGATGGATCTTTGGCTCCTTCCCTTTCTGAGCCTGGCCGGAATTGCCGCAGGGTGGCTGAATGTGATGGCCGGCGGCGGCTCGATGATCAGCGTTTTGACGATGGTGTTTTTGGGCATTCCCGGGCCATTGGCCAATGGCACCTTTCGCGTGGCCATCGTGGTTCAGAATATCACCGCAGTCACCAGCTTCCGGCGGCGGGGCTTTTCTGATTTCCGCTTGTCGTTCAGCCTGGCCATGGCGGCGTCGGTGGGGGCGATTGGCGGGGCGATGATCGGGGTTAATCTTAGCGGCCCGTGGTTCAATCGCGTTCTGGGGGCAGTCATGATCCTGGTGCTGATCCTGATGGCCACCGGCGGCAATGGCCAGACATCCGTGCAGGATGATCAGCCATCACCGGCGCGCAATCTGCTGGCGGGCCATCTTTTGATGATTTTGGCGGGCATCTGGGGGGGCTTCATCCAGATTGGTGTGGGCTTTTTGCTGATGCCGATTTTATCGCGGGTGATGGGAATCGATCTTGTGCGGGTCAATATGCACAAAGTGTTTATCGTTTTGGTTTATACCTGTTCTGCACTGGCGGTTTTTGCCAGCCAATCTCAGGTTTTGTGGAGCGCCGGGCTGGCTTTGGCTTTGGGTCATGCTGTGGGGGCCTGGCTTGGGGTGCGCTCTTCGGTTCTGGTTGGCGATGTGTTGATCAAGCGGGTGTTCATGCTGGCGATCATTGCTTTGGTTATTAAACTGATCTTTTTTTCCTGATGCGCGGCCAGCCCTTTGTTGCACTGCCGCAGCTAAGGGAGTACTGAATTAAAGTGGTTTCATCCCATATTTTTTGAGGTTTAAAAGGCACCATGCCCCTCTATCTGCCAATCGCAGAGATGTCGCTCAATATCTTTTTGGTGATTGGCCTTGGTGCGGCTGTTGGATTTTTATCCGGCATGTTTGGCGTGGGCGGCGGTTTTTTGATGACCCCCCTGCTGATTTTTTCCGGTGTACCGCCAGCGGTTTCGGTGGCGACCGGGGCCAATCTCATCACCGCTTCATCGGTGACCGGGGCCATCACCCATTGGCGGCGCGGCGGTGTGGATTTAAAGCTCGGCAGCGTTCTGATTGCGGGCGGCGCCGTGGGTTCGGTGCTGGGCACCTGGCTTTTTGCCTATCTCAGTCGCATTGGGCAGGTGGAATTGATGATCTCGCTCAGCTATGTGCTGTTTTTGGGATCGATCGGCGGGCTGATGCTGCGGGAAAGCGTGGCGGCCCTTTTGCGCAGCCGCAAAGGTATGGCGCGCCGCCCCGCCAAGCGTGGGGGGCGGGCATGGCATCATCGCCTGCCTTTCAAGATGCGCTTTCGCAAATCGCGGCTGTATATTTCGGTGCTGTTGCCTTTGGTGATTGGCGCTTTGGTGGGGCTGCTGGCGGCCATTTTAGGGGTTGGCGGCGGGTTCATCATGGTGCCCGCAATGATCTATATTTTGGGCATGCCCACCAATGTGGTGGTCGGCACATCGCTCTATCAGATCATTTTCGTGACCGCGATCATCACCTTTCTCCATGCCGTACAAACCCAGACGGTGGATGTGATTTTGAGCCTGCTGCTTCTGGTGGGGGCGGTTTTCGGGGCGCAATGGGGCGCCCGCATCGGCATGAAGCTGAAGGGCGAGCAATTGCGGGCCTTGCTGGCCTTGATCGTTCTGGGGGTTGGGGTGCGCATGGGTTGGGGATTGGTTGTGCCCCCCGATGATCTCTATTCGATTATGGCGGTGATGCCATGATGGCCCGAACCCTAAAGCAGGGCTTTGGGCGGCGATCCTTGGCCAGCCTGCTTCTGGTGGTGGCGTCATGGTTATCGATTTCCTGTGTGCCCTCGGCCAGCGGGCAGGGGCTGGTGACCGATATCAGCAAGGATATCGTTGATCTGCGCTATGATTTTGCGGGGGCGGATCTGCTGTTGTTTGGTGCCTTGTCGGATATGGGGGGGCTATCGGATCAGATCGATATCGTGGTCAGCATCACCGGCCCCACCGAAGATATGCGGGTGCGGAAAAAAGAAAGGGTTGGCGGGCTGTGGATTAATCATAGCGCGGCGATCATTCGCGCCGCCCCGGGCTATTATGCCCTGAGCAGCACAAGGCCGCTCGAAGAGATCAGTGCGCAAGAGGCTTTATCCCGGCTGGCTTTGGGGGCGGATCATCTGCCCCTTGATATCGATCTGGCACCATCGGCGGAGCGCATGGCTTTCCGCGAAGGCTTCATTCGCAATATGGTCAGAGCCGGGCTTTATCGGCTGGATGAAGATCGGGTGAGCCTGATCGGCCAGACGCTTTTTCGCACGGCGGTGCGCCTGCCCTCCAATGTGCCCGAAGGGCTTTTCGATGCGCGGGTGGTGGTGTTTGCCGATGGGGTGGTGATTGCCGAAGATGTGATTGATATTGCGGTGGGCAAAACCGGCTTTGAACGCGCGGTCTATCAGGTCGCACGCAATGATCCGGCGATCTATGGCCTTTCGGCGGTGCTGATTGCTTTATTGGCGGGCTGGGCGGCGGGATTTTTATCGCGCCGTTGATTGTTGCACAGTTGATTGCTGCGCCCTTGAAAAGGGTTCATGCCTTTATTGCGGCTGTAGCATATCGATCCCGCCTTCGGATCGCGGGGCTTCGGGGGCAAGCCTGCCCGCGCTGGGCGGCTGCCAGATTGTGCTTTGCCATTGATTGGCAAGGGCATCCCCTTTGGCAAGGGTCTCGGCATCCAAAGCTTTTAGGATCGCGGCTTGTTGCGCAGGGGTGAGCGCATAGGAAAAACCCGGCTTTTTGCGGGCGGGGTTTTTTTCATAAAGGCTGAACCACATCGCCGCTTCGGTTTTATTGGCGATATCGCCGGGGCCGGTGGCATAAAGATGGGCCAAAAGGCCCTGGGCCTCGGGGGCACCGGCTTCCGCCGAACGGCGCAGCCAGATCAGCCCTTCAAGCCAATCGGTATTGGTGATGCTGGGCGTGGCTATGCGCAACAGACAATCGGCCAGATGATATTGTGCCAGTTCAAAGCCACCACCGCGATTGGCCAGCCGATAAAATAAGGGCATGGCCCCATTGCAATTGCCATTGCGCTTCATCTCGATAGCCTGGCTATAAAGGCGCGAGGAAATATCCACAGTGGGGATCTGCGATAGCCTTTCGGTCATATTATCGCGGGCGCGGCGCTGATCAGCGGGGCTGTTCGAAGCGCAGGCGGATAGCGTGATGGCCGCGAGCAGGGGCAGAAAAATGCTCCGAAAAAGCCCTGTCGTCATGATATGAATATCCCCATCCTTATGAAAGGCAGAAAACCTGACACTCGCTATCGGGTCCGCCTGATGTTCAGATTTTCATCTATCATGAAGAGAAGGGAAAGTCAGCTTGCATGCTGCAAAAAGGCGTGGGTGGTGTTTTTTGGGGAGGCATCGCCCCGGGCCAGCTCGAAATAAAAGCACGGGCCTTTTTGCCGGGCCATGATCAGCCGGTGCCCGGCCTGTTCGCAAAAAGCGGGAAGGACCATCACCAGATCGGGATCATCAGCCACCACCATCAGCACATCATCATGCGCCATGGCGGATAAAGCCCGGCGAATTTTCAAAATGGGGAGGGGTGCTTTCAGGCCGGTTACATCGATCTGCTGCATTGGTTATACATCCAATTGTCGTTTCAGGGTCTGGCAGTGGAAAAGGCCGCGCCTGAAGCCTTTATCCGGGGTTTTGCCTGATCTGTTTTTTCTTCTGCTCCCATCATAAACGGCAAATCTCAACGTCGTCTTAATGGCACCGGGATGCGATCAAAAAGCCGGACTAAAAAGGGTCATGAAAAGCGTTCAATCCGGGATCTGGCCGTTTTCCGCCAGAACTTCGCCTGCCAGATAAAGCGATCCGGTGATCAGCACCAAAGGGGGCTCGGCGGATGCTTCATGGGCAATGGCATCAAGGGCACCGGCCACACCAGAAGCGACCAGCCCGCGCAGGCCGCATTGGCTGGCGGCGGTGGCGATCTTAGAGGGTGCACAGGGATGCTCGGCAGATGGGATGGGCACCCCGTAAACCGTTTGCACCAAACCCTGTAAAGGCTTGATGAAGCTCGATGGATCGCGATTGCCCATCATCCCGATGATGGCGATGATCGGCCGGGTTTCGGGGGCCATCTGCAAAAGGGCGGCCCGCAGGATGCGCGCGGCGGCGGGATTATGCCCCCCATCCAGCCACAGATCGGCCCCGGGGGGCAGGCGATCCACCAAAGGCCCGGCTTCCAGCTTTTGCAGCCGCCCCGGCCAGCGCACCCAGCCCAAACCCGCGCGCAGGGCGGCCAGGGGTATATCCACCGCCTGCTGTGCGCGCAAAAGGGCGATGGCGATCCCGGCATTGGCCGCCTGATGCGGGCCGTGTAAAATGGGCGCGGGCAATTCCAGCCGATCTTTTTGATCCTGATAAAGCAGCTTCATCACCCCGGCTTTATCTTTATGCAGGGCTGCGCGCCAATCGCGCCCATAAATCTGATAAGGGGCCGACAGGCTTTGGGCCGTTTGTTGCAAAACAGCCGCCGCCTGCGCGGTTTGCGGGCCAAAGATCGCGGGCACATGGGGCTTGATGATCCCCGCCTTTTCCGTCGCGATCTGATCCAGACGATTGCCCAGAAAAGACTGGTGATCAAGGGATATGGGGGTGATGGCAATGGCGGCGGGGCGATCGATCACATTGGTGGCATCCAGACGCCCGCCTAAGCCCACTTCCAAAAGGCACAGATCGGCGGGCACCCGCGCAAAAGCCAGAAAAGCCGCCGCCGTGGTGATTTCAAAAAAGGTAATGGGGGCGCCCGCATTGGCCTGTTCCACCTCATCGAGCAAAGCCACCAAAGTCTCATCATCAATGAGGCGGCCCTGAATGCGGATGCGTTCGTTAAAGCGCACCAGATGCGGCGAAATATAGCTATGAACGCGCAAGCCCGCGGCTTCGGCCATGGCCCGGCAGGTGGCCACCACCGATCCCTTGCCATTGGTGCCCGCCACATGCAAAACCGGCGGCAGGCTGAGATGGGGATTGCCCAGCTTTCCCAACAGATCGATGATCCGCCCCAAAGACAGATCAATGACCTTGGGATGCAGGGCACCAAGGCGCCCCAGCGCCTGTTCCACCGATTGTCGTGATGGGCTCACCCCGTTTTCCCCTTGCTGTTATGGAACAGGGGATTATTGCACGGCATCATTGAGAACGGGGCGGTGCTTTTCCATCAGCAAAGAAACCAGCCTGCGCAAAGTGGCGCGCATTTCGTGGCGATGAACCACCATATCCACCATGCCATGATCCAGCAGATATTCCGCCCGCTGAAAGCCTTCGGGCAATTTTTCGCGGATGGTTTGCTCGATCACCCTTTGCCCGGCAAAACCGATCAGCGCCCCCGGCTCGGCAATATGCACATCCCCAAGCATGGCATAGGATGCCGTCACCCCGCCGGTGGTGGGATCGGTAAGAACGACGATATAAGGCAGGCCCGCTTCTTTGACCATATCCACCGCCACGGTGGTGCGCGGCATCTGCATCAGGGATAAAATCCCTTCCTGCATCCGGGCGCCGCCCGCTGCCGAAAACAAAATGAGCGGGGCTTTGCTGGCAATGGCTTCTTCGGCAGCGCGGACGATGGCTTCGCCCACGGCCATCCCCATGGAGCCACCCATGAAGAAGAAATTCTGCACCAAAATCACCGAGGTCACGCCGCCCAATGACCCCTTGGCAAGCTGCACGGCATCCTGATCGCCCGAGGCATTGCGGGCTTCCTTCAAGCGATCCGTATAGCGCCTTGTATCGCGGAATTTCAGGGGATCGTCTTTCACCGCAGGCAGCTTCAAAAGTTCGTAACGGCTTTCATCAAACAGGGCATCAAAGCGATCCTTGGGGCCGATGCGATCATGGAAATCACAATTCGAGCAAACCTTCAGCGCCGCCACATAATCGCGATGAAAGATCATCTGACCGCAGGATTTGCATTTATGCCACAGATTATCGGGTGATTCTCTTTTTCTGATCACCTTCGACAAGCGCGGTTTCACATAATCGGTCAACCAGTTCATCATTCAGCTCCCGGCCCAAAAGATCGGCATCGCATCAGTATTCAGGATCGGTCATCGGCTTGGGGGCGCGTCCCCATGGCCAGACTGTGCACAAAATCGGTCACGGCGTCCAGCAATGTGGCTTTGGCCCGGCCTTCATCATCAAGATGCGCCTTGATTTCCTGCACGATGGCCGAACCCACCACGGCGGCATCGGCGCTTTGGGTGAAGCGGCGCACATCATCGGCGGTTTTGATGCCAAAGCCCACCGCCAACGGCAGATTGCCCGTTTTATGCATGGCGGCGCGAATGGCGGCAAGCGCCTCATCGATCATTTCGGGTTTTGCCTGCGCGGTGCCGGTTACCCCGGCAATCGAGACATAATAAATGAACCCCGCCGCATTTTCCAAAACCCGGGGCAAGCGCCCGGCATCGGTGGTGGGGGTGGCAAGGCGGATCAGCGCCATGCCCACCGCTGCCGCCGGTTCCCGCACTTCGCGATCTTCTTCGGGGGGCAGATCCACAAGGATCAGGCCATCCACACCCACCCGGGCGGCTTCCTCGATAAAGGCATCCACCCCAAAAGCCATGATCGGGTTGAAATATCCCATCAAAATGATCGGGGTATCCTGATCGCTGCCTCGGAAATCCTCAACCATTTTAAGGGTTTTACGCAGGGTCATCCCGGCTTCCAGGGCGCGCAGGCTTGACTCCTGAATGGCCGGGCCATCGGCCATGGGATCGCTGAACGGCATCCCCAATTCAATGATATCGGCCCCGGCGGCGGGCAGCCGCGCCAAAAGCCGGGCGCTGGTGTCCGGATCGGGATCGCCAGCGGTGATGAAGGTGATCAGACCCCCGCGCTTTTGCTCTTTCAGGGATTGGAAACGTTGATCAAGGCGGCTCTTCACAGCTCCACTCCCAAAGCATCGGCGATGGTGAAAATATCCTTATCGCCCCGGCCGCACATATTCATGATGATCAGATGATCTTTCGGCAGATCCGGGGCCATGCGGATCACATGGGCCAAAGCATGGCTGGGCTCCAAAGCCGGCAAAATGCCTTCGAGCCGGGCGCAAAGCTGAAAGGCATCAAGGGCTTCGCGATCGGTGGCCGAAACATAGCTCACCCGGCCGCTTTCTGAAAGCCAGGCATGTTCGGGGCCGATGCCGGGATAATCGAGACCGGCGGAAATCGAATGGGCTTCGGTGATCTGGCCATCGTCATCCTGCAAAAGATAGGTGCGATTGCCATGCAAAACCCCGGGCTTGCCCCCGGCGATGGCGGCGGCATGTTCGCCGGTTTCAAGGCCCTTGCCCGCCGCTTCCACAGCATAGGCGGCCACATCGGGATCATCGAGAAAAGCATGAAACAGGCCGATGGCATTGGAGCCGCCGCCGATGCAGGCCACAAGGCTATCGGGCAGGCGGCCTTCGCGATCAAGGATCTGCTCGCGGGCTTCATGGCCCATCACCGATTGAAAGGTGCGGACCATTTCAGGATAAGGATGCGGCCCGGCTACGGTGCCGATCACATAAAAAGTATCCTCCACATGCGCTACCCAGTCGCGCAGGGCTTCGTTCATCGCATCTTTTAATGTGGCAGAGCCGGAATGGCAGGGGCGCACCTCGGCCCCCAAAAGCCGCATGCGAAACACATTGGGCTTTTGCCGTTCGATATCCTTTGCCCCCATGAACACCGTGCAGGGCAGCCCAAAGCGGGCGGCCACGGTGGCGGTGGCCACCCCATGCTGCCCGGCCCCGGTTTCTGCGATGATGCGGGTTTTCCCCATGCGCCGGGCCAGCAAAATCTGGCCGATGGCATGATTGATCTTGTGCGCGCCGGTATGATTGAGCTCATCGCGCTTCATATAAATTTTGGCGCCGCCTAAATGCTCGGTCAGCCGCTCGGCATAATAAAGCGGGCTGGGGCGGCCCACATAATGGCGCAGCAGATCATCCATCTCTTCGAGAAAACTGGGATCGATGCGCGCCGCCGCCCAGGCTTTTTCAACATCCAAAATCAAAGGCATCAGTGTTTCGGCAACATAACGGCCGCCAAAACGCCCGAAATGGCCATCATCATCTGGCCCGGTGCGAAAGCTGTTGGGCCGATTGGCCCTGTCCTGGGTCACGCGGAATGCTCCTTTGAACTGTGTTCGGGCCTGTTTAATTGGCGGGCTAGCCTTAAAAAGTCAGTGATTTTCTCAACGCTTTTGACCCCCGGCGCGGTTTCAATGCCAGAGGATACATCGGCGATCAAAGCCCCGCTGGCGGCCACCGCCGCTTCCAGATTATCGCGATCAAGGCCGCCTGAAAGCATCCAGGGCAAGGATGATCGATAATCGCGCAAAAGGCTCCATTCAAAAGAATGGCCATTGCCACCGGGTAATTTATGGCCCCGGGGGGGCTTTGCATCAAACAGGATCATCTGGGCGGCCTGTTCATAGGCATCGGCCAAGCGGATATCGTTTGCCGCACTGATGGGGATTGCTTTGATAATTTTTCTGGCGAAAATGCGGCGGATGGCCATTGCCCGTTCGGGGCTTTCGGTGCCATGCAATTGCACCCAATCAACGGCGACAGCGGTTTCTTTCAGCAGATGATCATCGGGATCAACATAAACGCCGACGGTTTCCAGCCCCTTGCCCCGGGCATAATCGGCCAGATCCCGGGCCAGCCGGGCATCCACATAGCGTGGCGAGGGGGGGAAAAACACAAAACCAACCCAAGCCGCCCCGCCTTCAGCGGCAGCATCAAGGGCGGCAATGGATGATACGCCACAAATTTTGACCAAGACTGACATAGATGAGCGGTTTAACCTGCTCTGCGCCTTGCTGCAAGCCGCAGATTTTCAAAGCATGATCCACAATCTGTTTCAGTTATTTGGGGGGGCACCCACCACCTCATCAACTGCCGGATCATAAGGTGACAGGGCTTCCGGTTCGCCCAAAGCCGCAAGATTGGCCCGGGCGGCCGCTGCTGCCGGGCTGGATGGCCAGCGTTCGATGATGGCGTTCCAATCGCTGCGGGCAAGGCTTTCTTTGCCCATCAGCATCTGGATATTGCCGCGTTCCAGCCGGGCGGTGGGGTTTTCGGGGTCCATTTCCACAGCCTGTAGGGCGGCATCCAGCGCGGGTTCAAGCTCGCCCAAAGCGCGATGGGCACTGGCCAGATAAAGGGCGATATCGGCCTGCCAGCCTGCGATGTCTTGCGCTTTTTCCAGATCGGTGATGGCTGCTTCATAATCCTCGAGCAAACCTAAAGATCGGGCGCGATCCAGCAAAAGCAGATAAATAAGCCGCGTGCTTTGCTCCGGGGCTTCGGCAAGCGCTTGAGAAAAGGCGGTATAGGCCCGGGCGGGATGATCGCCCAATAACAGCGCATTGCCCAATTGGCCATAAATCCCGGCCAAAAGGCTATAGGGATCATCCGCCGCCATGATATTATAGGTCACCCCGCGCCCGGTGCGCATCTGATCGGCCAATGATGTGAAATTTTGCGCCGCCGCATCATAATCCCCCAGATTGACCAAAGCACTGGCAAGACAATGGAGCGCCGGGATGCTCGCCCCATCCGATAGCCACGCCATCGCTTCGATCCGCGCCTGATCGGGGGCTTTCAGGGCCTGGCGCATACAATCATGATAGCGTTTGGCCTGGGCTCTGGTCTCGGCATCGGTCACGCTTTGATAATCCGGCATCAAAAGCGGCTCCAGGGGATCATCCATCATGGGATCATTGGAAAGGGCGCGGGGGCCACGGGGCACGGATTTGCCGGGGCGCTGATCAAGGGGCATTTCATCGATCCTGCCATCCTGCTGGGCTTGTGCAGGCTTGACCATCAGGCCGCCTGCCAGCAGGGCCAGCAAAATCAATGTGAAAATCAGCGGCACAAGGATGCAAAAGCGCCAGTTCTGTGCCAAAAAAGGGGTGTGGTTCATCATGATCAATAAAATGGCAGGTCGATATGGCGGATGAAAGGCTTTTTTGCTTCGGGCTTGGCTATAGCGCCCGGGCGCTGGCGGCGCGGCTAAAGAGGCAGGGCTGGACGATTGCCGGCACGGCCCGCACGATTGAGGGCTGCGCTGAACTTATCGCCATGGGCTATGAGGCGCATTTGTTTGATGGCACAAAGCCGATGGACGATCGGGGCCTGGCCGCCCTTCTGGCTGCCGGTTTCGTGTTGTCATCGGTGCCGCCCTTCAATGATGATCTCGATGATGGGCTGGAAGCCGGGGGAAACGATCCTGTTTTGCGCCATCATGGCGCGCATTTGGCCGATGTCGGCTCCCGCCCGTCAGGGGTTGTGCGCTGGCTGGGCTATTTATCCACCACCGGGGTTTATGGCGATCATCAGGGCGGCTGGGTGGATGAAACAACAGCCCCCACCCCCGCCACGGATCGGGGGGGCCGCCGGGTTCTGGCGGAACAGGCCTGGTTTGGGCTTAGGGGCGCGGATGGCCAAGGCTTGCCCGTTCATGTGTTTCGACTGGCCGGGATCTATGGCCCCGGGCGCAGCCCTTTTGATGCTTTGCGGGCGGGCCGGGCCCAAAGAATCGCAAAGCCGGGGCAGGTGTTTTCCCGTATTCATGTGGAGGATATCGCGCAGGTTCTGATGGCCTCCATGGCCCGGCCACGGGCGGGGGCGGTGTATAATGTGTGTGATGATCTGCCCGCAGCCTCCAGCGATGTAACGGCTTTTGCCGCTGATCTTCTGGGGCTGGGCCCGATCCCGGAAATTCCTTTTGAACAGGCGCAGCTTTCGCCCATGGCACGCAGTTTTTACGCTGATAACAAGCGGGTGGCCAATCGGCTGATCCATGATGAATTGGGGGTCGATCTCGCCTATCCTGATTATCGGGCCGGGCTTTGTGCCATTCTGGACGCCGAAGGCGCCCGCGCAGGCTGATCGAAAAACGCCTGCATATGATCCCAATGGCGGCTGATGATGGCTTGGGTGATCGGCCCCGGTTGGCCATGGCCGATCATCTGATCATCCAGCGAAATCACCGGGGTCACCCCGGCGGTGGTTGAAGCGATAAAGGCTTCTTTGGCGGATTTCGCCTCATCGAGGCTGAAGGCGCGGTGATCGATGGTGATCTTTTGCTGTGCTGCAATATCAAGCACCGCTTGCCGGGTGATGCTGGGCAGAATATCGGCGGCCAGCTCACGGATGCGCAGGCAGCCCGCCTGATCGATGATGAAGGCGCTCGATGATGCGCCTTCGGTGATCAGGCCATCGGCATCCACCATCCAGCCTTCGCCCGCGCCTTTTTGTCGGGCCGCCTGCTTTGCCAGCACATTGCCCAGCAGGGAAACGGATTTGATATCGCAGCGTTTCCAGCGCAGATCGGGGGTGCTGATCACCGCAATGCCTTTGGCCTGCTGGCGTTTCAGGGCAGCGCAATCAAAGCGCTTGGCGGTCATGATCAGGGATGGCGCAGGGGCGGGTTTGGGAAAAGCATGATCGCGCGGCGCCACGCCCCGGCTGATTTGCAGATAAAGGCTGGCGGTGCGCAGGCGATTGCGGATCAGCAGGCGATCCATCACCAAAGCCATGGCCCGGCGCCCCATGGGGGCGGGGATGGATAAAGCGGCAAGGGATCGATCCAGCCTGTCCATATGGGCGGTGAAATCCACCCCATGGCCATTGAGATAAAGGCAAACCTCATAAACCCCATCGGAAAACTGGGTGGCCCGATCCTCGATCGAAAGGCTGGCCATTTGATGCGGGGCATAGTGGCCATTAACATAAGCAAGATGCGGCAAGAACAGGCTCTTTCATAGACCGCCCCCGGCCAATCTGATGTGTCTCAGGCTGGGATGAAGGCCGGGATGAGGGGAGGACACAGCGGATTTTCAGTTTTGCTCATTGTGTTGGGAGACGTCAAGCCCCAGACTGCTCACCGCCGATGGCCCCAAAAGCCTGCGGACCTCGGCCGCCGGGATGGTGAAATTAAGGCCCAGCCTGTCATCCTTGTGCCAACTGATTTCGGCAGGCAGATCGCCGCAGCGGGTGATGGATAATGTGACCGCCGCATTGCGTTTGAGGGGCAAGGCCAGCTTGATGCGGGCACCGGCCAAAGACAGATCGAGAACCCGGCAGGAGAAGCTGAAATCTCCGACTTTGAGGGTTCCCATCCAGATGACAGAGCGGCGGGGATGGGTGCGCCGGTCCTTGGTCGTGATCTCCTCAGCCATGGCACTGAGGCCCCTTGATTGTGACTATGATGAATGATGGTGAGACAAACAGGTTTGCGATCGGTTAATAGAAAGAATTGTAATGAATTCGTGATGGCCATGATCGAAACAGAAGCGCTTGATATTCTGATCGTTGAAGATAGCCCGAGCCTGGCGCAAACCTATGCGGCTTATCTTGGCCGCCTTGATGCGCGCACGGTGATCGCCGGATCTTTGGCCGAAGCCAAAGCGGCGCTGGGGCGCGCCATGCCTGATCTTATTCTGCTCGATCTCAATTTACCCGATGGCGATGGCCTGTCTCTTTTAGCCGAATTGCCTGAACGTGCGCCGCGACCGCCGGTGGTGGTGATCACCGCCCATGGCTCGGTTTCGGTGGCGGTGCAGGCGATGCGTGCCGGGGCGACTGATTTTCTGGTCAAGCCCTTTGATGCCGAACGCCTTGTTATCACCATGCGCAATGCCCTTGAAAACTGGCGTTTGGCTAATCTGGTCAAGCGCTATGAAGAAAGCTTTCAAGATCGGGGCTTTGGTGATTTTGTGGGCAAAAGCCTGCCGATGCAGGCGGTTTATCGGATGATCAAAAGCGCCGCGCCATCCCGGGCCAGTGTGTTTATCTCCGGCGAATCGGGAACCGGCAAAGAGCTGTGCGCCATGGCGCTCCATCGCCATTCGCCGAGGCGTCATGCTCCCTATATCGTTCTCAATATGGCGGCCCTGCCCAGCGATTTGATTGAAAGCGAGATTTTCGGCCATAAAAAGGGGGCTTTTACCGGGGCCACCGCCGACCGGGAAGGGGCCGCCGTCAAAGCCCATGGGGGCACGCTGTTTCTCGATGAAATCTGCGAAATGGATCTGGCTTTGCAGGCCAAGCTCCTGCGCTTTTTGCAAACCGGAGTGGTGCAGCCTTTGGGCTCGGATGAAACCCGCAAGGTGGATGTGCGGATCATCTGCGCCACCAATCGCGATCCCATGCGCGAAGTGGCCGCAGGCCGGATGCGGGAGGATTTATTCTATCGCCTGCATGTGATCCCCATTGATCTGCCGCCCTTGCGCGAGCGTGGCACCGATATCATCGGCCTCGCCCGCAGCTTTCTGCACGAACTGTCGCGGGAAGAAGGTAAATCCTTCGAGCGCTTCACCGAAGAAGCCGAAACCTGCATGTTGGGCTATGATTGGCCGGGCAATGTACGGGAATTGCGCAATGTGATCCATACCGCCGTGGTGCTTTATGATGGGGTGGTGCTGGAACAGCCGATGTTGTCGCGCTCCTTGCAGGAATCCCTGCAAAAGGCTCAGGCTTTAAAAGAACAGACATTAAAGAATGAAAATGCCGGCCGATTGGATGACATGGCCCCGATGATCGCCATGGATCAGCCATCAAGCCCGCAAAGCGGCGCAGGCAAGGCCGAGGGCGCGGTGGAGATCGAGCCCTTGGCGATGACGGAAGAGCGGGCGATTCGCCGGGCGATTGCCCTGTGCGATGGCAATATCACCCGGGCGGCGGGCAGGCTCGAAGTATCGCCCTCAACCCTTTATCGCAAGCTGCAAAGCTGGGACAACAAAGCTTAATGGGCTGCCCCTAACCCCCGATCTGATCATCGTGGCCGGGGCTTTCCCCATCTCGGGCGCGGGCCTGTTGCTTACGCCGGGCCAAATTGGCCTTCAGCGCCTGTGCCAAACGCTGTTGCTTTTCTGTCGCTCTTTTTTGCGCGGCAGCCATGGCCTCGGGCCCATAGGGCTGTTGGCGATTTTTTTGAGGGTTTTTTGGTGTTTTGATCATGGGGGCAGAATAAGCGCAGAAAGAAATCACCGCAAGTGCAGCGATAGGGTTGCGCCGGGGCGCAGGCTGTGGCAAAAGCCCGCTGACGAAATCAGATGCCCACATGGCTCAGGGGTAGAGCACTCCCTTGGTAAGGGAGAGGTCGCGAGTTCGAATCTCGCTGTGGGCACCATTTTCCCCTTGAAAATAAACACTTTTCGGGCAAGGCTGCAAAAGCCTTGGACCTTATCTGTGGGGTTTTAGGGCAAATCTCGGACATTTAGTCCCGCGGGGGGACAAATTCGGGCCGCCACGCAAGAGAGTGCGTCCGGCGACGGTTACAAATTTGCCACCCAGTGTTCCTCGCTCAGAATCGAGATCGGTGCGCCTTTGGTCCTCCAGCCAACAGCTTTCTCGATCTTCCGGCCGAAGGAGGAATTCGCCCAGGCATCGGTTGCATAAACGCCGATGACGAGATAGTGGGTTGACCGCACGAGCGAGCCCGCTTCCCCGCCGCGTTCCAGAACCGCCGCCTCGCAGTCGCGTCGGCTGCCGAAGGCGAAGGTGCCAGTGAAACAGAATCGACTGCCTTCGAATGCAATTTCGGGCTGGGGCGTGTCAATCGGCAGGCGCGTCGCCTTTAGCACTTCGCCGAGTTCGAAATCGCCGGCCGAAAACCGTCGCAATGTCTCAAGAAGGTCTTGTGATTCCTCGGGGTCGAGATCGCCGTCGATCAGCATCTCATTGACGCGGGAGAAAAGGGTGGCGACGACTGGATTGTCCGATACGGCGGTATTTGCAGCAAGCCATTTGCGGAGAAATTCGGCCTCTGCCTGATTGACGGTGCCATCGGCGGTGATGCCGTGCGCGAGGCCGATCAGTTCGTTGATCTGTCGATCATCGATGCGCGCACGATTGAAAAGGCGGTGCAACCTAGGATCGGACATGAGATGTTCCGCCCCCCCTCAGGACAATATTCCTTTAGTATAGAGCAACCAAAAGATATTGAGAAGGCGCGAGTTGGCTATTATGCGCGGAGGAGATGCGCGATGAATCAACGGGTCGGCTTAGACACCGGTCTCTTTCAGTTTTTGCTGTTTGATCGCGGTCGTGGACGGGCTGAAGGGCTTTCCTGACGCCATCACCGCCGCCTTCCCGGAGGCCACGGTTCAGACTTGTGTTCGCCATTGTCTCTCGAACCAATGGCGTTCCAATGGCTCACTGCATCTGGTGCGCCATTCTCTGAACGTCTGCGCCTGGAAGGACCGCAAATTCGTGGCCGCCGATCTGCGCCTGATTTACAGCGCTCCAACGGCCGATCTACTTTTTTCCAAGGGCCTCCTTGATCAGATCGTTCTGCATGCTCAGGTCCGCATACATCCGTTTCAGACGCCGGTTCTCGTCCTCCAGCGCCTTCATCCGGCTGATCATGGACGCATCCATGCCCCCATATTTCGCTCGCCATTTGTAAAAAGAGGCATCGCTCATGCCATGCTCGCGGCACAACTGCGCCACCGGCGCGCCGCCTTCCGCCTGACGCAAAATCGAAAGAATCTGCGCTTCACTGTATCGGCTGGTCTTCATTCAAAATCTCCTCATGCATAGTGCCGAGAAAATTCTATTTTTAAACCCCCTTAATCACAGGGGGGATTACCAGATATTATACAAGTCGGGAAACGCCTGTTTTCTGCAAACGATGTCCCCGCAATCCGATGCTAGCCGAGCTCTTGTCGTGAAAGGCATTGACGACACATGACCATTTGGAGCTCATAACTCCGTCGATTCCCCGTCCTAAATCCCATATGACGGCGTCGCCATTGTCTAGTTGCGCTCTTACAAAGCGGTCATGCAAATCGCCTCTCGAGCGGCGGGAACACTGGGCCAGATGCAGAGGAATCGATCCGATCCTGTTTTTCCAGCGGTTTTCAAGATCGGAACGCTGATCGCCATTGGTTTCCGCCATTCGTTTATCGACCGAGTCCGCATCGAAGGTCACTATCCGGACTTCATCAAGCTTCGCAGCGAGTTCAGAGAACCGACTGACGAAATTTAGCAGGCGTCCCCGAGCCTGCTCGTCCGCACAGCAGTAGGGATCCTGGATTTCGAGGCGCTCGATTCTGGCTTCGCGGACGAATTGCTCAAAGATCGTCCAGTCACGCGGCCCATATTGTTCGTAAACCACACGCTGAACACTGGGTGTGCGAGCTTCGGCGGCCTCGACTGGTGTTCGGACCGATAAGACGGGTCTCCGGGAAGCGGGTACTGTTGCTTCGGGAGCGGGTTCTGCAGCGACAGGAACTTCAGGCGCAACGTCTGCTGTATCCTCTTGGCTGACCTGTGACTCTGCCTCAGACTTATCGGGTACTGCATATGTGACATCAATCGCCTGGCCGTCCGAGGAAGAAGGAGTTGAAGAAAGTGCAAATTCGGCGCCTTCATCGCTGCCGGTTTTTCTTCCATCGAGAACATCCGAAAGCAGGTCATCAGCGTCACGATCACTCTCGGGTGGCATAAGCAGCCCCCTGCTCATGGAGCGTTTACGCTCCATGAGGGCATCGAGCCGTTGGTCGAAGCTTGAAGGTCCAATCGCTTCATCAGGATGGACAGCCATTGGGATATGGATTGTTACCGGCTTTGTCTGACCGATCCGGTAGGCCCGATCCGTTGCCTGATCTTCGACAGCTGGGTTCCACCAGCGGGATAGATGGATCACGTTGTTGGCGGCGGTGATCGTAAGTCCTACACCGCCGGCCTTGGGTGAAAGTATGAGAACTGAGATGCCCCACGTTTTCTAGACACCTGCCTCTTTCAGTTTCTGCTGTCTGGCTTCGAAGTCAACGGGCGACAACA